>JAQWQF010000002.1 GCA_029244935.1 Methylophilaceae bacterium | reverse complement strand
TACCATCGTTTTGTTGTAGGAAGATTTTACCGTTACCGAAACCAAGACCACGGTTAACGTTATCGCAACATAGAACTGCTTGAACGCTAGGATCTTGTTTAGGGAAGTAAGACCATACAACTTTTTGGTTGTTGTTTAAGTCTAAAGCATATACGTTATTTGGAAATGCTGTATGTACATATAGCATGTTACCAATAACTAGAGGAGAACCTTCATGACCACGGTTTACACCAGTAGAAAGTGTCCAAGCTGCTTTAAGGTTTTTTACATTACCTTTGTTGATTTGTGTCAGCTTTGAGTAAGCCTGGTTGTCATGTTGACCACGAGGATGAGCCCAGTTAGCTGAGTTTGACATAGCTTTTTCTTGGTCAGCAGCAGCTGAAGCAACAATAGGCATAGCCATTGCAGCAGCAGTTACAAAGCCAAGAGCTAATTTGATTTTATTTAATTTCATTATAAATCTCCATAGTTTTAACTAAGGGTTTAAAAAAGAAGTAAACGCATTATTTATGTGCTTTAAAGAATTAAGCGCAGGTTAAATATGTTTACCTTTAGTACAAATATTTCTGTACTTGAAAAGTACTTTATCCCTTTCAAATTTGAATTGCAACAGTTTTGTAACAATTTAGTTACAATTTATGATTTATTTTACTTATCAATTAATTGGGCTTTTTGAGTCATCCCTATGGAAGAAGATAATGCTTTACAATATTACTTCAACATTTAAACCTTAGGAATGCCATATGCCTTCAACTTCACAACATCATTCTCTTGAATTGTTTCCAGAGATCGATTCTTTTAATAATTTTTATTTACCTAAAAAAGATATGCATGAAGTTTATGTAGAAGAATCAGGTAACCCTGAAGGTGTACCTATTATATTTATGCATGGAGGTCCCGGAGGTGGTTGCGGAGCTAAACAAAGGAGATTTTTTGACCCAAACTACTATCGAATTATTTTATTTGATCAAAGAGGTTGTGGAAAAAGTAAGCCATTAGGAGAGATACAGAACAATACTACTTCTGACTTAATCAATGATATGGAATTAATTCGACAGCATCTAAAAATTGAAGATTGGTTTTTATTTGGTGGGTCATGGGGAAGTACCTTAGCATTGGCTTATGCTATTAAATTTCCGAAGACAGTTAAAGGGTTAATTCTTCGTGGTATTTTTTTAAGCCGTCCTCATGAGCTTGAGTGGTTTTTGAATGATGTAGATCAATTCTTTCCTGACCTTCATTATAATTTACTATCCCATGATTCAACTATCAACAAAAAAAACCTAGTCTCCCAATACAGCAAACTTGTTTTAGGTGATGACCAAGAAGTAGCGAAAAAAGCTGCAGTATCTTGGAATCAATTTGAAGGTAGTATTCTTAAATTGATGCCTCCTGAAAATGCTGAACCACCTGAGTCTATAAATTTTGATTTTGAGCTAGCTAGGGCAAAGGTTCAACTCCATTATATTCAAAATCAATGTTTTGTTGAAGGTGAAGAAATTCTAAATAAAGTCAGTATTTTAAAAGACAAGCCTGTTGTTATTGTCCAAGGCCGTTACGACATGGTATGCCCACCAAAAACTGCTTATGAATTAATGAAGAAGTTACCTAGTTGTAATTTTGTAATGGTACCTGATGCTGGCCACTCTGCCTCAGAACCAGCGACCTTATCTGCATTGATAGGAGCAACAGAAAAGTTCAAATCACTATAGTTGTATCATTGATATTATGCTAAAACTTTTTATGCTTACTGACCAGCATCAAGGCAGGTTATATTTTATTATAAGAGAAATTTTCATGGGATTTAGAAGGCACAATTTTGTGGCACTAAATGCCTCAATTGCATTCTTTACTCTGTTTGCATTTATTCCATTCGTTCTATTAGTATTCTTTTTTTTAAGTCAGTGGCTATCTAGCTCTGCATTTGCATTGCAGGAATTAAGTAATATTACCTCTCTATTGCTTCCAGAGATGAGTCAAAGAATTATGGATGAGGTTAGCAAGGCTTCCACTCAACATGCATCATGGGGAATTATTTGGATTATGGTCTTATTTCTTGCTGCTACTCCGCTAACTTCATCTATTCGTTCGGGATTTTTGAATATAATGGGTCTTCCACCAAGACCAGCTTTTTTTAGAAATAAATTAAGTGATATTTTTGCAGTAATCGGCATCATGATTCTATTTTTTATCTATGTCTTTATTAACTTATATCTACATCAGGCTTCTTTAATATTTAATCAATATGCCCCTTTTATAGAAAAAGGTTTTTTAACTGCACTATTATCATTTGTTCTTCTTATAGCAGTTGTTACATTATTCTTTAGATTTTACTTCTCGATAAAAATTGAGAAAAAATATTTATTGTTGGGGGCAGCCTTAACAAGCATATGTTGGTTACTCTTAAGTAATGCCTTTGAATTTTTTGTATCAATGAGTGCTTCCTATGGATTGTTTTTTGGAGGGATGCGTAATATTTTCATCTCTTTTATCTGGCTTTATTTAAATACTGGGGCCTTACTAATTGGCGCAGAGGTTATAGCTGCAGTTCATAAACAAGAGATTCTTCTAATTAAACAATTATTTAAAATAAGAAAGATTTACCAACATCCAATTGTTAAAAACCTTATGGACTTATTTGGTCATAAATACAAAAAAGATGCGATTATTTTTGAGGCTGGTGATCATGATCAGCGATTATTTTTTATAATTGAAGGAGAGGTAGGAATAGTTAGAGACGGTAAAATTGTTTCAAGAATCGGTCCAGGGCAATATTTTGGTGAACTCTCATTACTTAATAAGGTTCCTAGAGTAGCTTCGGCTTTTGTATCTTCTGACTGGTCAAAAATTATTGTGATTCCAGAGAAGAAAATGAAGGCATTGTTGGCAGAGGATAATACAATAGCTATGAGCTTTTTAACTAATATGGCGAAAAAGTTACAGGTTACCTAGACCCAGGTTTCAAATCAAAAGCAATACATATTCTTTCCTCATCAGAATCGAAGGGAATGGTTCGATGAAAAACTGAGGAAGGGAAAAAAATAACATCTCCTGCCTCTGGTAATAATACTTTTTTTGGAAAGTTATCATGCATTCTTGGGTATTCATCTCCATCAGTGCTTAATTCAATCCCCCCTTCGTCTTGATTTTTTATAATTTTCGGGATTGAAAGATAAACTGCACCGCTTATCCATCCATCTTCATGAATATGAGAACTTAAATGTCCCCCCGATTGCATTTTCACAAACCAAGAACTACTGAATTCAATATCCTCTGGAAATGAGTTAATAAATTCGCAAGGTTCATCTTTGAATCTAAGAAAGTAATTCTTGATTAATTTTGATAATGCAACTTCCAGAGATTTAAACGACTTTTCTGGGCGCTTAAATAAATTCCCAGAAGACTGAATTCCATATGAAAGTCTCTTTTGTTTACGCTCTCCAATATTACATGTATTGATATCATAAATAAGATCGTAAAGAAGCTTGCTGTCACTTTCTATCAATTCTGGCACCTTCTCATGACAAACAAAGTTTAGGGGGTTAGGGCAAAAGTTATATAGATCTTCAATCTTCATATTTTGTGAGTAATGGGTAGATAATGTAGCCAAAAATGGCGATGAATTTTTATGAATAATTGCGTTCTTGAGTTTCGCCTCAAACTGATCAAAATTTTCAAGTTTATAAAAACAATATAAAGTTCGTTCCTCCCAATCTTGAAATTGAGAAGCTTCAAAGTATTTTATCGCTTCTTCAAACATTTTATTGTCATAAAGAAAAATTGCTAATTGATAATTAGCTCTGGAATGACTGGGATCCATTTCAACAGCTGATCTTAAAAATTGATTAGCCTCCTTTATTTGACCGTTGTGCCAAAGTGCGTCACCTAAATCAGAATAAAACTCTGGTTCGTTTGAGCCTATCTTAATAGCCTTCTTATAATGATCGATAGCCATTGATAAATTACCATGATTACGTAATGCTCCAGCCAAATTATAGTGACCTCTAGCATCCTCATTAATATTTAAGGCTTTCTCAAAATACTTTATTGCACTCTCTAAATCACCTTGTAATTGTTTAATAGTACCAATATTACCAATAGCCTCGTAAAATCCAGGTTGCAGCTTAAGTGCATTTTCATAAGATTTAATAGCTTCATCAAAGTTAGCCTGGCTTTGAAAAGTTATTCCCATATTAAAAAAAGCTTCAATAAAATTTGGTTTGATGTCTAATGCTTTCTTATAATGAATAATTGCATCATCCCAACGGTCTAAGGCATGCAGCATTGCCCCCATATTGAATTGAAGTTCAGGAATAGCTGGATTAATTTTTAAAGCATCCTGATAAGCCTCAGCTGCTTCCTGAAATAAGCCCTGCCTTTCCAAACAAACGCCGAGTATATTATGTAGAATTAATTCTCCAGGATGGCAATTAATTAACTTTTTTGACTCATCAACAGCAGAATGATAATTACCTTGCTGATAAAAGCTCATTAATCTTTGGGTATCTTTTTCTGAGAGTGGTTTCATTAAAAATTATTTACATTAAATTTGGTTAAATATTATCAGGTTTCAAAAAATATATTTAGAGTCTTCATTCAGAATGATAGAATACTAATCTTTATTTATATCCAAAAAGATTAACATACATGTTAGATACATCACTTATTAACATCATAGGTGCAATCCTATTCTTAGTTGCAATAATTCATACCTTTTCTACTAAAAAATTTGAACACCTTGCTCGAATTAACCCTAAACACTCAGGTATTCTTCATTTATTAGGTGAGGTTGAAATAGTTTTTGGCTTCTGGGCTATGATTTTAATCATATTTATGTTTGGAATAGAAGGTAAAGATACAGCCGTCAACTATGTTGATTCTAGAAATTTTACCGAGCCTATGTTTGTTTTTGTCATTATGGTCATTGCTGCTACTAAACCTATTCTCCAACTATCAAGAAATACCGTTCTTTTATTTGCCAGTTGGGTGCCTGTTAAAACAGAAATAGCAATTTATTTTCTATTGTTAACTTTTGTGCCTCTATTGGGGTCATTTATTACAGAGCCCGCGGCTATGACACTAGCTGCAATGCTTTTAGGGCAGAATTATTTTGGTAAAGAGATGAGTGATAAATTTAAATATGCAACGATAGGTGTACTTTTCGTTAATATTTCGATTGGTGGTACGCTTACGCCATATGCAGCACCACCAGTTCTAATGGTTAGCTCAACTTGGGATTGGGATTTATGGTTCATGATTACCAATTTTGGTTGGCGCAGTGCAATCGCAGTATTTATTAATGCTATATTAATAGTGTCAATATTTAAGGATGAACTTAAAAAAATTAGTATTAAAGGAGATGCAGATCAGTCTAAGACTCCTTTCTCTGTGACATTTATGCATTTATTTTTCCTCGTGAATGTTGTGACATTTTCGCATCATCCAGCTATTTTTATGGCATTGTTTTTATTCTTTTTAGGTTATGCCACCGCATATAAACGCTATCAAAATGATTTAATTCTTAACGAGGCCTTATTAGTTGCATTCTTTTTGGCTGGACTAGTTGTACTTGGAGGTGTTCAACAATGGTGGCTAGAGCCAACTCTGATGTCTATGGACTCCAATACAGTCTACTTTGGAGCAACTATTCTAACTGCATTTACTGATAATGCTGCATTAACCTATTTAGGTTCACTAGTCGAAGGTTTGTCAGATGAATTCAAGATTGCACTTGTTGCTGGTGCTGTCACTGGAGGAGGGTTAACAGTAATTGCTAACGCACCGAATCCTGCAGGCATCGCAATACTTCGTAAGCATTTCTCAGAAAATACCATAAATCCAACGGGTCTATTGTTAGGCGCACTAATTCCAACTATTGTTTCAATTCTTGCATTCAGACTGCTATGAAAAAACCCCAGGATAAAGATTATAGCTATGATGGGTCTGTGTTACTTAGAGCACGAAAACGATTAAAAAAAGACCGGGAATTTATAGCCAAGAAATTAACTCTCAATGTAACTCAAATTAAATCAATTGAAGAAAACCTTAATTATGGTTTCGCAACTCCCTACTTTCTTAAACTATCGATTGAGCGGTATGCAAAAATCTTAAATGTCAGCATTCATAAAGTTCTTTCTTATCCGGTAAATGAGCCAATAACTCCAGATTCTGATGAACCTACTTTACCAAAATTTTTAATAAATTTTTCAAATCAAGCTAGCAATTTAATAATACTTATTTTAGTTATTTTATCTATTGCCTTATTTTTTTATTATTCTAAATTGCAAAATAATATTATAAAAAATAAAGAAATAATTATTAATGAAGAAAATAGTACATCCGTCGATGTTGAATCTTATCCAATAATTGCTTCTACGCCTGAAGACATTATCAATGCCGATAATTTGATCAGCGACAGTATCATTGATACTCCAAGTCAATCAATAAACAATACAGCCCTAAATTTTATCTGCACTATACAGTCATCCCCTGTTACCTCTTTTATAACTAAAACTCCTGATAAGCCTTCATCTTACTTTCACCTTGTATCATCAGCAGATCAATCTATATGTACTATAGATAGTGATGGAGATTTAAAAACCTATAATTTGATTGCTGGTGAAAAAATAACACATCATGGTAAACCTCCATTTAAGATTCAACTAGATCCAACTGCAAGTACACTATATTTTCAAGGCTGGATTGTTTATTTGAATGCTAGTAATCAATTCATTCAATTAGACCCGGCCCTTCCTCCATTAATTGATTAGTTTGCTACCAGTAATTCCTTCCAAGAAGTCGTATATGAGCGGCTTTTTTTAAGTTGTTTCATACTCCATAGTGGGCTAAGTGGTTGTGTAGCTAAACGTAATGTGTTGCTATCAAACCTCTTGTTAATTTTATCGATAATAAAAGTCAAATTATTATCTTTTTTTGTATTTACGAAGTAGAATTTTCTTTGACTGCTTTTCTCATCAATTAAATCAGATAAAATAATTCCACATTTGACATACAAAATATCACGCCTGTAAATCACACTTAATCCTTTTAAGCCTTCCTTTAAAATCCACTTCGTATTGTTTGTTGGGTCAGAAAATGGAATGGTTATAATATTCTGATAAAAATGTACTTCTTTCTTAAAAGGACTGCTTCTAATAAACACTGACACCTTGGTGCACAATGAACCCTGATTTCTTAGCTTTAGTGTGGCCTTAACAACAAACGTTGTAACTGCTTCAACTAAGCTCGGATAATTTGATATCGCCCTACCAAAACTTCTAGATGTCACAATCTGTTTCTTCTTAGTTAACCCTTGCTCGAGAGGAAAACAAATTATTCCGTTTAATTCGTAAATAATTCGAGCGACATTAATATTTAATCTGCTTTTAATAAGTATTGCATTTGATTTTTTTAAATCCAGCACTGAATTTATATTCATTACATTTAACTTCTGAGTCAGATTTTTTCCTACTCCCCATACTTCGTTTACAGAAAATTTATCCATCAAATTATTTAAAGAATTATCAGGCAATAGGTTAGTTGCGCAGATTCCATTCCAGTCACTCTGTTTTTTTGCGCAATGATTGCCTAACTTTGCTAAAACTTTTGTTGGTCCTATACCAATACAAACTGGCATCCTAAGATTTATCCATAATTCTTTTTTTATTGTCGCTGCTATGTCTTGATGATTCTTATGTCCGATCAAACTTATGAAACACTCATCAATTGAATATATTTCTTGATAATCTGTAAATTCAGATATTAATCTCATTACCCGAGAACTTATATCAGCATATAGAGGATAATTTGAAGACAATACTTTGATATCGTGCTGATTAATTAATGATTGCATCTTAAAGAGAGGAGCTCCCATCTTAATTCCAATAAACTTAGCTTCTTCACTCCGAGATATGATGCACCCATCGTTATTACTTAGGACTACAGTAGGTCTATTAATTAATTTTGGATTAAATAGGCGCTCACAGCTTACATAAAAATTGTTTACGTCTACTAGCGCTATCATAATTTAAAACTTTCTGACAGCGCCTGTAATTACTCCCCATATCTCAAATTGCATATTTTTATTAACAATAATAGGCTGGAATTTTTCATTAGCAGGCAAAAGACGAGGTTGTGATAAATGCTTAGCTAATGTCTTAATCGTAAATTCCCCATCAATAGAAGCTAATATAATATCTCCAATTTTTGCCTCCCTTGATCTATCTACAATAACAATGTCACCATCATGAATACTTGCATCAATCATTGAATCACCCTTAATTTTTACAAAAAAAGTTGTTTCCTTTCTTGTAATTAGATATTCATTTAAATCTAATACTTTTTCGATATGATCATCTGCTGGAGAAGGGAATCCAGCAGGTACCTTATAGTCAAATAAATTTAAGTGCTTTTTCTGAGGGCTGAGGTGAGCTAACATTACCGTATCTGTATTACCCATCTGATATCGACTTTTTATATACTCTTTAATTTCAATAATCCGACTCGCAGGCACTCTAATTACTTTTGTTTTTTCTCCAAAAAAACCACTGCCAGATTTACGGCCAGAACCCAATCTAAATCCTCCATGTTTTATATCATTCATATGATTATTGTAACATCAATCAAAATATAATACATAGCAGATTTAATAAGCACACGAACAAAAAAAATAATATATATTGATTGACAAGATAAAAAAATATGGGCAAAGTCATTTCTATGGCTGCAGTCATGTCATAGTAAGACATAAGCAGGACATTAAATTTATCACTGGGAGATACTACATGAACAAAGGCGAACTTATTGAAGCAGTAGCAAATGCAACTTCATCAACAAAAGCAGATGCAGGTAGAGCAATTGATGCAACAGTTGATGCAATAACAAAAGCTCTAAAAAAGAGTGATACCGTTACTCTTATAGGCTTTGGTACATTCAAAGTTTCTAAAAGAGCAGCAAGAACAGGCCGTAATCCACAAACTGGCGCTGAATTAAAAATTCCTGCACGTAATGCCCCAAGTTTTAAAGCTGGTGCAGCACTTAAAGCAGCAGTTAACTAAAACTAGAATAAGTTCGAAAAAATGCCCTTACGGGCATTTTTTTTGATTATTAAATTTGAAAGAAAGAACTTCTTTAATTAAATCTAACAATTATTGCATTGACCTTGTAATGTTTTGCGACCTTTTATTGTATTTAAACCAATTGCGCCATCAAAATCAGCACCATCGACATTAGCATCTGTTAAGTCAGCACCCGTCAAATCAGCTCCTCGCAAATCTGCTTGAATCAACTCAGCACGATAAAGATTAGTATTTCTTAAATTCGCCTCCCTTAGATCACCAAAAATAAAACTCGCAATATTAAGGTCAGCCCCTTCAAAGTTAGCCTTATAAAATTTTCCAGCAGATGAGTCAAATTTCATTTGGCCCATAGGTTGATTGCCTACATCTAATCCAAATTTTCCACCTATAATGCGTGCGTAAGACATATCAATATTCCCTAAGGTTCCAATGACTCTAGCTCCGGAAAGATTTGCAGATTTAAAATTTGTTTGCCCAAAGATTGGTTGAAATATTATGGCCTCTCTCAAATTAGCACCAGAGAAATTTGCCTTCTCTAATCTTGCAAGGTTCAAATAAGCACGCTGTAAATTAGATCCAGAAAGATTTGCACTCCTTAGATCTGCACCAAAAAAACTCGTATTAACCATAGTGCAGTGGGTTAAATCTTTTCCATTAAAATTTAAATATCCAAGATCACGATTTGACAAATCACAATCTGGATCATTTATAGCTAAGTCTGCATCTTTTTGTGATAGCTTAATTCGTTCTACTTTTTTATTTTTTTCATAAAAACTAATGGCATCATTAAGCATAGATTTAGGATCTTCTAAAAATATCTCTCTAGACTTTTTATTTCCAAAACAATATGTTTTATTTTCAAATTTTGAATTAACACTACAATCAGTTTTATGAAAATTACCTTCTGCAAGACTAGTGGTACAGTATTCTTCTAACTCAGCTGCCTTTAAATTAGAAAATATTAATAAGAATAAAATTACTAGCCATTTATGCATATAAGCCTCCTATTATTGATTAGATTGCCCTAAATTGAGTATAGTCTTATTAACTAAAAATTAATAATCTGATCAGGGATTAAAACATATGAATTATACTGTACTTATTACTGGAACAAATCGTGGGCTAGGTTTAGAGTTCGTCGAACAATATAGTCAATTGGGCTGGAAAGTGTTGGCTTGTTGTAGAGACAAAGATAATGCAAATAAATTACTAAATTTACAGGAAAAATTCTCGTCAATTGAAATTTTTCAATTGGATGTTAGTAATTTAGATGAGATTAATACCCTTTCAAATACACTCAACGATAGATCAATTGATGTTTTAATAAATAATGCAGGTATTTATCGCTCAGGACCTTTAGGTAACATAGATCCCCAAGCATGGATTGAAAGTTTCAAAATTAATACGATTGCACCATATATTTTAATTGAAGCATTCTTAGGTCAAATTATAAAAAGTAATTTAAAAAAAATTGTTTCCATTACAAGCAAAATGGGTAGTATTGATGATAATACTAGTGGAGGTTCCTATATTTATCGAACATCTAAAACAGCATTAAACAGTATGATGAGAAGTCTAACGCATGATCTTGCAAGCAATGGAATATCAACATTAACACTTCATCCTGGTTGGGTTAAAACTGATATGGGCGGGCCAAATGCATGGATTAATAGCTATGAAAGTGTAGTTGGAATGATTGAGCAAATTGAAAAATTATCTCAAGAAAACTCTGGGCAATATCTAGATTACGCAGGAAAAAAAATTAAATGGTAATTTGGATTATTAATAAAGCTTTAAATAAGGATCATCGAAATGAAAAATATTGACGAAGAGCTTAATGAGGTTCAGAAAAATTTTTCCAAGGGTGATTATCAATTAGCATTAAGAAAAATTAACAAGCTAATCAAGAATAATAAAAGAAATTATATTGTCTATAATTACAAAGGAATTATTCTAGTTGCACTCAAGAGCTCAAGTGAAGCAATTGAGAATTTTAAAAAAGCATTACATCTTAATCCAGATTTTATAGAAGCCATTGGAAATATAGGAATGGCTTATCATGAAATGAGCTACTTTGAAAAAGCTATAGAAAATTATAAGAAAGCTTATGAGTTAAGTGGCTTAGTTCAATTTGAAATAAATCTTGGTAATATATATCTGGAAACAAGAAAAAATAAAGAAGCTATTTATCATTTCAATAATGCACTCAAGAAAGATAGTCGAAATGAATATCTTCATCAGTTACTAGCAGAGGCTTATATTAGAGATATAAAACATGAACTAGCAATCGAACATCATAAAATAGCAATTTCAATTAATCCCTCTAATCCAGAAAATTATTATTTATTAGGTTCTGACTATATTTGGTCTGGCAATAAGGAGATGGCTATAAAAAACTTTATTATAACCCTGAACATTGACCATAAATACTATGAAGCCTACTACGCTTTATCTAGAGTTCATACCATAAAAATAACAGACAATATTGCAAAAAACATACTTGAATTAAATAAAATTTCTTCATTACCAGATAAGAATAAAGCCTTTCTAAATTTTACCTTAGCTAAAATTTATGATGATAAGAATGATATATCTAATTTTACTGCACATATAACTAAGGCAAATTCATATATGAAAAATGTTAGTAAATTTAATTTTTCTAAAACTTATGAGTTACTTGAAAAAATTAAATATAAATTTTCAAACAAATCAGAATTAAGCAATTTTTCATGTGAGATAAATAATAAAATTACCCCAATATTTATTTTGGGTATGCCTAGATCTGGTTCGTCATTAGTTGAGCAAATTTTATCCAATAATGAGTTAATTTTCGGAGCAGGTGAGTTAAGTAGTATTAATGAGTCTTTATCCGAGTCTATAAATATAAAAACATCAGACAAAAAATATATCTCAATACTAGAAAATATATCACTTGATTATTACGATCGTCTCAGTCACATTACTGATAAAAAATATGTCATCGATAAATTACCACTAAATTTTTACTGGATTGGCTTCATTATAAAAATGTTTCCACATGCAAAAATTATTCATACAATAAGAAATCCTATCGCAGTTTCTTATTCATTATACAAAACATTATTTGCAGAAGGAGTTCTAGAGTTTTCTTATGACCAGGATGATATTATTCAATATTATAAACTCTATGAGGATATGATGCATTTCTGGAAAGGGCTATATCAAAAAGAAATTTTTGAACTTGATTATGAATTATTAATTAATAACCCAAAACAGGAAGTAAAAAAAATATTTAATTATTTAGGACTAAAATTCGAAAATAGTTATCTAGATATTAGTAATAATAAAAGATCAGTCACGACAGCAAGTGATATTCAAATTAGAAATAAAATTAATAGCAAAGGGTTAAATAGCTGGATAAAATACCCAAAATTAACTGAAAAGTTTAGTAGTGAATTTAATTCTATTGCTCAGCGGTAATTTCTAAACTTTTATATTTTTTATCGCCAAAAGGATTTCTTGATGCATCACTAAATGAATCAGGACGATAGGACTCATAATTTTCTAACTCTTTGAATAGTATGCGTGGAGCTTTGTTTTTTGTTTCTTTGGAATAAGGATGGCTTGATAAATCCCTATATGCACTTGGACGATAGGAATTATAGCTTTCTAGTTCTTTTAATAATATATCTGGATCTTTAATTTTAGATTCTTTAATAGAACCATAATGATCAGGCAATAATGTATTTTTTATGCCAATCTTAATTTGATCGCTTGTTTTAGAATAAGAAGAAATTGGACTCAATAATCCTATCCAAATCAAATACACACATACTAATGTCTTAATACCCATAGCCCTCTCGCCCTATATTAATTTGTTAAATATTATCGCTTTATAACCTACCAATGTACTAATTTATAATAGATAAAGGCTTTTAGAGGTAAAAAACTTTAAAAACCTTGAATTGATTGGTGGGCCCACCTGGATTCGAACCAGGGACCAAAGGATTATGAGTCCTCTGCTCTAACCAACTGAGCTACAGGCCCTATAATTTACTCTTTACCTTCTAAGAAACTTTTTAATCGATCTGATCGTGTAGGATGTCTGAGCTTACGTAAAGCTTTAGCTTCAATCTGACGAATACGCTCACGCGTAACATCAAATTGTTTTCCTACTTCTTCTAGAGTATGGTCTGTATTCATTTCTATACCAAAACGCATCCTTAATACCTTAGCCTCTCGTGGAGTTAATCCCTCTAAAATGTCAGATGTAACATTTCTCAGACTCGCATATATTGCTGCGTCATCTGGGGTTAGCGTACCAACGTCTTCAATAAAATCACCTAAATGAGAATCTTCATCATCTCCTATCGGTGTTTCCATTGAAATTGGTTCTTTAGATATTTTTAATATTTTTCTAATCTTCTCTTCAGGCATTTCCATTTTTTCAGCTAATTCTGAAGGTTCAGGCTCCTGACCTGTAGCTTGCAGAATTTGCCTAGAAATTCGATTCATCTTATTAATAGTCTCAATCATATGCACTGGGATTCTTATAGTTCTTGCTTGGTCGGCAATAGAACGTGTTATAGCCTGTCGAATCCACCAAGTAGCATAGGTAGAAAATTTATATCCTCTACGGTACTCAAATTTATCCACGGCCTTCATTAGCCCAATATTTCCTTCCTGAATTAAGTCCAGGAATTGCAAGCCCCGGTTAGTATATTTTTTAGCTATTGAGATAACAAGCCTAAGATTTGCTTCAATCATTTCTCTTTTTGCTTTTCGTGCACTAATCTCACCACTTACCATTTTACGATTAATTTCTTTAAAATTTTTGATAGGTATTCCTACCATTTCTTCTAAACTAGTCATCTTTTTTTGTTGGTCAACAATTGAATGCTTTAACTTTTCTAATCCCTCAACGAATGGTTTCTCAAGTTTGATTTGTTCTTTTAGCCATTTTAAATTTGTTTCATTTCCTGGGAAACTCTTGATAAAATGTGTTCTTGGCATCCTTGACTCTTCCACACAAAACTCTCTGATAACTCTTTCATGCATCCTAATTTTAGTAATAACAATTCTAATTTTATCGCATTGTAACTCAACAAATTTTGAGGCAAATCTAAAGTTAATTAGCTCCTTTAAAATAATCTCTTGGTGTTTATTATATTCTGGATCATCAACCCATTTTTTTTGATTACGTAATTCTGATAATTTTTTATGCGCTTTTTTTATCTTATTAAATCTTGATAATACTTCTTTTGTTAAATGAGCAAGGTCTTCTGGAGACATTCCACTCGCTTTACCAGTCTCATTCTCATCCTCTTCATCTTCTTGACTTTGGTTTTCCGCTTGCGGAAGAAGAGCTGCCTCAACCTTAGCCATTTCTTTCTCAGCCTCCATGTCAATTAATCCATCTACAAATTCATCTACGCCCAACTCTTTATTTTTAACTTTTTCACTCATGATCATTAAGTCGTCAATAATAGTAGGGCAAGCTGAAATAGCTTGGACCATATGTCTAAGTCCTTCTTCAATTCTTTTTGCAATTTCTATCTCGCCTTCACGAGTTAATAGATCGACCGTACCCATTTCTCGCATATACATTCGAACTGGATCTGTTGTTCTACCAAATTCAGAATCAACAGTTGCAAGTGCTTGCTCAGCCTCTTCCGCAGCTTCTTCGTCAGTAACTGGAGCCGGGGCATCTGACATTAAAAGTTCTTCTGCATCAGGAGCTTCTTCGTAGACCATGATTCCCATGTCATTTATAATCCCAACAATCCCCTCTACCTGCTCACTTTCTGAGACACCATCAGGAAGGTGATCATTAATCTCAGCATATGTTAAATAGCCTCTTTCCTTACCAAGGATAATAAGGGCCTTAAGCTGCATTCTACGATTTTCTGCTTCCGCGGGATTATTTTGAGCATCTTTTAAATAAAGATCTTTTAATTTCTTAACACGAGTAACACGTTGTGTTTTTTTGTCTTCTGGATTTTTTCTAGGTCTAGCCATGCATACCTCTAAATAATGGGACTATGTAATTAGCGCTCTATTTTTTACATCTTACAATAAAGACCGCACATTATAAGGATTTTAACAATCTATGTCAATAAAATTGTCAGGTTAATATATAAAAAAACTATAAAAATCAGTTATTTAACCCTTCCCCATATTTCGTAAGAAATTTTTCTCTTCTTCAGTTAATGACTGTAAGCTTTTTTGTTTTATTTGATCTAATACCGTCTTTTTTGATGCTGATGAGAGCTTTTTTCTAATAGATAATCTTAATGCATCAGCCTCTTTATTGATATCCATTGTTTGATCTAACGAGGCTAATTGAGTTTGTAACTCGCTAATAATCTCTTGGTCAAAGCGACTTGATAATAAATGCATAATGCTAGCAGTATTTTTCTTTTCTTCCGCTACTGATATCTCAATAATTGCTCTTGCTAGCTGATCATCAATTTTTTCTGTAAGAAACATTTCCTGGTCAACTAAAGTGGCAATATCAGGTTCAAGGATTACAAAAAGACAATAGCGTCTAATAGCAGACATTGGAATCCTATTATTTCTAGATGCTGAATTTTTTATCACTTCATTCTTGAATTTTATTTTAAATATTTGATCAATTTCTTGAATATCTAGATCAACTAATTGCGCAATTCTTTTCTTAAAAAGCAATAATAATTTTTTAGCTGTAAACTGTTTCATTATTGGTTCAAGCTCATTAAGAAACTTTACCTTGCTTTCCTGGCTTACAAGGTC
The DNA here is from genome assembly GCA_029244935.1 of Methylophilaceae bacterium. Classification (GTDB taxonomy): domain Bacteria; phylum Pseudomonadota; class Gammaproteobacteria; order Burkholderiales; family Methylophilaceae; genus BACL14. The sequence goes on along the minus strand of JAQWQF010000002.1, from coordinate 1,904 downwards.
ATTATCTTGTGTTAAGTATTTAATAATATATTCTGTAAGTGGAATTGCTTCTTTGGCTAGCGCCCTAAATGCATCACTTGAGTTTTCCCTTACAAATGAGTCTGGATCATGCTGATTTGGTAAAAATAAAAACTTAAGCTGAACATTATCAGTTAATGCACTTAAGGAATTATTCATCGCCCGCCATGCTGCAGTTCGTCCTGCATTGTCGCCATCAAAACAAAAAACAATTTCATCTGTATATCGTGTAAGTTTTTTAATATGAAATAGTGTAGTTGCTGTTCCAAGAGTTGCTACTGCATTACCTATACCATGTTGTGCAAGAGCCACGACATCCATATAACCTTCCACTACTAGAGCATAACGATTATCTCGAATTTCTTTTCTTGCAGCCAAAAGTCCATAGAGCTCATAGCTTTTTTGGAATAATGGAGTTTCCGGAGAATTATAATATTTTGGAGTTTCTTCAGGATTAATTACTCTACCTCCAAAACCAATAACGATTCCCTTGGCATTGTGTATCGGAAAAATTATCCTGTTTCTAAATCTGTCATAATATCTCCCCTGCTCATTTTTTTGAATTAAGCCTGCCTTGATAAGAGTCTCATCTTTATAATTCTTAAAAGCTGCCTCTAAGTTTTGCCATCCTTCGGGAGCATATCCAATTGAAAATCTCTTAGCAATTTCTCCAGACAGTCCTCTTGACTTAAGGTAAGCAATTGCTTCGGGGGACTTTCTGAGTTGTCCTTGATAAAAATTATTAGCAATTTTTAGTGCCTCTTCTAATTTAGAATTTTCATTAATATTTATTTTTTCAGAAAATTCTTCGTTTGGAACCTGAAGGCCAATCGTATTTGCTAATTCAGTAACTGCTTCAACGAATGACAGTCCTTCATACTCAATCAAAAAACTTATAGCAGATCCATGTTCTCCGCAACCAAAACAATGGTAAAACTGTTTTGAAGGACTAACAGTAAAAGAGGGGGTTTTTTCTTGGTGAAAGGGGCAGCATGCAATAAAGTTAGCTCCAGCTTTTTTTAGCTGAACTCTTTTATCAATGATATCAACAACATCAACTCTATTTAAAAGTTCTTGAATGAAAGACTCAGGAATCATTATGAAATAGTATCTTAATTATTTAATAAAAATGAAAATTTGCACGAAGCAATAAAAGTTTTAGCTTAATTTTGATTTAATTTTTTGAGAGACATCTGCCATATTTGCTTTACCTGAGAGCTTTGGCTTAACTGCATTCATAACAGCACCCATATCTTTCATTGTTGACGCACTAAGATTTTTGATCGTCTGATCAATAATATTTATAATCTCGTCATCTTCTAAAGGCTCAGGCATATATTGCATAAGCACCGACACTTCAAATTCTTCGTTTTCAACTAAATCTTGACGATCTGCTTTTTTAAAGGCGTCAATTGAATCTCTTCTCTGTTTTAGCATCTTCTCAATAATGATAAGTACATCATCATCACCAATAACTATTCTTTCATCGACTTCTTTTTGTTTTAGTGCTGATTGAAGAAGCCTGATAGCCCCCAGACGTGCAGAGTCTTTACTACGCATAGCGTTCTTCATGTCCTCACTAATTTTTACTTTTAAGGACATAAACTTATTTTAATAAAGTTTAGGAGGAAGCATTTGGTTTCTTAAGCGGCGATACTGCCTCTTAACTGCTGCTGCTGCTTTTCGTTTTCTCTCCCAAGTTGGTTTTTCATAAAACTCTCGAGCCCTAAGATCATTTAATAGGCCTGTTTTTTCAATTAGACGCTTGAACCTTCTTAGTGCTACGTCAAATGGCTCGTTTTCTTTTACTTTAATTGTTGACATTAATTATCTCTTTTTAATTATATAATTGTGTTCCAATAAACATTACTACAGTCTAATCGGAA
>JAQWQF010000030.1 GCA_029244935.1 Methylophilaceae bacterium | reverse complement strand
TGCGGTGCGGGAGGGCAGAAGCATGAACAGAATGGATGAGGGAGGACGGAAAGAAGGAAGTGAAAATGACCTTAAACAAATAAATATTGCTGGGCAGTGGCCAATTGGAAAAGGTTACTCAACAGTTGGTAGATACAATTACGATATAAAGAAATCAGGTGTGGTCGAAGCTCTAGGGGGTCTGTCTTATGATGCAGGATGTTGGTCATCAAGTGTCTTACTTCATCGACTGTCGCTGGCAACAACTGAAAAATCAAATTACACACTTTTCTTTCAATTAGAATTAGGCGGCCTAGGTTCCCTTGGGACCAGCAAAGCCAGTTTAATAGACGTACTTAATAGAAATGTACCCGGATCGTACTCATCCTCGGATCTCCCAGATAAATTTAGGCAAGATAATTTCAATTGATCAATAAGAAAATCGTTACATTATTCTTCTGTATTGCATTAAATACACCATCCATATTGTTTAATCTAAAAGCTTATGAGGAATATGAGAGCCTAGATAGAGTAATAGCCGTTGTTGAAAAATCAGTTGTGACAAAAAATGAATTAGAAAGAGCAATAAATCTAATTATTATGCAATTCAAAAAAGCAAATAAACCAGTCCCTAGTCAAAATGTACTAATAAAAGAAGTATTAGATCGCTTAATTGAAAAAAAATTAATTACTCAATATGCAGAGTTAATTGGTATAAAAGTAGAAAACCAATACCTAGACAGCGTTATCAGCAATATCGCAAATAAAAATAATATAACAGTAGAAGAACTTCGAATCCAAATCCAGGATGAAGGTGGTAATTTTAATGAATTTAAGGAAGGTATTTCATATGAGCTACTTTTAAATCAAGTAAAAGAGAGAGAGATAACATCTAAAATTAATGTATCTAATTTTGAAATAGAAGATATGATAAAAAAAACAACTAACAAGGCCCTACCAGAATTTAAAATCTCGCATATTTTATTAAAGAAAGAAAATGGTTATGTGTTAGGAGAAGAAAAATTAAATGAAATTTTGAATCAATTAAAAACTGAAGCCTTCTCAAATGTAGCTATTAAAAATTCTCAGGGTCCGATGGCTAATAAAGGTGGGGTTCTTGGCTGGAAAAAAATTGATCAATTACCTGAGCTTTTTTCTAAGGAGATTACTAAAATGAGTATTGGGGATGTATCTGAACCTTTAGTATCAGGAAATGGAATCCATATTATTAGATTAGATGATGCTAAAAATAGTAATAAAAATAATAATAGGATTTTCTCTGAGCAATTTAATATTAGTCAAATTTTAATCAAAACAAATGAAGTAAATAATGAAGATGTCATAAAAAAGAAGCTGAAGAATATTAAAAATCAAATACTTGAGGGATTGAAATTCTCTGAAGCTGCATCTCAATTCTCTGAAGGACCTTCATCTTTATTGGAAGGAGCTTTAGGTTGGGTTGATAAGAACGCTATGCTACCCAATTATAAAAGTTCTGTAGAGTCATCAAAAATAGGTGAAGTAAGCGGTCCTTTTGCTACAGAAGTAGGCTGGGTACTCTTGCTAGTATCCGAAAAAAGGAATAAAGATATTACCGATGAAAAAAATAAATTAGCTGCAAAAATTGAGTTACTCCAAAGAAAAACACAAATTAAATATAATGATTGGTATGATTCACTTAAATCCCAAGTGCATATTGAGATCCTACTTAACGAATAAAATATATGTGTATTAAATTACCAAGCATTATTATAAATTCTGGGGAGCCTGCTGGTATTGGCTTAGATTTGTGTGTGTTTTTAGCATTTAAAAAATTTCCAGCAAAAATTACTATTATGGGTAACAAGGAAGCTCTCATTAGAAGAGCTAAATTACATAAAAAGAAAATTCATTTTACAAAAAATCTAGGTTTACATAAGGGTAATGGAGATATTCACCTTATAAATGTTCCCTATCATTCTGAAGTTGTAGCAGGTAAACCAAATCAAAAGAATTCGATGCTGCAATTAAAAATGATTGATTATGGAGTAAGCAATTGTCTAAATAAAAATTATGATGCACTCGTTACTCTTCCAATAAGTAAAGAAGTATTATCATCAAATAAATTAAAATTTACAGGACATACTGAATATATATCCAACCTATGTAAAACTTCTGACAAAGAAGTCATGTTACTTGCCAATCAAAAACTAAGGATAGCTTTAGTTACAACGCATGTTGCACTCTCTAAGGTCTCACGATTAATTACAAAAACTAAACTAACAAATGTTATTAAAACTCTTCATTTTGATCTTCAGAAACGCTTTAAAATAAAAAAACCGAAAATTATCATTACCGGGCTTAACCCACACGCTGGAGAAAACGGCAATTTTGGTAGTGAAGAAATAAAAGTAATTTTGCCAGTTATCGACTCTCTTAACAACCAAGGGTTTAATTTAATAGGTCCAGTTCCGGCGGATACTGCATTTGTCCCTAAAAATATAAAGGACGTAGATTGCTTTCTAGCAATGTTCCATGATCAGGGTCTGTCTGCATTTAAAGCACTATCATTTGGGCAGGGAGTAAATATTACTTTGGGGTTACCTATTATTAGAACCTCAGTTGATCATGGTACAGCGTTCAGCCTTGTAGGAACTAATGATATTGATCCAAAAAGTTTCTATCAAGCCATCGATATGGCAATTAATCTTGAAAAATGATTAAAGCCAAAAAAAAATATGGCCAGAATTTTTTAGTAGACAAAGGAGTTATAAATAAAATAATTCAAGCAATTAATCCAAATAATTCTGAAAAAATATTAGAAATCGGGCCGGGTCTTGGGGCATTAACTACCCAAATATTAAATAAAATTGATCATATTAACGTCGTTGAAATTGATCCTGATATGATAAAAGCACTTCAAGAAAAAATACCCTCTACAAGCATCACAATATTTTCTTCAAATATCCTTGAAATAAGTAATGACAGTATTGCTGAATATGACAAAGTGATTGGAAATTTGCCATATTATATATCCAGTGAGATTCTAATTAAAATGACAAAAACCATAAAAAATCAGAAAGAATTACATTTTATGTTGCAAAAAGAAGTAGCCGAAAGAATTGCATCCTCTCCACATTCTAAAAGTTATGGGAGGCTATCAGTAATGCTTCAATATTTTTTTGAAATAGATTTACTGTTTGACATCCAACCTGAATCATTTTCTCCTTCGCCAAAAGTAACTTCATCTTTGGTTAGATTAATTCCAAAAAAAAACTATAAAAAAGTAAAAAATATTAATAATTTCGAGAAACTACTTAAAACTTCTTTTGCTCAAAAGAGAAAAACTATCAAAAACAATTTAAAATCTATGCTAAATGATAATGACCTGAATATTCTTGGAGTTAATCCACAGGATAGAGCAGAGATGCTGACATTGTCAGACTTTGTAAGAATTGAAAATTATATTTTTGATAAAAAAATATTAGATTGAAACTGCTATAATTTAACACTTTTGGATAAAATGATTATGAAAATTATTCTTCTCGGAGCACCAGGCGCAGGCAAAGGTACACAAGCTCAATTTCTTAAGCAGAAGTTTAATATTCCGCAAATAGCAACAGGGGATATGCTACGTTCTGCCGTTGCTGATAAAAGTGAACTTGGTATAAAGGCAAAGAAATTTATGGATGATGGGCAGCTAGTGCCTGATAAATTAATTATTGACCTAGTAAAATTAAGAATCACTGAGCATGATTGTAAAAATGGATTTTTATTAGATGGTTTTCCTAGAACAATTCCCCAAGCAGAAGCAATGAGAGATGAGGGAATTAATATTAACGTTGTAATTGAAATTAAGGTTCCTGACCAAACAATTATAGAACGGCTCAGCGGAAGAAGAATTCATCCAGCATCAGGAAGGATCTATCATATTACAAATAATCCCCCAAAGAATGAAGGATTTGATGACACAACAGATGAGCCATTAATTACTAGAAGTGATGATACTGAAGAAACAATTTTGAAAAGACTAGGAGCATATCACCGAGAAACCGAACCATTAATAAACTTTTATTCATCATGGGCAAATCAGAATACAGATACAAGGCCTATATTTTTTAGTATTGACGGATCATTAAAAGCTATTGAAATTAATAATATTCTTTCAGATAAAATATCCTAATAATGAACCCCGACTATCCATTTAGAGAATTAGAAAAAAAGATTCAATTAGAATGGGATGATTCTCAAACTTTTTCAGTTAGTGAAAAGTCGAATAAACCTAAATTTTATGTTTTATCAATGTTTCCATATCCTAGTGGAAAACTACATATGGGCCATGTGAGGAACTACACTATTGGTGATGTTATTTCTCGCTTTAAAGCAATGAATGGCTTTAATGTTCTGCAACCAATGGGCTGGGATGCATTTGGATTACCTGCTGAAAATGCTGCAATTCAAAATAATACCGCTCCTGCAAAATGGACTAACGAAAATATTCAACACATGAGAGATCAGCTAAAAGAGCTGGGGCTCGCAATTGACTGGAAGAGAGAGATATCAACCTGTTCAGTCAATTACTATCAGTGGGAGCAGTGGCTTTTTATTAAGCTATATAAGCAAGGCCTTATATATAAAAAGACATCGACAGTTAATTGGGATCCGGTTGACAAAACTGTCCTAGCTAACGAACAAGTAATTGATGGGAAGGGCTGGAGATCTGGCGCAAATATTGAAAGAAAAGAGATTCCTCAATATTTTATGAAAATCACCGAATATGCTGATGAATTGCTTGATGGGCTAGATGATTTACATGATTGGCCTGAACAAGTCAAAACAATGCAAAAAAATTGGATCGGAAGAAGTATTGGATGTGATGTTGAATTCAAAATAATTGATTCAAATGAAAAAATTAGGGTTTATACAACTAGGCCCGATACATTAATGGGAGCAACATACCTGGCAATTGCTCCCGAACATCCAATAAGCAAAAGCCTTTTGGCTTCACAAGAGATAAAAGATTTTATAGATGATTGTAAAAAAGGTGGCGTATCCGAGGCAGAAATTGCTACAGCAGAAAAAAAAGGTATTTTTACAGGTATTTATGTTGAACATCCTTTATCAAATAAAAAAATACCAGTTTGGATTGCTAACTACGTACTAATTAATTATGGCGAAGGTGCTGTGATGGCTGTCCCCGCTCATGATGAAAGAGACTATGAATTTGCCAAAAAATATAGCCTTCCTATTAGTCAAGTAATTAAAAATGAGGCAAATAATTCTATAGGGGCCTTTACTGGCAATGGAGTACTAATTAATTCTGGTGAATTTAATGGTCTTGATAGTTATGAAGCTCAAAAAAATATAACAAGAAAAATAGAGTCATTAAACAAAGGTGGGGAGAAAGTCCAGTATCGCTTAAGAGACTGGGGTATTTCAAGACAGCGATATTGGGGATGCCCAATTCCGATGATTTACTGTAAAAAATGTGGAGATGTACCTATTGCAGAAGAAGATCTACCAATAAATCTCCCTGAAGATGTAACCATCGACAATAGTGGTTCTCCATTAAAAAAAATGCAGGATTTTATAAAATGTAAATGCCCAATATGTGGAATGGTGGCTGAACGTGAAACAGATACTCTGGATACATTCTTTGAGTCTTCCTGGTACTTTGCGCGATATTCATCCTATGACCAAGAAAATGCAATGCTCGATGACAGAGCTAAATACTGGCTACCTGTAGATTATTATATTGGAGGTATTGAGCATGCAATTCTTCATTTATTATATGCACGGTTTTTTAATCGAATCTTATTTAATATGGGATTAATTGAAAACAAAGAGCCATTCAAAAAGCTTTTAACACAAGGAATGGTTTTAAAAGATGGATCTAAAATGTCAAAATCAAAAGGTAATACTGTAGATCCAAATGAATTGATTAACAAATATGGTGCTGATAGCGCTAGAATTTTTATAATGTTTGCAGCCCCAGCTGAACAAAGCCTCGAGTGGTCAGATGCTGGAATTGAGGGTGCACATAGATTCTTAAAAAGACTATGGAAAATTACTTATCAATTTGTAAATTCTGAAGCAAGCAAGGCTAATAAAAGTAAATTGATTGATTCAAAAAGTGAAGCGGAATTAAGATACAAACTTAATGCAACTATAGAAAAAGTAACAGATGATCTTGATAGAAGAACAAGTTTTAATACAGCTATATCATCAATTATGGAGCTAGTAAATTTATTCACAAAGAAACAATCTGAAGAAAATATCAGCCATAATCTAAAAAAAGAGATTATAAATAATGTTTTAATTTTACTTAACCCTTTTGCTCCTCATATTACAAAAGAGTTATGGACTAACATTAACTCTGAAAGTAATATTGATAAACAAAATTGGCCAAGAGTAGATCCGTCTGCTTTAATAAAAGATGAGCTCAAGATTGTGATTCAGGTCAACGGGAAGCTAAGAGGAAATATGTTAATATCAAACGAAGCGAACGAAGAAGAAGTTAAAGAAATGGCTCTTATGAACGAAGAGATTAAAAAGTACATAACGGAAAGTTCTGAGATAAAAAAAATTATCTACATAAAAAATAAATTAATTAATATTGTAATAAAATAAGATATGAATATAGTATTTAAAAAAATATTTATCCTAATTCTCACTCTTTTAATAACTTCATGTGGCTTTCAGTTAAGAGGTTCACTAGATAACTCCTTTAATTCAATTCAAATTGATGGAGGTTCGGCAGGATTTACAAAAGTCCTAAAAAAGAAATATAAGCAATCTGGAATTGAAATCAGAGATTCGTCTGCGGACAAAATGATAGAAATAATTAAAGATGAGTTTAATAAAAGAATACTTACCCTAAGTTCTACTGGAACAATTCGAGAATACGAATTAAATTATTCTGTTTTATATAGAATAAAAAACTCCCATGGTGAGTGGGGTCCATCAATAAAAATAAAATCTAGGCGTATATATTCATATGATGATCAAAATATTGTTGCAAAGCAGGAAGAAGAAAAAGATCTAATTAAAGGTATGAAAGAGCAAATAATCAGGACAATGACTTCTCAAATTTCCTCAGCAAAATAGGATAAATAGTCCAATGATTTCTGAGATTCAAATTGATACACTCATAAGTAAAAATAAGAATTGTATTTTAGTTGTAGGTGGAGAACCTGTTATTACGAACTATACAGTAACCTTTTGCCAAAATTATTTTCAACAAAAAGATTTTGGTATTGAAGCCATCACCATTAATTCAACAACTAAAGCTGGTGATCTTGAACCAATATTCTCAGATGGATCGTTGTTTAGCAACAATAATTTATATAAAATTACGATTTCAAAGGGTAGGATATCAGAGGATGTAAAGAAATTGATTACTCAATCAATTATCAGCAAATTAGAGGATTTCTACGTTATTAGTGTTGAAAGTGATTCTAAAGACTTTAAAAAAACTTCGTGGTATAAAAATTTACAAAAGCTTAGCGCTATAACAGAAGCTAATGAACCTAACTCTATAGAAATTATTAAATTAATAAAAGTTAGGGCGCAGTTACATGAACTTGATTTAAATGAGGAGGCCATTAATCTAATTGCAGAATTCACAGAAGGTAACCTTTTAGCTGCAGAAAATGAAATTATTAAATTATCATTGCTTCATCAAGGCTCAAAAATAAACGCTGCAAATATATCAAAACTTCTATCCAACAGTGCTAAGTATGATGGCTTCAAACTTCTTGAATTTACCTTAAAAGGCGAAATTAATAATACTTATAAAGCAATTAAATGTTTAGAGGAGGAAGGAATGGAGCCTCTTATGATAAACGGACTTTATGCTTGGATTTTTAGAGCAGTAGCAAATATAAAAATAAGTAATAATGGTCAATATACCCAAAATGACTTCTTAAAGCTCAGAATATTTGGACCATCTCAAACCCTTGTAATTAATTGTGTGAATAATTTATCGGATAAACAAATCGAAGCTTCATTAAGAAAGATAAAAGACATCGATTTAATTTGTAAAGGTTTATTGCCTGGCAACCCATGGCTCGAACTTAATAGATTTGTAATTGGGCTTGCACGTATTTTATATAAGACAAAGGTGTAAAATAAATAACATGGATATAAAAAAGTACATGCGAAAAGTGGGTTTTACTGCGAAAGAAGCTTCGGCTAAGATTGCTACTGCCACTTCAGAGCAAAAAAATATTTTTTTGGAGAATTTAGCTGAAAGAATAATAAATCATACCAACAACATTATAAAAACTAACAAAGAAGATATAAGAATTGCAACCAAAAATAATTCAGATAATGCATTTATTGACCGCTTAACATTTAATGAGTCAAATATTAAGTTAATGGCAGATGGTTTGCTGAAGGTGGCTAAACTTAATGATCCAATTGGAGAAACATTAAATAAAAGAAAAATGCCTTCTGGAATTGAAGTAGCACAAATGCGAGTTCCCTTAGGTGTTATTGGTATGATATATGAATCAAGGCCTAACGTTACAATAGATGCTGCAGCACTTGCGATAAAATCAGGTAATTCTATTATTCTCCGAGGTGGCTCTGAGTCAATTAATACGAATAATTATTTAGCATTGCTAATTAAAGAATCATTAATTACTGCAAACATTCCTGAAGGTACTGTTCAGATTATTGAAACTACAGATAGAGCAGCAGTTACTGAAATGATCACTCAAACTGACTTTATTGACGTGATTATCCCAAGAGGAGGGAAAAGTTTAATTGAAAAAATTAGTAGCGAAGCAAAAGTACAAGTTATTAAACATCTGGATGGTAATTGTCATATCTATATAGATGAATACGCTAATATAGAACAAGCAATACGTATAACTGATAATTCAAAAACACAGCGTTTTGGTACTTGTAATACACTTGAATCATTAATTGTAAATTCTAGGATTGCAGCTCTAATATTACCAGAGATAAAAAATATTTTTGATAAGAAGTCTATCGAAATTCGAGGTTGCAATAGAACCATACAGTTAATCCCAGGAGTCATTAATGCTACAGAGGATGATTTTTATGAAGAGTATCTTGGCCCAACTATCTCTTGTAAAATTGTTGATTCCATCGATGAGGCTATTCACCATATAAATAAATATTCATCAGCCCATACCGAGTCAATTATTACAGAAAATAATGAGAATGCCACAAAATTTATGCGTGAAATTGATTCATCTAGCGTGATGGTTAATGCATCAACACGTTTTGCTGATGGTTTTGAATATGGACTTGGTGCTGAGATAGGTATTTCAACTGATAAATTCCATGCACGCGGACCTGTAGGCCTTGAAGGTCTAACCTCCCTAAAATACATCGTCTTTGGAAGTGGGCAGATAAGAACATAATTTATGCCAGCTAATAAATTATTCGGACTTTATGGTGGTGCTTTTGATCCCGTTCATAATGCACATATTGAAATAGCAAAGAAATGTATTGATGAAATTAATTTAAATAAATTGATACTCATCCCAACAGGAAGATCAGCTTTTAATAAATCGCTAACCATTTCAAAGCATAGGCTCGAAATGTTAAATCTCGTTTTCAAGAATCCTAATTACGATATATCAAGAATAGAAATTGATAATTCAGAACAAACAGAAGATCAGTCTTATTCATTTGATACTCTAAAGTATTTTTTTAATAGAGATAAAAATATCTATTGTTTTATTATAGGCACAGATGCACTAGCTAATTTTCATCAATGGTTTAAATGGAAAGAGATATTAAATTTATGTCACATTCTTCTGATTAATAGGTCTGAAGTTGATATATTTTCTCAAAAATGGCGGCCAGAAATTAAGGAATTGATTGAAAATCACTGGACAAAAAAAATTGATGATCTTAGAAGTAACCGGTCAGGTTTTCTTTATTCGGTACCAATGCCAAGAATTAATATTGCATCTAATAGCATAAGAGACCACATAAAAAATAAGAAAGATTTGCGCTCTCTGGTCCCCTCACAAATTGAAGACTATATTAAGGAAAATTCTCTTTACTAAATTTCTGGCCAAATTATATGCTGTAATGCCTCAACTGGATCTTTCATTTTAATATAAGGAATTACACCCATACAAGGCTCACTAATTTTTTCTTTTAAATATTTAATATTTTCTTCTTGATTATGCATATCAGGATCCACTATATTAGCAATCCATCCAAAAATATTTTGTTTATTTTTGTGGATTGCATCAATCGTAAGCATTGTATGGTTTAGACAACCAAGCCTTATACCTACTACTAGTATGATAGGAATATCTAATGAGCTAATTAAGTCAGAGGTCATAATATTTTCGCTAAGAGGTACGTAATAGCCCCCTGCCCCTTCAACAAATAAATAGTCAGTATTTTTTCTTAATGAGTCATAGTGTTCTTTTATTTTTTTAAGGTTAATAGGCTTATTGTTAATTTTTGATGCGATGTGAGGAGCAATTGCTTCTTTAAAACTATAAGTATTAATATCTTTATTATTTATACCAGCGTTGCTAATACGACTAATTTCAAATACATCAGAGTTTATACTAACACCTTCATGAATAGTCTCACCTGCAGCAATAGGCTTCATTCCACCAACAATTTTATTTCGAGATTTCATTAACTCAATTAATGCACAAGTAATAAAAGTTTTACCAATCCCAGTATCAGTTCCAGTAATAAAAAAAGTTTGTTCCATATTTTAGATTTTATTCATTAGTTATATAATTAGATTATGTACCATTCCATGTATGCCCATATATAACTTCGTATGAAGCTGGTAATAAATCATTCTTTCTATACGACTCATATTTCTGAACAATATTATTAGTAAATGATTTTCCAGACAAGCCACTATTACCAGATACATTACCATTAGTTGCACCAATACCCTTAATATCAAGAAATAATTTTCGGACATCCTTATAAGTCATCCTAAAATTTTGAACATCTAATACAGGTGCACTAAAACCAGAATGCATAAGAAAGTGGCTAATACTTTTAATATCGATGAATGTATTTGTCTTTTTTTCATTAGAAATATTCTCAGTAATTTCTCTTAATTCATTTAATGTATTTGGACCAAATGTACTAAAAATAAATAGGCCTCCAGGTCTCAATATCTTCTTTATTTGGTCAAATACTAAATCTAATTCATTGCACCACTGAAGTGTACTTGAAGACCATACAAGGTCTACAGAATTTTCTTCAAAGGGCATCGCCTCAATATCAGCACATATATATGAATAAGGACTAAACATATTTTCTTTTGAGAGAGATAGTTGCTGCTTTATACGTGCTTCTTTAAGCATATTTTCAGAAAAATCATAATTAATAATTTCTGACGTTCCGTACTTTTTTCTTAGCATTAGTCCATTTCTTCCAGTTCCGCATCCCAAATCTAATATATTCATAGGGCTCAATTTAATACTATCTAGTCTATGGATTAAATTATTAGAAATTCTATCCTGTAAATTTGAGTGGGCATCGTAGGTTACTGCAGCCCGATTAAAACTTTTTCTCTTGTACTCTTTGTTAATCATTACTTGCAATTAAATTTATATAAGACTTCGTCCATAAAGTCTTTTGGGTGACTTAAAAATGGTAAATGCCCTGCATTCTTAAATATTTTAACTCTTGAGTTTTCAATCTTATCCTGCATAAACAATGAAGCCCCTATTGGCGTTAATTTATCATTTTCTCCAACAATAATAGTTGTAGGTATTCTTATGTGGTCCATAATTTCGATTAGATCAGTCTTTTTTAAAATTTCTAATGCAGATTTTAATGACTTAATTTTAGGGGGAGTCTTAGTTATAAATGCTGAATGAAGTTTTTTCATAATTTCTTTTCTATTTTTACTTCCAATAAGTTGAAGCATAAAAAATTGATTAAGAGTTTTACTCCAGCTTTGAGCTAATTGATCGTAAAATTTATCCAGTAAACTTTCATCCACACCTAGATTCCAATTTTCTTTATTAATAAAACATGGTGTTGTAGCAACTAAAAATAATCTGGTTACATTTTTCGGGTAGGTTTCATAATATTTAAGAGCAATTATTCCACCAAGCGACCATCCAAGTATTGATATTTCTTTAGGTAATTTTTTATGAAGTTGCTTAACTAGGTTTTTTAAAGTGTAATCCTCAATTTCATCACTTTTACCCATTCCAGGTAAGTCTACAATATATAATTTATAATATTTAGATAAATTAACTTCGATTACATCCCATATTTTACCTGACATTCCCCAGCCATGAATCAGTAATAATGGCTCACCATTACCTATAACTTTAATATTCATTCTGATAACAATCTGTTAATAACTGATGTAAGAATGATTATATCTTTCTTACTATGAAGTGCAGATATCGATATTCTTAGCCTTGATGTCCCAGCTGGAACTGTAGGGGGTCTGATAACTGGAACTAAAAATCCTAATGCCCTTAGCTGCGAAGAGACTGAAATAGCTTTTTTTAAGTTATTAATTATGATTGGTTGAATTGGCGTCATTGAGGGTGTTAACGCTGATTTATTAATTATTTTAGATCTAAATAATTCTATTAATGATTTTAATTTTTCTCTCCGCTTTGTATCCTTCCTGATGAGATTCATTGAGCTTATTACCCCAGAAGCAATATATGGTGCTGATGCAGTCGTATATATGTAGGACTTAGATTTTTGTATACAATATTCAATAACCTCTTTTTTCCCACATATAAGTGCTCCAGAAACACCTATTGATTTACCAAGAGTAAACATATAAATGATGGAGTCTTTTGATTCTTTAGTGATTAGTTCTTGATCTTCATAATATTCTAATATTCCTTGCCCATTACTACCAAGCACCCCATATCCATGAGCGTCATCAACATACAGTGTTGCATCGTATTTTTTACATAAATAAACTAATCCAGGTATGTCAGCAATATCTCCATCCATACTAAATACCCCGTCTGTTACTATTATTTTTCTTTTAGTTAAATTATTTTTAATCTGAGTTTCAAGATGGTTTAAATCAAGATGATGATAGCGAACTAGTTTTCCCCTACATAATATTGCAGCCTCATTTAAAGAGGCATGATTTAACTTATCAGAAAATATTACAGAGTTTCGATTGCCCAAAGATCCAATTACAGCAAGATTTGCCATATAACCTGTAGAAAAAAATAAACTTTTCTCCATCTTAATCATTTTAGCTGCTTCTATTTCTAGATTATTATGGGGGGTAAAGTGTCCTGATATAAGATGAGAGGCTCCCGAGCCATTACCATACTTCCTAAGAGAATTAATAATAGATGATTTTACAACCTTGTTCTGAGAGATTCCAAGGTAATCATTACTTGAGAAATTAAGAAGCCAGTTTCCATCAATAAGAACTTTTGAATTATTTACAGCATCTATATTATTTCTTGATCTAAATAATTGAGCATTCTTTAGTTGATCTAATTCCTCACTAATCTCATCAAGTAACATTTATTAAATCGTTTTTAGATTAAGTCTTTTAAATAACAATTGATCTTTTTCAATATTAGGATTACCTGTAGTCAAAAGCTCTTCCCCGTAAAAAATTGAGTTTGCTCCAGCAAAGAATGCTAATGACTGAATACCATCCTCCATTACTTCTCTTCCAGCAGATAAACGAACAAAGCTTTTAGGCATTGTAATTCGTGCAACGGAAATTGTTCTGATGAAATCCAGTTGGTCAAATTGCTCTGTCCCCATGAGTGGTGTCCCTTCAACCTGAGTTAGTAGATTAATTGGAACACTTTCAGGTTGCTCTTCCATATTTGCTAATTGTAAAATTAAACCAATCCTGTCATCAAGACTTTCACCAAGACCAACAATTCCACCACAACATACATGAATATCAGCATTTCGTACATGTTCTAGAGTATCAAGCCTATCCTGATAGGTTCTGGTAGAAATAATATCGCCATAGTATTCGGGAGAGGTATCTAAATTATGGTTATAATAATCTAGGCCCGCATCTTTCAATTGCCCTGCCTGATCATTGTTTAGCATGCCTAATGTTGCACAGGTCTCCAATCCTAATGCCTTAACAGAAACAACCATATCCTTAACAATATCAAGATCTTTCTGCTTAGGCTTTCTCCATGCAGCCCCCATACAAAAACGAGATGCCCCAGCCTTCTTTGCAGCCTTTGCAGACTTAACAACTTCATCAACTGATAGTATTGGAGTGTTCTCAACGTCTGTCGAGTACCTTGCTGATTGTGGGCAATATCCGCAATCCTCCGCACACCCGCCAGTTTTTATTGAAAGAAGAGTGCTTAGCTGAACAGCATTGGGGTCAAAATTATCCCTATGAACCTTATGGGCCATAAAAATTAGGTCATTAAAGGGCTTGTTAAATAGATCTGATATTTCTGCCTTGCTCCATCTCTCATTTTTCCCTGTAGAATTACTTTTTTTAACAAAATGAATTGTATCTTCATGTATATCAACATTAGACTGTGCCATATTACCCCCCTAAATAATTGATTTTATTGTTATAATATATATATAATTTAGATGTTAAGTAATTTTACACTAATTTTTTACAACTGTATAAAATTTAATCATATGTTTAATATTGTATTATTTGAACCAGAAATACCTCCTAACACAGGTAACATAATTAGGCTGTGCGTGAATGCAAAAGCAAATCTACACCTTATAAAACCCTTAGGGTTTGACTTAGATGAAAAACAAGTAAAACGTGCCGGTCTAGACTACCATGACCTCGCAAGCATAACTGTGCATGAGAGTTACCATGAATGTCTTAATTTCCTAAAAGGAAATAGAATATTTGCAGTTACAACAAAGGCGAAAAAACATTACCATGATCCGAACTTCATTCCTGGAGATATTCTGGTATTTGGTCCAGAAACTCGGGGCCTACCCGCTGAAATACTAGACAACTCTGAAAATTTTATGAACATACGGATACCTATGGTAAAAAATAATCGTAGCATGAATTTATCTAATTCTGTCGCGGTGATCCTATATGAGGCATGGCGTCAAAATAATTTTAATGAAGGCACCTAATTCTCTTGCTTAATAGCTCTGTCTAACAGGTCAAGAACTGCTTCACGTGGCGATTTTCCTTTATGAATGACTGCGTAGACCTCCTGAGTAATTGGCATCTCAATCTCTAGTTTTTTACTTCTCCCAACTACCTCAGCAGCAGTAAAAACACCTTCAGCAACGTGACCAAGACCAGTTAATATTTCTTCAAGAGCTTGGCCCTTAGCTAATCTCATCCCAACCTCCCTATTACGAGAATACTCTCCTGTGCATGTTAGAACCAAATCTCCAGCACCCGCAAGCCCATTAAAAGTTTCTGGCTTAGCTCCCAACGCTACTCCAAATCTACTAATTTCAGCCAAACCTCTTGTGATAAGTGCGGCTCGAGCATTATTACCGAAACCCATACCATCTGAAATACCTGAAGCAATTGCAATAACATTCTTTAATGCTCCACCCACAGAAACCCCAATGACATCTTTGCTTGTGTAAACCCTCATATTGCTATGATGAAATAACTTAGCAACAATGGATGATAACTCTTCATTAATTGATGCCATAGTTACTGCAGTAGGCAATGATCTTACAAGTTCTGCAGCAAAACTAGGTCCAGAAATCACGCCAAAATGACGATTATTATTAGAATCTAGGCTACCTAACTCGTCAATTGCTACCTCATGGGGCAACTTTGCAGTACCTTTTTCAAGGCCTTTATTTGCCCAAATAATAGGAATATTTTTATTCAATTTTTGAATTTGATTTAGAACAGCTCTAAAACCAGATGTAGGTACTACAGATATTAAAATTTCGGCCCCTTCAATGGCTATATCTAAATTATTTTCCACTAACAGGTTTTTGGGGAAAATAAAATCTCCTAGATAGAGTGGATTAGATCTTGATTTATCCATACCAGACACGTGACTTGAATCTCTTGCCCACAAAACAACATTATGTTTTTTAGCAAGATGTATAGCTAAAGCCGTACCCCAGGCACCTGCTCCAAGCACACAAACATTCATAAGTTATATGCCCCAAATGTTAATCGCAGATACAAAACCATTAAGATCATTTGGTTCAGACTTAACATCGGCCCAACCATCAGTAACTAAGGATGATGATAACTTAAGCACAACCATACCATCAATTTCAGCAAGCTTATTGCTATTTAATGAAGCTTTAACATAAAGAGTTACACCAGACTTTAAGGTCATTACAGTCCTTTCAGGACTGATATCAACCTCTCTAATCCAGTTAATTTTTCCTTCATGATCCTTAACTTTAAGCCATTCCTTAAGCCTGACCATAACCAATAAAGGATAACCTTCTGTAATAATTAACTCTTTTTTTGTAGCCTCAGATGGTCCTTCATATAAAATAGCCTTTTTTGCTTTAACTGAAACAAAATCAGAAGCTAAAGCATGTTGTGAAAAAAGGAAACACAATAAAATAAAGAAAGAAAATTTACGGTTACAATTAATTAGCTTTACCTGCATTTTCAGCTGCCTGCTCTTGCTTTTTTTGCATATAAAGCGCCTCAAAATTAATTGGATTTAATAAAACAGATGAGAATCCAGCCTTAACAATTAAATCAGAGATTGCCTCCCTAGCATAAGGGAATAGGATATTGGGGCAGGTTGTTGCAAGAAGCATCTCAATACTCTCATCGGGAATATTTTTTACCAAAAAAATACCAGACTGTGAAACCTCAACTAAGAAAGCAGTTTTTTCACCCTGCTTAGCAGTAACTGTAATGCCCAATGAAACCATAAAGTAACCTTCAGACACAGGCCTAGCAACATTATTCAATTCAATCTCAATCAGAGGTGCTTCCTTTATTGTAAATATCTCAGGTGCATTAGGTACCTCAAGAGAGATATCTCGTATAAATATCTTCTCAATACTGAAGCCAGATTGACTTCCTTCCTGATCTATAGAAGTATCCTCTGCATATTTCTTTGTTTTTGCTGCAGACTTTGTTGCTGTCTTTTTATTTTTTTTATCTTCTGCCATTTTTTCATCCAATGTTATTGTTGTTAAAATAATAATATGAGTGCACTATTCTAGCTTTTTATCATGAAAGTATGAACCTAAATTTTTAAAATAATTAAATATTTAGTACCTTATCTAAATCACCAGTATTGTCTAATTTCCTCAGCTCATCAAATCCACCTATATATTTGTCATTGATAAATATTTGTGGAACTGTTCTCTTACCAGTCATTTCTATCATCTTAGATAGCACCTCCGGATCTTGATCAACATAAATTTTTTCTGATATCTCATATCCTTTACTTTTAAGTAGACTCTCAGCATTAGAGCAATAAGGACAAAATTGACTTGTATACATTTTGATATTATTCATAAATTATTTATTAGCAATTGGAAGCTGTTCCTTAATCCAGGAATTTATCCCACCGTCTATACTAACAACATTATCTAGACCCAATTTAGTTAAAATATTAACAGCCTGATCTGATCGTATTCCCTTCTGACAATAAACAATAATTAGCTTTTTTGAGTGTTTTTTAATTATATTAATCTTATCGGGGATCTCTTCTAGGTTAATATTATTTGCATTTTGAAGATGGCCTAAATTAAAATCATGCTCATCTCTAACATCGATCAAAAATGAAGGCTGTCGGTTCATCATTAATACTGAATCTTTGGGTGTAACTGTTTTTCCTCTTGCACCAGTTAGAGCTTTTGGAAAGATTAGTAGGAATCCTGAGATAATTACAAGCATGATTAAAAAAATATGATTAAGCAGAAAATCCAATGATAAATCCTTTAATATAGAAAACTTTTATTTATTAGTCGTGGTTAAATTTAAAACAGGCATTATAATTGAAGGACTAAACATTTAAACAACTATTATTATAACTCAATGCAAAATAACCAGGTAGTACTTGTCATTTTAGATGGATTTGGTCATAACGAGGACAAAAAATACAATGCAGTCCTACAGGCTAATACTCCAAATATAGACGAATTAAAAAAAACTTACCCTCATACACTTATTAATGCATCTGAATCAGCAGTAGGTCTTCCAGTGGGGCAAATGGGTAACTCAGAAGTTGGGCACCTAAGCATTGGTTCAGGCCGTATTATTCCTCAAGATTTAGAGAGAATAAATACAAGTATTAAGACTAATGAAATCTTTGCACACCCAAAACTAATAGAAAATTTCAAAAACCTATCCTTAAATAATAATTCATTACATATTTTTGGGCTTCTGTCAGATGGTGGGGTTCATAGTTATATAAATCATTTTGAAGCCATAATAAAAATGGCTAAACAACAAAACGTAAAAAAAGTTTATATTCATGCTTTTTTAGATGGTAGGGATACTCCACCAAAAAGCGCAAAAAAATATCTCGCGGTGCTAGAAGATTACTGCTCAAGAAATTCTATTGGAAAAATAATCTCAGTATGTGGTCGATTTTACGCGATGGATCGTGATAAAAGATGGGAAAGAACTGAAGCTGTCTATGATCTTGTGGTCAATGGTAAGGCTAGTTTTTACTCAAGAACTGCTCTTGAAGCACTTGATTTAGGCTACAAAAGAAATGAAACAGATGAGTTTTTATCGCCTACTGTCATTCAATCAGGGGGTACAAAAATTAAATTACAAGAAAATGACTCTATTGTATTTATGAATTTTAGATCTGATAGGGCAAGGCAAATAACTGATGCAATTCTTAACGATAATTTTGATGACTTTCAAAGGCATAGGCGAATAAAAAAACTATCGTACTTCACTCTTACAAACTATGATGAAAGTCAGAAAAAAGCAACTCCAATATTTCCATCAATTCACGTAAAAAATACACTTGGAGAGTTCATTTCTGATCTAGGAAAAACACAACTTCGTATTGCTGAAACAGAAAAATATCCACATGTAACCTTTTTTTTCAATGGTGGAGATGAAAAATTATATAAAGGAGAAGATAGAGTTTTAATAAATTCACCAAAGGTAGAGACCTATGACTTAAAGCCTGAGATGAGCGCTTATGAGTTAACAGATAAACTTTCTGCTGCTATTGAATCGAAAAAGTATGATCTTATAATTTGTAACTATGCAAATGGCGATATGGTCGGTCATACTGGTATTTTAAATGCTGCAATAAAGGCAATAGAAACACTTGATGATTGTATAGGAAGAGTTGCTAAATCAATTAAAAAAGTTGAAGGGCATCTTATCATTACTGCTGACCATGGTAATGCAGAACTTATGACAGATGATATAAATCAACAAGCACACACACAGCACACCACAAACCTAGTTCCACTTATTTATATGGGGGAGAAATCAACTCTGAAAAGTGGAGGTAAGCTTTCAGATATTGCTCCAACAATAATTAGCATTATGGGTGAAGAACCTCCAAAGGAAATGACTGGAATAAATTTAATAAATTTTGATGAATAAGGGCAGAATTAAAATTAAAGCTTTAATTCTTGCAGCTATATTTATTTTCCAGCTGTCTCCAAATATTGCCTTATCTGGTAACTCAGTTTCCAATAAAGAAGATGATCTAATTGAAATTAAAAAAAATATTGAGGTTATCAATAAGGAGATTAAAAAAAATACTAAAGTTAAAAAAACATTATCTAAAGAACTTAAAAGTGAAGAAAAAAAGATTAGCGGCACAAAAAGAGAAATTTATAAAATTAAAAAAAAGGTTAAAAGAAATGCAAAAAATTTAAAGGTACTTAAAAAAACGCTTAAGAGACTAAATAAGGATATTAAAGACAGGAAGAAGATTCTAGCTCAGCATTTCTATAGAACGTATACCCAAGGTGAGTCATCGCAGATTCAAATGATTCTTGAAGGATTGAACCCAAACCAGATTTCACGTGACATTGAATATAT
Organism: Methylophilaceae bacterium; assembly: GCA_029244935.1. Taxonomy (GTDB): domain Bacteria; phylum Pseudomonadota; class Gammaproteobacteria; order Burkholderiales; family Methylophilaceae; genus BACL14. Next base: position 19,220 of record JAQWQF010000030.1, on the reverse strand, counting down.
TCGATTATTTACAATATCACAAAATAAAAACATCAATGAAATAAGGAAAAAATACAAAGAGCTTAATAAGAACAAGAAAAAAATTGATGCAGCACTTAAAAAAGTTATTACATTAAAAAAAACTAAAGAAAAAAAAGCAAAGCAATTAATTAAGCAAAAGAAGAAAAAATCAAAGATTTTAAAAAAGATAGATAATAAAATCACAACACAAAAAAAGAAAAAATCAAAGTTAATTAATGATGAAAAAAAACTTACAAAACTTATTAACAATCTAATTAAAAAATCAATTGAAAATGCTAAAAAGAATAAAATACAAAGTAAGCAGAATATCGATAAGAAAAATATTCCAGCTCAACAATTCAATGGGATTAACTTCAAAAAGCTAAAAAGAAAATTAAAACTACCTGTTAATGGAAAAATAATTTATAAGTTTGGTAAAAAAAGACCCACTACAGGAACTCGTTGGAAAGGTATATTTATTAAAGCGAATGAAGGTAATGAGGTTTTTGCAGTTGCTAAAGGTCAAATTGTTTTTTCAGATTGGTTGCCGGGATATGGAAATATTATTATCATTAATCATGGTAAGGGCTATATGAGCCTCTATGGAAATAATCAATCATTACTCAAACAACCCGATGAGATTGTCAATAGTGGTGACGCCATTGCTATTGTCGGAAATAGTGGTGGCAATAAAACTAATGGGGTTTATTACGAGCTCAGAAAAAATAGTAAACCATTTAATCCGCTGAGTTGGACAAGGTAGTTTTCTTATTTTTAATCCCCAATATAATGAATATTTATTTTTCGAGAAAAACTATTTAATCGGTGCTCAAATATAAAAATACCTTGCCACTGTCCAAGTAATAATTTTTTATTTCGAATGGGAATTGATAGATTAGTCTGTGTTAAGGCTGTTCTAATATGTGAAGGCATATCATCTTTACCCTCGGCAGTATGAATAAACAATTGATCGCCATCAGGTACTAGCCTATCAAAAAAACTTTTTAGGTCAACTAGTACATCAGGGTCATAGTTTTCATTAATTAATAAACTTGCTGACGTATGTAAAATTTGTATTGTTAATAATCCATTTAATATATCCTGTTTCTCTATCCAACTTTCAATATCATCAGTGATATCATACAAATTACGTCCATTAGTTTGCTTATGTAATTCCCCAAAACTCTGCTTTATTTCTTTAACTTTATTTACATCATTCATAATTTCGTCTTTTACACATATCATAAATTAGGAATGCAGCACCAATACATATCGCACTGTCAGCTACATTAAAAGCAGGCCAATACCAATTATCAATGTGAAGGTAAATAAAATCAATCACGTAACCTAGTCTAATCCGATCAATTAGATTTCCCAGTGCCCCTCCTAAAATAAATAATAATCCAACTGAGAGTATTAGCTTATCCTGATTTTTCATGAGCATAAATATAATCCATATGATGGCCAAAAGGGTTATAAGGATTAAAAAATATCGTTGCCATCCACCCGAGTTATGGAGAAAACTAAACGCTGCTCCAGAATTATGAAAATTTACAAGCTTAAAAAATGAGGTTATAGAAACATAACTTTCGTATGGAATATAGCTTACTATTATTAATTTACTTGCTTGGTCTAAAACGAGTATTAAAATACTCATTAGTATAAATTTACGCATGAACCCTTAATTCACCTTGCCCAGAAATGTTTGAATAACATCTGCTACAAAGGTTTGAATGTTCTTTTATTGACCCAACCGACTCAGCATAATGCCAACATCGATCACACTTAGAGTGCGGAGAAGCATAGACAGAAATTTTAGTTTCACCCTCAGCTTCTTTTATACTAACTGATGATGTAATAAATATATATTTTAAATCTTCTTGAAAACTCAAAAGATGTTTATAGATACTAGGCTTGGCAACAATCTCTAATTCAGCTTGTAACGATGATCCAACTTCGCCCTTTTCTCTAATCTCCTCGATTTTTTTATTAGCTATATTCCTAATTTCTATGAGAGTTTTCCAGGCATCAAGCTCTTCTTTTGATAAAGAATGAGAAGGAACGTCGTACCAAAAATCAGAAAAAACAGTATTTTTATGATCTTTATTAGTAACTTCCCATACTTCTTGTGCTGTAAAACTTAAAATAGGTGCCATTATTCGAATAAGTGACTGAGTTATATGATAGAGCGCCATTTGTGCCGAACGCCTTTCTTTTGAATTTTCGCTTAGCGTATAAAGTCTATCCTTAAGAACATCTAGATAGAAACCTCCCATATCTTCAGAACAAAATGACACAAACTTTTGAATAGCTAAATAAAATTCAAAATTATCATAATCCTTAAGAATTGATTCTTGCAGTTCATCAAGTAAAAATAAGCTATATTTATCAATAGAAACCATTTGAGAAACTTCAATCTTCATAGTCTTATGATCAAAGTCATCTAGATTTGCGCATAAAAATCTCAATGTATTTCTTATTCTTCTGTAACTTTCAGATACACGCTTCATAATTTCATCTGAAATATTCAATTCTCCTGAATAATCTGTAGATGCTACCCATAATCTCAATATATCAGCTCCATATTGGTCCATTATTTTCTGTGGAGCTATGACATTTCCTTTAGATTTACTCATCTTATAACCTTGCCCGTCAACAACAAAACCATGGGTTAGTAAGGCAAGATATGGTGCCTTACCGTTAATGGCACAGCTAGTTAATAAGCTTGACTGAAACCAACCTCGATGCTGATCCGACCCTTCTAAATAGAGATCAGCTGGGCTAGATAATTCTTCTCTTGGTAATAATACAGATTGATGTGAAGTTCCAGAATCAAACCATACATCTAATGTATCTTGAATCTTTATATAATCCTTTACCTCATCTCCAAGAAGGATTGATGGATCCATGTTAAACCATGCATCAATTCCATCTTTTTCAATCATTGTTGCAATAATTTCAAAGAATTCTTCTGTTCTTGGATGAGGTAAATTTGTCTCTCTATTTAGAAAAATAGGTATAGGTACCCCCCAATTTCTTTGTCGTGAAATACACCAATCTGGCCTATTTTTAATCATAGATTCGAGTCTTTTTTTACCCCAATCAGGGAAAAATTTTGTCTTAAGTACTGCCTTGTAAGAAAAGTCTCTTATAGACTTATTATCCTTACCTTTATGATTCATACCAATAAACCATTGATGTGTCGCCCTAAAAATAATAGGTGCTTTATGTCTCCAGCAATGTGGATAGCTATGGTTATTATTTTCATTAAGAAGTAACGTATTATTATTTTTCAGCACTTCTGTTATAAGAGGATTTGCTTTCCAAACAGATAAGCCAGCGAAAAATGGAGCGCTCTTCTTAAATTTTCCTTCTTCATCAACGGGATTTTCAACTGGTAAATTATATTTACTTCCTACAATATAATCATCAATTCCATGCGCAGGTGCTGTATGGACTAATCCCGTGCCTGCCTCAGTTGTTACATGGTCCCCACAAATAATTGGTACATATTTTTCAAGAAATGGATGAGAAAACATTACTCCTTCGAGCTGACTTCCTTTGCATATTCCAAGCTTAACTAATTCAAACTTATACTTACTTAACCTTTCTTCTGCCAGCTCTGAAGATAAAATTAAAAGCTTTTCATTAGTTTCATATATTCCATATTCAAGTTCAGGGTGCACCGATATAGCCTCATTTGCTGGAAGTGTCCATGGTGTTGTTGTCCAAATCACAGCCATAATTTTTTTTGGGGAAGTAATTCCAAATATTTTTTCTAACTTTTGATGTTCCGAAGAAATAAAACCCACATCAATTGCAGGTGATATCTTGTCTTCATATTCGACTTCTGCTTCCGCTAAAGCAGAACTACAATCCGTGCACCAATGAACCGGCTTACTTCCTTGATATAAATAACCATTTTTATATATATTGCCAAGAGAGCGAACAATATCTGCTTCAGTTTTGTAATCTAGTGTTAGATATGGATTTTGCCAGTCACCCAATACTCCTAAACGCTGAAAGTCCTTCTTTTGTTTCTCAACTTGCTCTAAAGCATACGAGCGGCATAATGATCTAAACTTGGTTGGATCAATATTTTTACCATGTTTTTTTTCAACAACTAATTCGATTGGCAATCCATGGCAGTCCCATCCTGGGATATACGGAGCATCATATCCAGAAAGAATTTTAGATTTAACAATAAAATCTTTCAAAATTTTATTAACTGCATGGCCTATATGAATATCTCCATTCGCATAAGGAGGACCATCATGCAGTACATATTTTTTCTTTCCCTTTCTGGAGTTAGAAACTTCTTGATATAGGTTACGTTTATTCCACTGTTTTACCCAATCCGGCTCTCTCTTTGCAAGGTTACCTCTCATTGGAAAAATTGTATCAGGGAGATTTAATTTATATTTGTTTTTATCTGTCATAGCTTTGTATATATATATTTACTTTCTCAATATCAATTAAAATTTGTTCTTTTAGTTCATCGATACTATTAAATTTTAGTTCCTCTCTTATTTTCTTCAAAAAAATAACATGTACATGTTTTCCGTATACATCATCTGAAAAATTAAATAGATGTACCTCAAGATGAAGCTTAGAAATTCCCCCTATAGTTGGCCTAGTTCCTAAATTTGCTACACCAAAATTACTTCCCAATTTTACAGCAAACACACCATTTAATGGCGGACGATTATGAAACATATGAATATTTGCGGTTGGAAAACCTATTTCTCTTGCCAATTTATTACCATGAATAATTTTTCCTGAAATAGAATATGGCCTTCCCATAAGTAGCTCAACTTTTAAAAAGTCACCTTCATGGAGGCTTTGTCTAATTGTAGTGCTGGAAATTCTTTGTCCATCAGATGTAATTTCTTTCACTCCAATAACTTCGATTAATTCATTTGCAATATGATTGATAGTCCCCTCACGCTTATTACCAAATTTAAAATCTTCACCCACTACAACTAAATTAGTTTTTATAACTTTTAGAATGTTAATGAATTCATCAGATTTAATCTCAGAAAATTTCTTGTCAAACTTGATAATGTAAACCCTATCTATATTAAGCTCTTCAAAGAATTCCAACTTCTCCCTAAGGCTTATAATTCTTGAGGGAGCACTTGCTGGAGAGAAAAATTCTTTTGGATGTGGATCAAAAGTTATCACCGCTGTTTCAAGTTGCCTTTTCTTTGATTCAAAGATCAGAGTTTCTAATATTTTTTGATGTCCTAGATGGAGGCCATCATAATTCCCTATGGTGACTGCGCATGCAGCATTAGCTTCTGGTAAATGTCTAAATACCTGCATAAATTATATAATCTTTTTATTAAGTAATTCTTTAAGATTAATACCCAATAAGAACAAGGCCAAGAAATATACTGCTGAACCTGAGCTAACTAGAAAAAATAATCTTGATATCTTGCCAAGTAGACTAAATGACGTCCATTCTTCTATTGTACCTCGTGAATACAATAAAAAAAGTGACATAACTATAAGAGCAGAAATTATTTTAAGTATAAAAGATAGCCATTGGGTTTCTAATTTAAAAGCTTTGTATTTTTTTAAAAAATAGAAAAGTAGCCCTGCATTGATACATGCCCCTAATCCAACCGCAAGAGCCAATCCTGCATGCTTGAAGTAACCAATAAATATTAAATTCATGAATTGTGTACAAAATAAAGTAAAAATAGCAATCTTAACCGGGGTTTTAATATTTTGTTGGGCGTAAAATGCTGGCGCAAGTACCTTAACCAAAATTAAACCTATTAAACCAATGCTATATGCAATTACTGCATATTGTGTCATAACTACATCATGCTGAGTAAACGCACCATAAAAAAACAATGTAGATATAATTGGAATAGACAGTATTCCTAAAGCAACAGCTGCAGGAGCTCCCAACAAAACTGCCAATCTTAGACCCCAATTAATTAGCCTAGAATATTCTATGTGTTTATTATCTGAAAAGCTTTTTGAAAGACTCGGCAATAAAACAGTGCTTAAGGCGACTCCCAGAACGCCTGCAGGAAACTCCATCAATCGATCAGCATAATATAGCCAAGAAACACTTCCAGTTGCCAAAAAGGAAGCAAAAATTGTGTTGATTAATAATGAAATTTGGGTAATTGAGACCCCCAAAATTGCAGGTATCATTAACTTCATCATTTTCCAAAGTCCTGGCTCTTTAAAATCAAAATCAGCCCTTGGTATACAGTTAATTTGGGATAAAAATGGTAACTGAAATATTAACTGCAATATTCCGCCAATAAAAACAGCCCATGCCAACACGAATACTGGCTCAGAAAATGAATTTGAAAAAAATAAAGCACCGACGATAAGGGATACATTTAGCCATACTGGAGTAAAAGCTGGAACATTATATTTTCCAAAAGTATTTAATATTCCTCCTGCCATCGAGACTAACGAAATAAAAAGTATGTATGGAAATGTGATTCTCAGCAATTCGACGGTTAGCATGAATTTATCTGGGTCACTGCTAAAACCCGGAGCACTAATATATATCAACCAAGGTGCTCCAAAAATACCAATTAATGTAATAATAACTAGTATAATAGCCAACAAAGTAGCGACTTTATTTATTAATAAATCAACATCTCTTTTAGATTTTTTAGCCTTATATTCAGCCAGGATAGGAATAAAAGCTTGGGTAAATGCGCCTTCAGCAGAAATTCTCCTTAATAAGTTTGGAATTTTAAATGCAACAAAAAAAGCATCAGTTGCTACACCTACCCCAAAAGTAGCTGCAATAATACTATCCCTTAAGAAACCAAGGATTCTCGATAAGGTAGTCATACCACTTACATTAGCTAGTGTTCTAGATATATTCATTAAGGACTATTCAATAAGATAAATAGAATTTTAACATGTTCATTATTATAGTTCCGTCACTACATAAAAAATGAAATAGCAAAACACTATAATTGCTTGTGTCTACTGGAGAAAATATATAGAATACGAGGTTATTTCAAATATGTATATATAAGGATTTATTCTATTATGGCAAATACATCACAAGCCAAAAAACGTGCAAGACAAAATGATAAAGTGAGATCTCACAATGCAAGTCTTCGTACAATGTTAAGAACAGCATTAAAAAAGATTGTTAAGGCAATTCAGAGTGGAGATAAAAAAATAGCAAAAAAACAATATGATGAAAATATATCATTGATTGACCGAATTGCAGACAAAAAGATTATCCATAAAAATAAAGCTGCTCGCCACAAATCTAGACTTAATTCAGCTATTAAAGCGCTTTAATTAAGATAATATTAAATCATTACTCTCATTTTTTTAAAAGTAATGATTTAATCTTCTTTGCCCGCATTAAAACATCTTCTATATCATTTCCAATAACCGTAAAATGGCCCATTTTTCTTCCAGGCCTCGCTTCACTTTTACCATAAATATGTAATACCTCTTTAGAAGAACCCTCAAATATATCAAAGTTTGGTGGGGCTAATTTATGTTTCTTGAACCAGATATCGCCTAATAAATTTACCATTACTGCATTTTCTAACAATTTCGGATTATTTAGTGGGCTATCTGTTAGGGTAAATACTTGCTGATCAAATTGATCAAAATCACAAGAGTCAAGAGAGTGGTGGCCTGAGTTATGAGGGCGAGGAGCAACTTCATTAACATAAATTTTTTCATTTGAAATAAAGAATTCAACGGCAATAACCCCAATATAATTTAATTTTTTTGCTATTAACTCAGCGTAATGAATGGCTTCGCAACACAGAGAATTAGCAACCCTTGCAGGAGCAATTGAGATGTCCAAAATACCTGAAACATGCTGATTTTCAATAACTGGAAAATTAACTTTTTCACCATTAGAAGCTCTAGCTAACACTACAGATACTTCGGTATCTAAAGATAATTTTTTTTCGAGAACGCATGGCTTACAGTCAAATTCCTCAAATGCAAGCTCAAGTTCTTTTCGATTATTAACATGGGTTTGGCCTTTGCCATCATAACCAAATTGTGCAATTTTTAGAATTGCAGGATATATATCATTTGGTACTAATCCTAATGACTTGATATCAGAAATTACTACAAATGGACCTACAGGGAAATCATTATTCTTAAAAAATGTTTTTTCATGAATTCGATTTTGCACAATAGAAACTGCTCTCGACGAGGGCCTAACAATTAATTCTGTCTCTAAGTACTCAAGGGTATTAGCTGGAATATTTTCAAATTCAGTAGTTACTGCAACGCATGTATTCTTAATTGTATCCAAAGCTGATTTATCGTTATAGCTAGCACATAAATGAACATCAGAGATTTTACCCGCAGGGCTATTCTTGTCGGGGTCTAAAACTGTTACTTTATAACCCATATTTTGAGCAGAAATAACAAAAAAACGGCCTAATTGTCCGCCACCCAAAATACCTAACATTGAAGGTGGTTTAATATTATCTACCAATTAATCAGCTTCCAATTTCATATTGGTAACCTTAGCAACTTGTTTTTTTCTGTACTCAGTCAATTTATCTTTGACCTTAAGATCATTTTTAGCAATCACTGAAGCAGCAAATAAACCTGCATTAACTGCTCCTGCTTCTCCAATAGCAAAAGTTGCAACTGGGACTCCTTTTGGCATTTGGACAATAGATAATAATGAGTCCTGTCCTTCAAGATGCTTTGTTGGTATAGGAACTCCTAAAACTGGGACTATCGTCTTAGATGCAACCATACCAGGAAGATGAGCTGATCCACCTGCTCCTGCAATAATAATCTTATACCCAGAACTTTCTGCTTTTTCAGCAAACTCATACATAAGATCTGGAGTTCGATGAGCTGATATAACCTTAGCTTCAAATGCAATTTTAAATTCATCGAGAATATCTGCTGTATGTTTCATAATTGGCCAGTCGCTATTGGACCCCATAATTATAGCAACTAGTGGTTTTTTCTTTTCCATTGTTATTTCCCTTTAGACCTCATAATAACTAGATTATTTCGATGGATTAGACTTTGCTCATTAACATAGCCCAAGATAGATTCAATTTTATCAGTTGAAAGTCCCTTAATCTTATTTAGCTCATTTGAACTGTAATTAATAAGGCCTTGTGCAACCTCTATATCCTCTGAATCAAAGCATTTCACTACCTCTCCTCGATCAAAATTCCCTTCAACTCTTGTCACTCCAATAGACAACAAACTTTTTCCTTTTTCAACAAGTGCATTCACAGCTCCAGAATCAATAAAAATCTTACCTTTTGATTGCAAAATGTCAGCTAGCCATTTTTTTCTTGCGAATTGCTTAGGTTCCCGGCACTCAAGGAATGTACCATAAAAATTATTACTACTAATTTCAGTGAGAATATTTTCTCTTCTACCAAAAGCTATTATTGTGTGAGCTCCGCTTAATCCTGCTTTTCTAGCAGCTTGAATTTTAGTAATCATTCCACCAGTCCCGGTTGATGAAATACTATCATTTGCAAGTGAATTTAATTTGTCGTCATCGATATATGCATGTTCAATCAAATGGGCGCTATCATTTTTTCTTGGGTCATCAGAAAATAATCCATCTTGATCTGTTAATAATATCAATAGATCTGCCTCTAAAAGATTAGCCACCATCGCTGCCAATGTATCATTATCACCAAACTTTATTTCATCACTTGCTACCGTGTCATTTTCATTGATAACAGGAATAACATTTTTCTTAATTAAATTATTAAGGGTTGAGCGCGCGTTAAGATATCGCTCTCGATTACTCAAATCTTCGTGTGTAAGCAAAATTTGGGCTGATATTAAATTACATTGAGAAAATAATTGTTCGTATATTTTTAGTAAGCCCATTTGGCCTACAGCTGCAGCAGCTTGTAGCTCGCACAACTCCCTTGGTCTTTTTGTAATTCCAAGTATTTTTAAACCAGCAGCAATAGCTCCACTTGAAACAACAACAATTTCCTTACCATCATTTGCTAATTTCTTTATCTGACTTACCAAACCTAGCAGGCAGGCTTCATCAATTCCATTGCCATCATTTGTAATGATGCTAGAACCAAGTTTAATTACTATTCTTTTTGATTCGAGTAGCTTTATTTGTCTATTCATTTTAGGTTTTCATTATCAATATGTTGCATTATTGCATATGTTAACTCTTTACAGCCCTGGCCATTAATCGCTGAAACACAAAACACTTCACCATTCCAGCTTAACCTTTCAGTTATTTCCTTCTTAATATCATCAATATTATTTATTAGATCTATTTTATTTAAAATTAACCATCTTGGTTTATTAAATAATTTCTCGCTATATCTTTTTAACTCATTAATGATGGCAGTTGCCTCCTCTGCTGGGCTAATTGACTCATCAAATGGAGCGATATCTAGAATATGAAGTAATAATTTTGTTCTATCTAGATGCCTAAGAAACTGATGACCTAATCCATGCCCATCTGCTGCCCCTTGAATTAATCCTGGAACATCAGCAATCACAAAGCTTTTCTGGTGATCAACTCTTACAACCCCTAAGTTTGGCTCTAGTGTAGTAAATGGATAATCTGCTACTTTTGGCTTAGCTGCCGAAACTGATCTTATAAAAGAAGACTTACCAGCATTTGGCATACCCAATAAGCCTACATCAGCAAGAACCTTAAGTTCTAAATATAATTCATATTCTTCGCCTGGGTCACCATTTGTACATTGTCTTGGAGCTCTATTTGTACTTGACTTAAAATGCACATTTCCAAGTCCGCCTTTACCACCAGCAGCTACCAATATGTTATTACCATGCTCATCAAAGTCGGCTAGTATTTTTCCAGATTGTTTTTCTGTAATGACTGTACCAACTGGAACTCTAAGAAGTAGGTCCCCACCTTTTGCACCATAGCATTCGGCACTTCGGCCATTTTCTCCTCGTTTTGCTCTATAGTTTTTTACAAACCTATAATCAATCAAGGTATTTATATTCTCATCTGACTCAAAATAAATAGACCCGCCTTTCCCACCATCACCGCCATTTGGTCCACCCATAGGCTCATACTTTTCTCTCCGGAACGAGGCTATCCCATTTCCTCCATCTCCAGCAAATACCCTGATGGTTGCTTCATCAATAAATTTCATATTTTCCACCAAACAAAAAAGCCCTATCAAATGATAGGGCTTCGTCTATCTTTTAAATAACAAACTATGCAGTTAGAATATTTACTAATTTTCTTTTTAGTGAGCCTTTTGTTGTAAAGCTAACTTTTCCATCTGCTTTAGCAAAAAGTGTATGATCCTTACCTATTCCAACATTATTACCTGGATGCATCTTTGTTCCCCGCTGTCTAAGGATAATACTACCTGCTTTAACAAACTGATCGCCAAATGCTTTTAAGCCCAGTCTTTTTGACTGAGAGTCTCTTCCATTCCTAGAACTACCGCCTGCTTTTTTATGTGCCATGTGTGTTACCTTTAATTAAATTTATTTAACAGCTATTTTATCAATCTTAATCTCAGTATAACTTTGTCTATGTCCCTGAGATTTTCTGTAATGTTTTCTACGATTCATTTTGAATATTTTAACCTTATCTCCTCGTCCATGAGATAATACAGTTGCGCTGACGCTTGCACCAGTCACTAACGGGCTGCCTATTGTTACTTTTTCTCCGTCTACTAATGTTAATACTGTATTAACACTAAATGTCTTGCCAATTTCAGTCCCAAGTTTTTCTACTTTTAGGGTATCTCCCTCTGAAACTTTAAATTGCTTGCCACCTGTTTTGATAACCGCGTACATTTAATTACCTTTTTAAAAATATAATATACTAAATAAGATCAGCGATTATACTTAATAAAAAGCAATTTATCAATTAAATACTAGCTCTTAACTAACGATTTATTGTAAATATTGAGTCGTATATTAAGAAATATTATATGATAAAATAAACGATAAAATTTAATTAAAAAAAACTTGTCATTTAATAAAATAATCTCCCCTTTAAAGAAAGATCTAGACTCTGTGGATAATGTGATAAAAAATTCACTCCACTCAGATATTTCTATCATCAATCAAATATCTAGCCATATTATTCAAAGTGGCGGAAAGAGAATGCGCCCTATTCTGCATCTTCTACTTTCAGGCCTCTCTGGTAAGATAAGCCCAATAAACTATAAAATTGCAGCAATTATTGAGCTCATCCATACAGCAACTTTATTACATGATGACGTAGTAGATCAGTCCACAAAAAGAAGAAATATTATTTCAGCAAATATCCTGTTTGGAAATTCAGCTAGCGTCCTAGTTGGTGATTTCATTTATTCAAGATCATTTCAGATGATGAGTGAAATAAATAATCTAGAAGTTATGAAACTTCTTTCAAATGCAACAAATACAATCTCTGAAGGAGAAATTCTTCAATTACTAAACATTCATAATCCAAATATTGATGAAAAAGAATATTTCAAGGTAATTGAATTTAAAACAGCTAAACTTTTTGAAGTTTGTGGTTCATTAGCAGCTACTGTCAACCATAATGGCATCAAGAAAATTAATGAATGCGCAAAAATTGGTAAGAACTTTGGTGTTATATTTCAATTAACGGATGATATTTTGGACTATTCTGGGGAGGCTATTAATATCGGTAAAAATCTTGGGGCCGACCTAGCTGAGGGAAAAATAACCTTACCTTTAATATATGCAATGAAAAAGAGTAATAAGGTTCAAAAAACAACTATTAAAAACGCAATTAAAGAGGGCGGGATTAATAACCTGTCAGATGTTATGCAAATTATTGATGAAACAAATTCAATAGAAAATGTTAAAGACAAGTCCTTACTCCACCTCCGTGAAATTGAATCACTTCTCAAAGGCTTTGAAAAATCTCCCTACAAAAAAATTGTGATGGATTTGGCAGAATTTTCGGTTCATCGAGTAAGTTAATTTAGTAAAATTTTATCTCCACTATCCACTCGATAATAATTTAATTTCGCTTTTTTACAGCTCTTCTCAAGCATGTCACCATGAAAAACTAATTGATCATCAATATCTACCTGTGCAAAACCAGAATGATAAAGAGTAACTTCTGCTTGTTGCTCGCCTTGTTTCAGAAAAAAACTAGTATAATTTTCATTCTCCTGTTCAGAGTGAAGCTTCCACCCATTCCCTCCCGAAAGATCATAAAGCCAGCCAGCTAAATCAACCTCAACTTTACAGACAATTGGATCAAGGAATGAAATTAAGTCCAAGTCAAGACTAAGGGTAGAGGCATCTATTTTATTTTTATTTTTATTTTTATTTTTATTCATAATTAATCTTTAAGTTATCATATAAATTATAAAATTAATATGGTGACTAATAATGAATTTACAAGTTAAAAAATGCATATAATTGGATTAACAGGTGGTATTGGTTCTGGAAAGAGTATAGCTTCAGAAATTTTTGATAATCTAGGTGTTCCAATTGTCGACCTAGATAAGATAAATAAAAAAATCACCCAAAAAAATTCCATAGGATATAAGGAAATTATTAAAAATTGGGGTGATCTCTACCTCGATAAATCAATGAATATAGACAGAAAGAAATTACAATCTGATATATTTACTAAATCACAATGCAAAAGAAAAATTGAAGAAATATTACACCCACTTATTTATAAAGATGTTGTACGTCAAATAGATGAAGTATCTAATGCTGCATACATCATTATTGTTATTCCTCTTCTCTTTGAGACAACAACATATCAGAAATTAATTAATGAAAGTCTCTTAATTGATTGCTCAGAAGATTTGCAGTTAGAGAGAATAAGAACCCGCGATGGTATTCCAGACGAATTAGCTAAGAAAATTATTAAGGCGCAAATGTCAAGAAATGATAAGATTAAGAAAGCTAATAATGTTATAAAAAATATTAGCAGCAAAAAAATACTTAAAGAAAACATCCTGTATTATCACAAGAATATATTAGAAAAATTAAATGAGAAATTACTATGATTCACTACGAATTCCCACTGAATGAGAAAACAAGAAAGTTTTTGCGACTTGAAGAAATATTTATAAGAGCTGAAACACAATTAGCTAATCGAATGAAAGCTTCAGGATGTGAATTATTTGAAACATTATTTAATTTAATGGCTTCAGCATCAAGATCAGACCTAAAAGTTGAGCTAATTCAGGAGCTTGAGAGGCAACGAGGGAAAGCTGAAAAATTAATACGGACAAAAAAAAATATTGCCTTACAAGTAGCCCTTAAAAAGCATAGAGTAATGCTAGAAAAAAGCTCTATTAAACCAGGATTTTATTTTGGTACAGATAAATTTCTACAAGAAATAAAAGCTAGAAGTGACAGTCCTTTTGGTATTTTATCGACTGATTTTCCTGAAATGCAATTATGGCTTCAAACACAAACTCAACAATCTAGGAGATTATTTTTTAAAGCAAAGTTTGCTCCCTTTTTACCTATAAAAAATGCAGTAACTTTTCTTAATTCAATTTTACGTGAAAGTGCAAAAATGAAAATACATAAAAGTAACCATGCAAGATATGAAATAAAACTTGATAGCTCTCAAAAGAATGATTTAGTTTTAGTTGAGTTATCTGAAAATTTAGGAGTTATTCCAGCTCTTTCATCAAATAAATATGCTATCAATATTAATTTTAATTCTATGAATAAATCTAATAAGGTTAATAAAAGTATGAATTTTAAAATTGGTGTCTCAGGTTTTTAAATTAAATGAGACTTTTATGTCCTACTTGTAAGAAAAATATTGAATATGACCATAATAATTCTTTCAGACCCTTTTGTTCTGAAAAATGTAGATTAATTGATCTTGGAGCATGGGCCTCTGAAGAATATAAAATTCCAGGAAACGAAAATAAGGGAGAATCTAATGAAGAGATTTAACTTATTAGCATCAATATTAATAATGCTAGTATCATTTAATAATTACGCTGCTGATATAAATTTTACTTCTACAACTATAAAATCCCCAAGAGCTGGTATGGATATGTCAGCTGGGTTTTTTACTGCTACTTCTAATGATGATTTTTTAATTAAATCAATAAAATCTGATTTAATTGGTCGAATTGAAATCCACAGCATGGAAATGGTCAAAATGCCCGAAGGTCACCAGGTAATGAAAATGCGAAAAATTAAATCCCCAAAAATTCTTAAGGGAGTCCCTTTTATATTAAAGCCAGGGGCTAATCATTTAATGCTTTACCAAATAGACAAAAAGATTAATGCCAAAAAAGAATTAGTACTTAAATTTAACTTAGAAACTAATTCCGGTAAATTAATAACTCAGGACGTTTTATTTAATATAAATTAATTTTTCCAAATATCTCGCTGAGATGCTATTCCTAAAGCACCAGCATTTAATGCTTTCTTTATATCACTTTTTTTCATGCCCCCAAGGGCATAAATTGGAATTCCAAATTTATTAGTAATACTTGAAAACTTAGTCCAACCTAGCGGCATTATTTTAGGATGTGAGATTGTTTTATTTACTGGAGAAAAAACCACAAAGTCTAATTTCTTATCTTGAGCAATTTGTATATCCTCTTCTGAATGGCAGGATGCACCAACGATTAATTTTTTTGGTTTTCTAGCTAATTTTTTCAGCTCAATTGAATTTAAATGGACACCATTTGCATTTACATTATTAGCTAGTTCAATACTTGAATTAACAATAACTTTTGCAGAGTATGGCCTGCAAATCGCTATAATTTCTAACGTTATTTTTTTGAATTCCTTTATTGATAGATTTTTCTCTCTGATTTGTATAATTTTTAAGCCTTGCTCTAGTTGTTTTTTCAGCTGAATTAAGAATATTTCCTTGGGGGTCTCACTTATATTGGTAATACCATAGTGAGTGGGTAGTGACAACGCGTTCAATATAAAGATATTAGGAGGAAGTATCGTTGTCCTATTTACCTCAGAAGCATCAATCCAAAGCAATTCTTGATTTTCTTTTGGAGTTAGATTTCCAGCCCACTTGTTAACCTTAAAAAAATATAATTTAATTTCATGCTCTTCATATGAATAATTACGAGTAACCCATTTTTCATAATCAATAACATCAATTCCTATCTCTTCCCTTAATTCTCGACAAAGTGCATCTTTAGGCGACTCATTTTTTTCTAGCTTACCTCCTGGAAATTCCCACCAACCTGACCATGAGCGGGAATTTGGTCTTTGGGCCAAAAGAATTTTTTTATTTGAATCGATAAGTATGCCAACTGCAACATTGATATGCACTATCTAGGATCTATACTCAGCATTAATTTTTACATAATCGTATGAGAGATCTGTGGTCCAAATAGTGCCAGTAGACTCTCCCCTGCCAATATAAACATCCAATATAATTTCATCATTTTTCATTTCTTTTAAACCCATAGACTCCTTGTAGTTCTTTGCCATTGAACCACTTTTAGCAAATTGCACTTGATTTATGAACACATCAACCAGGTTAATATCTAATAATTCAATAGGTGAATTACCAATAGCAGCCAATATCCTCCCTAGATTGGGGTCGGATGCAAAGAATGCTGTTTTAACCAATGGTGAATTTGCAATAGATTTTCCAACATTAATGCATTCTTCTTCATTTTTACCGCCATGAACATTAATTGAAATAAATTTTGTGGCTCCTTCACCATCTCTAATAATAGACTGAGCAAGAGTTTTAGATGTTTCTAATAAAGCCTCTTTAAGTAAATAGTAATTTTCATTCCTAGTATTAATTAGTTGATGATTAGCCTGGTTCGTTGCAATGATAATAAACGAGTCATTTGTAGAAGTTTCTCCATCGACAGTAATACAATTAAATGAGTTATCAGCAATCTCTATAATCATCTCATCTAACATTTCTTTAGTAATATTTGCATTGGTTGCAACAAAACCTAACATGGTTGCCATATTAGGTTCAATCATTCCAGAGCCTTTACTTATTCCTGTTATATAAACTTCTGTATCTTGAATCATAACTCTTATAGATGAAGCTTTTGCGACTGTATCTGTAGTCATAATTGATTCAGCTGCATTTAACCAATTATTAGATTTAAGATCTTTAATGGCTACTGGAATACCTTTAGATATTTTATCAACAGGAAGATGGGTCATGATCAAACCTGTCGAAAAAGGAATTATATCAACGACCTTAATATTTAACTCATTAGCTACCACCTCACAAACAGCTCTTGCATTTTTTAATCCGTCTTCTCCAGTACCTGCATTAGCAGATCCAGTATTTACAATAAGGGCTCTAGGAGAGCTATTAATCTTGAGATGATCTTTAGCAACAATAACGGGAGCGGCAGTGAATTTATTTTTTGTAAAAATTCCTGACACAACCGCCCCGCTATCGATAGAGATAATTAATAGATCCCTTTGTGATTTATACCTAATTTCAGCCTCAGCTGTTCCTAACTTAATACCTGAAATTGAATGTAATGCATCATTTTTTGGGGCTTTTAAATTAACTGGCATATTTACTTCTTTCTCCATATTGTTCCACTAGAAGTATCTTCAAGTAAAATATCATGACTTTCAAGAAAAATTCTAATTTTGTCTGCTTCTGCAAAATCTTTATTTTTTTTAGCAGCAACTCTTTTGAGTATTAACTCATCGATATCAAAGTCATTAGTTTCCTTTTTTTCACCCTTTAGAAAAATTTCTGGGTCTTGATTTAAAATTCCAATAATATTCGCAAGTCTTAATAGAAGGTTTTGATCATCATTATTTTTGTTCTTATTTGCTTTATTTGCTAGCTCATAAAGAACTGCTAAAGCCTCGGCTGAATTAAAATCATCATCTAAAGCTTCTTTAAATCTTTTTGCATAAGAACTCTTCCAATCTATTGATTTTTTATTATCTATAATATTTCTAATTGCTAAATATAGTCTAGTTAAACCTTGCCTTGATTCCTCAAGGTGTTTGTCCGAATAATTTAAAGGGCTTCTATAATGTGCTTTTAAAATAAAAAATCTTATAACCTCAGGTTCAAAATGCTCAAGAATTGACCTTATTGTGAAAAAATTTCCCAGTGATTTAGACATTTTTTCATCATCTACTTTTACAAAACCATTATGAATCCAATAATTAGCCATTTTACAGTCATTTGCTGCCTCAGACTGAGCAATCTCATTCTCATGATGTGGAAACTGCAGGTCTTGACCTCCACCATGAATGTCAAAGTGACTACCTAGAAGCTTGTTACTCATAACCGAACATTCAATATGCCAGCCAGGCCTTCCTTTACCCCAAGGCGATTCCCATGAGGGCTCATTATCTTTTGCCGATTTCCATAGAACAAAATCAAATGCATTCTCTTTATTGTTATCAATAACAACGCGATCTCCTGCCCTCAAATCATCAAGCAACTTTCCGGAAAGTTTGCCATAATTTTTGAATTTAGACACAGAGTAGTAAACATCATTATTATCACCCAAATAAGCAAACCCTTTATCAATAAGCAATTTAATCATTTTGATCATTCCATCAATATGATCAGTAGCTTTTGGCTCAATATCTGGAGATATTACGCCTAAACTTATAGCATCTTGATTCATTGCATCAATATATTTCGTTGTTAATTCATGCATTGGTATATTCTGATCAATTGATTTTGCTATTATTTTATCGTCAACGTCAGTAATATTTCTAACGTACAGAACTTTAAACTCGCTTTCTTTTAACCATCTATTTATTAAATCAAAAACGACCAGAACTCTAGCGTGCCCTAAATGACAATAGTCATATACCGTCATCCCACAAACATACATGCGCACCTCATTAGATTTAATAGGTTTAAAAACTTCTTTCTTTTTAGAAAAACTGTTAAATATTTTAAGCATTTAAATTAGTATAGGTAGGTATGTAGTAATGATCTAACATTTATGATAAATTTTGGCATGATTTTGCAAAAAATTATATCACGAGCTAGATGCAGGTTTGTCTGGTTTAACTTATCAACTTTAAAAATATATACAACATGAAAAAATTATTAAAAACTACATTATTTATTAACCTACTTTTTTTCTCTCTCTTAAGCTACTCAGTGAATACAGAAAAGCTTAATATTGAGACCTCTCATGGAGATATTGTCATCGAGCTTTATCCTGAAAAAGCACCAATAACTGTAAAAAACTTTTTAAATTATGTTGAAAAAGGTTTCTTTGCTGGAACTATTTTCCATCGTGTTATTGATGGCTTTATGATTCAAGGCGGTGGTTTTAACAAAGATA
>JAQWQF010000029.1 GCA_029244935.1 Methylophilaceae bacterium | reverse complement strand
AAAGAGGTATATCAATTAACAGATCAGCTATTAATTCCAGGATTAATAAATGCCCATACACATTTAGCTATGAGCCTTTTAAAAGGGTATGCTGACGATCTCGAATTATCTGTATGGCTGAACAAACATATTTGGCCTGCTGAAAAAAGTTTTATTTCACCACAGTTTGTAAGTGATGGATCAAGATTGGCTATAGCCGAGATGTTAAAAGGGGGCATTACAACTTTTAATGATATGTATTTTTATCCCCAGGCAACCGCTGAGGTATCAAAAGATATTGGTATTAGGGCTAATATTGGTCTGGTTGTGATGGATTTTCCAACAGGCTACGCAAGTGACCCCCAAGACTATATAAATAAAGGATTAGATTTTAGAGACACATGGCGAGATAACCCTTTAATTACTACTTCAATTGCTCCACATGCGCCTTATTCTTTATCGGATGAGTCATTTTCTATGATTGGAACATACGCTAATCAACTTCAGATGACTATCCATACGCACCTTCATGAAACATTAGGGGAGGTTGAAGAAAGCCTTCAAAAATTTAATATGACTCCAATACAGCGATTAGATAAGTTGGGTATTCTAGGCCCAAATTTAACAGCCGCTCATTGTGTTCATTTAAATGATGCAGACATCAGTATTCTTGAGAAAAATCAGGTAAATGTAATACATAACCCCTCATCAAATATGAAGTTAGGAAGTGGTATAGCTAATATTAAAGGTATTTTTGCGAAGGGGATAAATATTGGGTTAGGTTCAGATAGCTCAGCAAGTAACAATCGATTAGATATTATTACTGAAATTAGAGCCGCCTTACTACTTCAGAAAGGAGTGAGTCAGGATGCAGAGTTTTTAAAGCCTTTTGACGCTATCAAAATGGCAACTATTAATGCTGCAAAAGCCATAGGTCTTGATAAAAACATTGGGTCTATAGAGTATGGAAAAAGAGCAGATATTGTTGCAATTAATCTTAATTCTATAGAATGTCAGCCTTGTTTTGATCCTTTAAGTACATTTGTCTATAGCGCTGATAAAAACTCAGTAAGTCATGTTTGGGTAGATGGCAATATAAAAGTAAAGAAAAATTTTTTAGTGAACATTGATGAGGATAAGCTGATACACAATGCAAAATTATGGCAAATAAAGATAAAAAAAATATAGATCAAGCTGAGGTTGAAAAATTTAATCTGCTCGCACATAAGTGGTGGGATCCAACTAGTGAGTTCAAACCTCTTCATGAAATTAATCCACTTCGAGTTAACTTTATTAAGTCCAAAGTAGACCTTAGCGGAAAAGAATTGTTAGATGTTGGATGTGGTGGTGGGATTTTATCGGAATCAATGGCAAAAGAAGGTGCTCATGTCACAGCAATAGATCAAGGTGAAAATGTTATAAAAATTGCACAACTTCACACAATAGAAAGTAAATTAGATATTAATTATAAGAAATTGAATATAGAAGATTTATTAAAAAAAACTAATGAGAAATTTGATGTAATAACTTGCCTTGAAATGCTTGAGCACGTTCCTGATCCAGCTTCAATTGTCAGGGCCTGTAAATCTCTTCTTAAACCAAATGGCAGAATATTTTTTTCTACAATCAATCGTAATCCAAAAGCTTTTTTATTTGCAATTATTGGAGCAGAATATATTTTAGGATTATTACCTAAAGGAACTCATTCTTATGAAAAATTCATTACACCTTCTGAGTTAATGGGTTGGAGCGAAGAGGAGGGGTTGCGGTTTATCGATATAGTCGGCATGACATACAATCCAATCTCAAAGGAATATAGTTTAGGGAATGATACCTCAGTTAATTATTTAGTTGAGGTTGGTTTTAGTAATGACTAAGTTATTCCTTTTTGATTTTGATGGGACTCTTGTTGACAGTGCGCCAGATTTAATTTCTTCTGCTAATTATATTTTTGATGTGTATCAAAAGAAATCTATTAGCTATGAGGAGGGTAGGGAAATCGCTTCGGATGGAGTAAATGCTTACCTTAGAATGCGTTTCGATAATAATTTTGATACTTTAACCGAAGAATTTTTGATGCATTATTCAAATAATATTCTAAATAATACTGTCTTTTTTGAAGGGATTCCTGAGGTATTAGAGCTAATAAAGAAAAGAAATTTATATTGGGGTATTGTGACTAACAAATCTCGGGTACTCACAGAAAAAATTTTAAAGTTTTATGGTCTTCTTAATCATGCAGATATTTTAATCTGTGGAGATGATGGATTGACACCTAAACCCTCACCAGAAATGCTTATTAGGGCTTGTAATTCATTGGACGTTGATACTAATGATACGATTTATATCGGAGATGGTCTAAGAGATATTCAAGCCGCTATCTCAGCAAAAATGAAATCAGTTCTTGCTTGCTATGGATATTTGAAGACAAATGATGACATTGAGTCATGGGGAGCTGATTTTTTTATACACCACCCTGATGAAATCATTCATTTAGTTAACAGTTAGAGTGTTTTTCGCTCAACAACTGCTTGTGCTAATGTCCCGCTGTCTACGTATTCAATCTCTCCACCCATAGGAAGGCCTCTTGCTATGCGCGTAATTTTTATTTTTGTATCCTTCAACAGTTCTCGAATATATTGTGCTGTTGCATTTCCTTCTACAGTAAAATTTGTAGCAAGTATTATCTCAGTGATATCAGAATCTTTTAGTCTTTGTATTAATTTACCAAGATGAATGTCTTTAGGTCCTACCCCATCTAATGGTGATAAACGACCCATAAGGACGAAATACATACCTTTATATGAGTGAGTTTGTTCGAGCATTAATAAATCAGTAGGCATCTCAACCACACATAGTATCTTTGCATCACGTTTAGCTGATTGGCAGATGGCGCAAATAGGTTGTTCCGAAAAATCATTACATAATTTGCAGTGTCCCAAATATTCGAGTGCATTTGAAATGTTGTCTGCTAATTTTTTTGCGCCTTTACGGTCTCTTTGAAGTAAGTGATATGCCATTCTTAGCGCTGATTTTGGTCCTACTCCAGGTAAGCATTTGAGAGCATTAACTAACTCTTCAAGTGTTTCAATTTTTTGCATTTAAATTGGGAGATTCATGCCAGGAGGCATTAGTCCACCCATTTTCTGGTTTGTTGTAACCTCAATTTTCTTAAGCGCATCCTTGAATGCTACAGTAATCATGTCCTCTAGCATTTCTTTATCATTTAAAAGTGATGGATCGATATTGATTTTTCTTATCTCATTTTTACATGACATTGTGACTTTTACTAAGCCATTACCGGCATTCCCCTCAACATCAATAGTTGCAAGCTCAGTCTGTGCTTTTTGTAGATTAGCTTGCATCATTTGAGCCTGCTTCATTAAGTTACCCATTCCACCTTTACTCATTATTTTTCCTCATTTTTAGTTGGCTTAATGCTTGAAGGTACAATTTCTGCACCAAATTCATTTATTAACTCGTTAACAAATTCATCTTTCATAATAGCAGATTCAGTAGTTTTTAATAACTCAGCTTTCTCTATTTTTTTTGCTGATGATGGACTATTAGAGGCATCTCCTAAGTTTATTTCAAGATTAATTTTTTTATTAAAATGATTTATTAATTCTTCTTGTAACTTATCAACATAGGCCTTCTGATTAAGATGTTTATACTTTTCATTTAGTGATAAATTGAACGTATTGTCATGATAATTCATCAATTCACATTCTTGTGCTAGAGACTTAGCTAGTCCAAGCTTTAATTGCTCAACTAATGTGCGCCAGTCCCCATTGAATTCAGTCTGTGGATCTAATTTCTTATCAAGTTCTGTAATACTTATTTTCTTTTCTGCGTTATCCATTCTTTTAGGTATTAATTTTTCTTTTTTAACCTTTATTAATGTCTCATCCTTATTTTTATTATTTATTAGATCTATATTTAATGATGGATAGAATGCGAGCATTCTTAATAGCGTCATGTTAAAGCCCGTAATAATATCGGGGGCCATAGATAATTCTTTTTTCCCATTTATTGTAATTTGATAGATAAGCTGAAGACTTTCTGCGCTGAATGACTTACTAAGCTTATAAATACTTTCTTTTTGAGTATGACTTTCAAACTGTTGAGGAATAATTTGATACGATGATATTTGATATATCAATTGAGATAGATCTTCTAGTGCCGATTCAAAAGAAATATTTTTTTCTTCCATCTCTTTTGAAATTTGAATAAGTGCATGTCCATCATTATTTGATAATCGCTCTAAAATTGTATAAAGAATATTTTCATCAATGCTTCCAAGCATCTTATGCATTAAAGCTACTTTAATCTCGGTCCCTGAAAATGCAATTGCTTGATCTAGTATAGAGAGTGCATCCCTCATACTTCCCTTAGCAGCTTTTGCAATAATCAGAAGAGCATTTTCTTCAAAATCTATACTTTCTTCTTTTAATACAGATTTCAGATGGCTATTAATGTTTTCTACTGTCATTTGTTTTAAGTTAAATTGAAGGCAGCGTGATAAGACCGTAATAGGAACTTTTTTTGGTTCAGTTGTTGCGAGGATAAATTTTACGTGATTTGGGGGCTCTTCTAGAGTTTTAAGCATTGCATTAAATGCACTTTTAGACAGCATATGTACTTCATCAATAATATAAATCTTATAAGGACCTGAAGAAGGTGCATATTGAGCATTTTCAAGTAACTCTCTGACATTATCTACGCCAGTATTTGATGCAGCATCTACCTCAATGAGGTCAGCGTATCTTCCAGTATCTATATCATGACATGTCGAACATTCTTGACATGGATTAGATGATACACCTTGTTGGCAGTTAAGTGATTTAGCTAGGATTCTAGCGATTGTTGTCTTTCCAACGCCTCTGGTACCATTAAATAAGTAAGCGTGATGTAATCTTTTTTGATCAAGTGCATTTGAGAGCGCCTGGACAGTACTTTCTTGTCCAACAAGTGTATCAAAAGATTTAGGGCGCCACTTAAGGGCTAGTACTTGATATGACATTTTTTTATTTTCAGTGGTTATAATTGGCGAGCCAGAACCTCGGCACTTGTATCAAAAGTTGTGGCTGCTTGCTTCCGCACCTGACCAGGTTAGCTAATCAACAATGCGAGGAGGCCCGCCACAAATTATTTTACCTTAATAAAATAAGATTAGTGAATTTAGCCGCATCTTTTTACAGGGTGATTTTTAAGATGCTCCCGCTCTTCGTCACTATACAATCTAGACCTTATAATAAATCTCAAGCCAGTAGGGCGTTCAAGAGAAAATTGACCTCCAGTTCCTGGAATAGTATCGAGGGTAATATGGGTATGTTCCCAGTATTCAAACTGGGACACGCTCATATAAAAATGGACTTCATTTACAATACCAACCTCCACATCAGAGTTTCCTAAATAAAATTCACCTTTAGGAAAACACATAGGCGCACTTCCGTCGCAACAACCACCAGATTGATGAAACATAAGGTCGCCATGCTCTTTCTTAAGTCTATCAATGAGCTTATTAGCTGAATCGGTTGAAGATAATCTTGATATCATAGTAAGTAAAGGGGCAAAAGGTTTAGTTTTGCCCTAAATCCCTTATTATCAAATCTCTTTCTAAAAGAACCCAAGCTTAGTTTCAGTGTAGCTGACAAGCAGATTTTTAGTTTGTTGATAATGATCAAGCATCATTTTATGTGTTTCACGACCAATTCCCGACTGCTTATATCCACCAAATGCAGCGTGAGCAGGGTAGGCATGATAACAGTTTGTCCATACTCGACCAGCTTGAATACCTTTGCCCATTCTGAAAGCAGTATTAATATTTCTAGTCCATACTGCAGCACCTAGACCATAAAGTGTATCATTTGCAATTTTAAGAGCTTCAGCCTCATCCTTAAATGTTGTAACCGAAACTACAGGACCAAAAATCTCTTCTTGGAAAATTCTCATCTTGTTATTACCCTTGAACACTGTTGGCTCAATGTAATATCCTTCAGCATGCTCACCGCTCATAATATTTCTATTCCCACCTATGAGAAGTTCCGCACCTTCTTCTTTTCCTAAATCTATATATGATAATATTTTTTCCATCTGTTCGCTGGATGCTTGTGCACCAATCATGGTGTCACCCTCAAGTGGACTTGCTTGTTTAATTGCTTTTACTCTTTCAAGTGCTCTTTCTATAAATTTATCATAGATAGATTCTTGTATAATTGCGCGAGAGGGGCATGTACAGACTTCTCCTTGGTTAAGAGCGAACATTGTGAAACCCTCAAGTGCTTTATCAAAAAGACCATCGTCAGCATCCATAATATCTTCAAAGAAAACATTTGGTGATTTTCCGCCTAATTCAAGTGTTACTGGAATGATATTTTGCGAAGCATACTGCATAATTAGTCGACCAGTTGTTGTTTCGCCTGTAAAGGCAATTTTTGCAATTCGGCTGGAGCTTGCAAGAGGCTTTCCTGCTTCTAAACCATAGCCGTTAACTATATTCAAAGTACCAGGAGGTAGAAGATCTGCGATTAATTCCATTACAACTAGTATTGATACAGGTGTTTGTTCAGCTGGCTTTAATACAATACAATTTCCAGCAGCTAGTGCTGGAGCCAGTTTCCATACAGCCATTAAAATTGGGAAATTCCAAGGAATAATTTGACCTACAACACCTAGTGGTTCATGAAAATGATAAGCCATAGTATCGTTATCAATTTCACCAATACTACCTTCTTGAGCTCTTACAGCGCTTGCAAAATATCTAAAATGGTCAATTGCTAGCGGTATATCAGCATTTAAACACTCTCTGATTGACTTACCATTATCAATAGTCTCAGCCAAAGAAATTGTCTCAAGGTTTCTCTCCATTACATCAGCAATTTTTAATAGGATATTTGCACGTTCTGTAGTGCTTGTTTTACCCCATACATCCTTAGCTGCATGTCCAGCATCAAGTGCTAGTTCGATGTCCTTTTCATTAGATCGAGCAACTTCACAAAATGGTTTACCAGAAATAGGTGTAATATTTTCGAAATATTTACCATCAACTGGTTTAACCCATTTACCTCCAATATAGTTATCATATTTTTCTTTAAATGGACTTTTGATACCAAGATCTTTAAGCGTTGTGTATGTCATGCTTCCCCCAAATTTAGTTTTTACTTAAGTTTAATATAATTTTTCGTTCGCTTTAACTCTTATATAAGAGTTATAATATAATATAGTCTAAACCCCAATCTATTATAAATCAAGATTTATAAAGACATTTAAATGAATGAAAACTACATATTAGATTTTATGATTAAAATATAATGGCTTGAAATCATAATACTAAATCCTTATAGTAGTCAGAATAAAAATTTATTAAAAAATATCCCCTAATGAAACCAATTAAAACCTATGTTATTAGCCTTTTAGATGAAAAGAAAAGAAGGGAAGTTGTTACAGCTAGATTAAAGGCAATTAATCATGAATTTGTCTTTTTTGATGCCATTGATGGAAGATCGCGTAACCTAAAAAATGACCTATCTTACTCGGGAGTAAAAAGGCGGTTATTTTTTGGTAAGGATTTAACATCACCAGAGCTTGGGGTTATGTTCTCAAATAAGGAAATATTAAAAGATATTATCAAAAATAATTATCGGGAAGCTCTTGTTTTTGAGGATGATGTAATAATTAAGGATAATTTTCATTTTATTTTGTCCAAGCTTTATGCATCTGATATAAGCTGGGAGCTGATAAGATTTCTTGGTAAGCCGAAAATGGCAAAGTACCGACAACGAAAAATTTTTAATTTAGATGGTCCATTTAATCTAGTTAGAATTGGAAGCAGCCCAGGCGGATCTTATGCCTATATTATTTCTCAGGAAGGAGCTAAAAAGCTTCTTAAAAGCATGGACAAAGTATATCTTCCTCCTGACATATTAATGGGCTCGCCATGGATAACAAACATTGAGGTAATGGTTGTTATGCCTACAATAGCTTCTTGGGACAACGATTTTCCCTCAGCAATTGATAGCCCAAATAGATATACTAAAAAGAAAGATTTAAAGGGAGTAGAAGTTTTTATATATCCAATTTCAAGGCTAATATTTAAAATAAAAATTGCATTACAGAAGCGTATTTATTTTTACAGATATTATTTTCGTGATAAAAAAACATTTGCTAGGTCATTATAAAATTAATTAGCTTCCTAGATTAATTAAGTTGGTATTAGCCATGTTATTACCGCCAAGATTATTAAAACAAGAGCTAAAACTAGTAATAATTTGTTAAGTTTCAATACTTCATAGCCCCTTCATGTAAGATGAATTAAAAAATGGCGGAAGGAGCGGGATTCGAACCCGCGTTAGGTATGAACCTAAACACGCTTTCCAAGCGTGCGACTTAAACCACTCATCCACCCTTCCGATGTTTGTGATTATATATCCAATAGCTATAATTATACTTGAGGGTGTATAGAAAAAATTACACAAACAATATTAATCCCTTTAAATCTAATATTTATTTAATAGGACAAAATATGAAGCTTAAAATTATAGGTAAATCGAGTGCTAAAAATTTGTAAAAAAAGTATACTTTTCCTGGTTTTCTTTTCTCCCTATATTTTTGCAGATATAAGTGGGGTAATTTCTAGGGTTGTTGATGCTGATACGGTTGTTCTAAGAAGTGATCAAGGGGTTAATTATAAGGTCAGACTTTTAGGAATTGATGCTCCGGAAATTAAACAAATTTATGGTAAAGAAGCTACTCAATACTTGACTGATAAAGTTCATGGAAAAACTCTTGTAGTTAGTGGATCAAAAAAAGACAGGTATAAAAGATTATTGGGTAAGTTAGTTCTTGACGGTAATGATATTAATCTTAATTTAGTAAAAAATGGTATGGCATGGCATTATAAGCGTTACAAAAGATCGCAAGATAAATTGGATCAATTGTTGTATTCAAATGCTGAAAAATATGCAAGAGATAATAAGCTAGGTTTGTGGTCTAAAGGTTTACCAATTCCTCCCTGGCAATGGAGAAAAAATAATTAATGAACAATTTACTCACTATAAAGGTCCCTAGTATATGAAAAAAATAATACTATTAATTTTAATGTTACCTACTATTACATTTGGAGCATGCATGGATTTTTACAACCAGGATTTAGTAACGCTTCAAGGAGAAAAATTTGATCTGTGCGAGCATCAAGATAAACCTATTATTTTTGTCAATACAGCCAGTAAATGTGGTTTCACTAGTCAGTTTGAAGGGCTTGAGAAGTTATATAGAGAAAATAAGGAAAAGCTATTAGTTGTTGGTTTTCCATCTAATGATTTTAATCAGGAGTTTTCAACAGATAAGGAAATTCAGGATTTTTGTAAACTTACTTATGCCGTTGAATTTCCAATGATGAGTAAATCAAGTGTGCTTGGTAAAAATGTTAATAAAGTCTATCAAAATCTTTATGAAATTACTGGGGAAGCTCCTATGTGGAATTTTTATAAATTTGTAGTGCTACCAAAAGTAGAATCAGTTCATGTTTTATCTAGTATTGTTAGGCCTGAGTCTGATAAGTTGTTAAATTTAATTAATCCTTATATTAAAAATTAACCTTTTATTTTCTGAATAATTATTGCAGATAGCTCTTCAACTGAGCGAGAGGTTGAATCTGTATTTGGAATTCTTAGGCGCTTCATTAATTCTTCAGCTAAACCAATTTCTTCACGACAGTTTGATAGCGAAGCATAAAGACTATCTGGTCTTCTCTCTGACCTTAAAGAATGTAAACGTTCTGGCTTTATTGTTAAACCAAAAATCTTGTCAAGATATCCATCTAGGATAGGTGGAAGTGTCCCTCGTTCAAAGTCTTCGGGTATAAGTGGGTAGTTAGCAGCTTTAATTCCAAACTGCATTGCTAGGTATATGCTAGTCGGTGTTTTCCCGCATCTAGAGACGCCAATAAGAATTACCTGAGCTTGATTTAATCCAGTATGCGTCATGCCATCATCATGGCCTAGGGCAAAATTAATTGCTTCCATTCGATTTCCGTAGTTTAATCCATCAATACTATGAGAAACTCCCGGTCTTGTAAGTGGGTCCTCTTTAAGTTCTTTACCCAGAGGCTCAATAAAAATATCAAATAAGTCAATATAATAAGCATCAACCTCTTTTAGCTCAGAACGATGATCTTTATTACCAATAGACATTATTACAACAGGCCGTAAACCATTAATCATTTTTGAGTTTGCTATCCGCTTTTGTGCATCATCAATTTTGGATAGCGTATCAGTAAAGGGAATGCGAATATGCTCAAAAGTTGTTTCTGGAAAATGAGACAATAAACCACCTAAGGAGCCAGCAGTAATTCCTGTCCCATCAGAAATAAAAAATGCGATTCTTTTATTATTAGCCATCTATTTTTTTGTGAGTTGCTTCCATGTGGAGATTACAGTATCAGGGTTTAATGAGAGCGAGCTAATTTTTTTCTTAACTAGCCAGTCGGCAAAATCAGGGTGATCGGAAGGTCCCTGTCCGCATATACCGATATATTTATTAGACTTAACTGCTCCATTAATAGCCATCTCAATCATTTTAGTTACAGCTGGGTTCCTTTCATCAAATCCATCAGCAAGAATGCCGGAGTCCCTATCCATTCCTAAGGTAAGCTGTGTGAGGTCATTAGAGCCAATTGAGAATCCATCAAAATAATTTAAAAATTCTTCAGCAAGAATAGCGTTAGACGGCACTTCACACATCATAATTAATCGAAGTCCATTTTCTCCTCGTTTTAAGCCATTCTCAGCCATGATACTGATAACTAATTTAGCCTCATCTAAGGTTCTAACAAAAGGGATCATTAGTTCTACATTTGTGAGTCCCATTTCATTTCTGACTTTTAGCATAGCTTCACATTCAAGTGCAAAGCAATCTTTAAATTCATTGGAGATGTAACGTGCTGCTCCTCTGAATCCTATCATCGGATTCTCCTCATCAGGCTCATATATATCACCAGCAACTAATTTTTTATATTCATTTGACTTAAAGTCAGATGTTCTAACAATTACTGGGTTTGGATGAAAAGCAGATGCTATTGTTGCTACACCTTCACATATTTTATTTATATAAAAATCTTTTGGACTAGAGTAACCACGCGAACGATAGTCGATAACTTTTTGAATTTCAGATGGCATTGCTTTATAGTTAATTATGGCCTTTGGATGAATGCCGATCATGTTGTTAATTACAAATTCTAGTCTTGCTAAGCCTACACCATTATTAGGAATTTGTGCAAATGTGAATGCCATGTCTGGACTACCAACATTCATCATTAATTTAACAGGGGGAGAAGGTAGGTCTCCATCTTCTTGAGTAGTTACTTCGTACTTTAATTCACCCTGGTAAACAATACCTGTTTCACCTTCCGAGCAAGATACAGTTACAATATTACCATCTTCTAGGAGTTCAGTAGCATTTACACTGCCTACAATAGCGGGGATTCCAAGCTCTCTTGCAATAATAGCTGCATGACACGTTCTTCCGCCTCTATTCGTTACTAAAGCTGATGCTCTTTTCATAACAGGCTCCCAGTTAGGGTCAGTCATATCAGCAACTAGAACATCACCTGGTTGAACTGTATGCATCTCAGAAGGATCATTCACTATTCTTACAGGACCAATACCAATTTTCTGAGTAACTGCCCGTCCTGCAACTATTGCCTTGCCTTTTTCTTTAAGCTTAAACGATTCTGTTACATTCTTATTTTGTGATTTTACTGTTTCTGGTCTTGCTTGCAGAATATAGATTTTCCCATCTAAACCATTTTTACCCCATTCAATATCCATAGGACACTTGTAATGCGATTCAATGGCTACCGCATATCTAGCCAGCTCATGAATATCTTGATCGTTAATACAAAATTGATCAGAAAGTGAAGTTTCAACATCGATGGTTTCTGTACTTAAACCTGCTTTTGTATTCTTACTAAAAATCATTTTTATTTTTTTTG
>JAQWQF010000011.1 GCA_029244935.1 Methylophilaceae bacterium | reverse complement strand
GAGGCGAAGATGTTAAGCGATTTATTCCATTAACAAAAGACTCTAGTATTGCTGAGCATTTGGGAGCAGAAATTATTGAATCTAATTTTAAATTGAAAGCAGGCGATTCGATGCGTTCGCGAATTAAGCAAGTTGCTTCAGGAAGATTTGGGGTTACAGCAGAGTATTTATCGGCAGCTGATCAAATACAGATAAAAATGGCTCAAGGAGCCAAACCTGGAGAAGGCGGACAATTGCCAGGTCATAAGGTGAGCACATATATTGCAAAATTAAGATTTTCAGTTCCTGGAGTGGGACTTATTTCACCCCCACCACATCACGATATTTATTCGATCGAAGATTTAGCACAACTTATTCATGACCTTAAAAATGCTAATTCAAAAGCAAGTATTTCAGTTAAGTTAGTTTCAGAAACTGGCGTAGGAACTGTAGCTGCTGGAGTTGCAAAAGCTAAATCTGATCATATTGTTATTGCTGGTCATGATGGAGGAACAGGAGCTTCGCCACTTTCATCTATTAAACATGCGGGTACGCCTTGGGAGATTGGTCTTGCAGAAACGCAACAAACACTTGTTCTTAATCGGTTAAGAAGTCGAGTCATCCTTCAAGTTGACGGACAAATGAAAACTGGTCGAGATGTAGTAATTGGAGCAATGCTCGGAGCAGATGAATTTGGATTTGCAACGGCACCACTGGTTGTTGAGGGCTGTATCATGATGCGTAAATGTCATTTAAATACATGTCCTGTTGGAATTGCAACGCAAGATCCTGAACTTAGGAAGCGATTTACTGGGCAGCCAGAACACGTAGTCAATTTCTTCTTCTTTATAGCTGAAGAAGTTCGTGAATTAATGTCATCACTTGGAATAAAAAAATTCGATGATTTAATTGGTCGAAGTGATTTATTAGACATGAAAAAAGGTATTGATCATTGGAAAATTCAAGGATTAGATTTTAGTCGTATTTTCCATCAACCGGATGTTCCTGAAGAAGTTGGAAAATTTAATACTGAACCACAAGATCATGGTCTTGAATATGCACTAGATAATGACATTATTAAAAAAGCTATTTCAGCAATTGAGAACAAAACACAATGTCAATTTGAAATGCCAATTACAAACACGAATCGAACTGTTGGAACAATGTTATCGCATGAAATCGCAAAAAGGTATGGTAATGAAGGGTTACCAAAAGATACGATTAAAGTAACCTTATCTGGCACTGCAGGACAAAGTTTCGGAGCCTTTTTATCAAAAGGGGTTACGTTTACTCTGTTTGGAGAAGGTAATGATTATGTAGGCAAAGGCTTATGTGGAGGTCAGATTATTATTCGTCCCCCTAGAACTTTTAAAGGAATCCAAGATAAAAATATTATTGTAGGGAATACAGCTATGTATGGGGCTACTTCAGGAGAAACTTATTTTAGAGGAGTGGCTGGAGAGCGTTTTTGTGTTAGAAATTCTGGTGCATCAGCAGTGGTTGAAGGCTTAGGGAATCATGGCTGTGAATATATGACTGGAGGAACAGTTGTTGTTCTTGGTAATACAGGACAAAATTTCTCAGCAGGAATGTCAGGTGGTATAGCTTATGTCTATGACCCTGAGAATACATTTAAAGATTATTGTAACCCTTCGATGGTAACTTTAGAAAAAGTTACCAAAGAAAATATACAATCTAATGAAACTAAACATTTAAATCTTAGTGATGAAGAATTGCTAAGAAATTTAATTGCCAATCATTATTCTTATACTGATAGCACAATTGCAAAAAATATTATTGAAGACTGGGATAGTGAACTAAACCTCTTTGTAAAGGTCTTTCCGATAGAATATAGGCGTGCATTGAAAGAAATTCACGCGGCCGAAAAAAAGGAGGCAGCATAGATGGGAAAAGTAACTGGTTTTATTGAGTTTCCCCGATTAGTTGAAGAAAATCTTCCAGCAGACGAACGTATTAAAAATTATAAAGAATTTATCCTGCATTTGTCTGACGAAGACGCTAAAAATCAAGGTGCTCGATGCATGGATTGCGGTATCCCATTTTGTAATAATGGGTGCCCAGTTAATAATATTATTCCTGATTGGAATGATCTGGTCTATAAACAAGACTGGGAAGCTGCGATTAGCGTTCTACATTCAACAAACAATTTTCCAGAATTTACAGCTCGTATTTGTCCTGCTCCGTGTGAAGCTGCATGTACCTTAAATATTAATTCAGATCCGGTGGGAATAAAGTCAATAGAGCATGCCATTATCGATAAAGCATGGGAAAATAATTGGGTTGTTCCTCAGCCATCTAAAAGTAAAACAGGTAAAACAATTGCAATTGTAGGCTCTGGTCCAGCTGGACTGGCTGCTGCCCAGCAATTAGCAAGAGTAGGACATGATGTAGTTGTGTATGAGAAGAATGACCGTATTGGAGGATTACTCCGATATGGTATTCCAGATTTCAAAATGGAAAAAATCCACATTGACAGACGTATCCAGCAAATGGAGGCCGAGGGGGTTAAATTTAAAACTAACCAGAATGTTGGAGAAAACATTGACCCTGAAAAACTCACCAATGATTTTGATGCAGTAATTCTAGCGGGTGGAGCTGAATGGCCAAGAGATTTACCTGTTCCTGGAAGAGAATTAGAGGGGGTTCATTTTGCCATGGACTTTTTACCATCACAAAATAAAATAGTTGCAGGCGACACTGTTTCTGGCCAAATCATGGCGACTAAAAAACATGTAGTAGTTATTGGTGGTGGAGATACTGGATCAGATTGTGTTGGAACATCGAATCGTCATGGAGCAAAATCAATTTCTCAGTTTGAGTTAATGCCACAGCCACCTGAACAGGAAAATAAATCATTAGTATGGCCATATTGGCCTCTAAAAATGAGAACATCAAGCTCACACGAGGAAGGTTGTGATAGGGATTGGTCAATTGCTACTAAATCTTTTGAAGGTGAGAATGGCAAAGTTAAAGAACTAGTTGCGAGTAAAGTTGAATGGAAAAATGGCAAAATGCAGGAGATTCCAGGCTCTGAATTCAGAATAAAAGCTGATTTAGTATTATTAGCTATGGGATTTATGGGGCCTAAACAAACTATGCTTGATAAATTTGGAATTGAAAAAGATGCTCGAGGAAATGCAAAAGCAGAAACTGAAGGTGATAAATCCTATATCACATCAAGAAGTAAAGTATTTGCTGCGGGAGATATGCGAAGAGGTCAGTCCTTAGTAGTCTGGGCTATAAGAGAGGGTCGACAATGTGCTCGCTCTGTAGATGAATTTTTGATGGGCACAAGTAATCTCCCCCGCTAATTAAGGATATATGAAATATATATTAATTCTTATAGCTGTATTGCTCTCGGGGTGTATGACAACAGTAGCAGTTGTAGATACAGCAGGGAGTGCAGTCATATCTACTGGAGAATTAGTTGTGGATACTATTGATTTAATTACCCCTGATATTATCGATGATGATTAATCTAATCTAATGAACTCGATTCAAAACGATACTTTTCTCAGAACCTTGAAGCAACAGAATACTTCGTACACTCCTGTTTGGATGATGCGACAAGCTGGACGATATTTACCAGAATACAGAAATACTAGAAAAAATGCTGGTAGCTTCTTAGAGCTTTGTAAAAATAATGATTTTGCAACAGAAGTAACACTCCAACCTCTAGACCGCTACCCATATCTTGATGCATCTATTTTGTTCTCAGATATTTTAACTATTCCAGATGCAATGGGCTTAGGCCTATATTTTGTGGAAGGCGAAGGACCAAAATTCGAAAGACCCCTACAAGACGAAAAAGAAATACAAAAGTTAGATATTCCTAATGTAGATGAAAAATTACATTATGTTTTTGAAGCAGTAAGGGCCATTAAAAAAGCCTTAAACCAACGAGTACCATTAATTGGTTTTTCTGGAAGTCCCTGGACACTTGCGACATACATGGTTGAAGGAAAAGGGGGAACAAACTTTCTTAATATTAAAAAATTAGTATATTCAAGACCAGATTTAATGAGCCATATATTGAAGATAAATACTGAGACGGTTACTAAGTATTTAGCATCTCAAATTGAAGCTGGAGTAGATGCAGTTATGATATTTGATTCCTGGGGGGGAGCGCTAGCACATTCGGAATATGAGAGGTACTCACTTAATTATATGAAAGTTATTATTTCTAACCTTAATTTATTAGGATATGAACACATTCCAAAAATTATTTTCACTAAAGGTGGGGGTCAGTGGCTTGAGGCACAGGCAAAGATTGGAGCTAGTGCAATTGGATTGGATTGGCAAACAGATATTGCAAAAGCGAGAAGGATTATTGGTAATAATATTACATTACAAGGAAATTTAGACCCTGCTATTTTACTATCTAGCCCAAAAGCGATAGTGGCTGCAGTGAAGAAAGTATTAGACAATTATGGTTATGGAGAGGGCCATATTTTCAATTTAGGCCATGGAATTACACAATTTACCCCACCAGAAAATGTTCAATGCATGCTTGAAACTATAAGAAGCTACAGTCAAAAATTTCATATAGAATAAAAAAAATCTACTTTTTTTACTTAGTGTCAATACTAATTACAGGTAAAGGTTTCAGAATTAGTAGAAATTCTTTTGCAGCCGAGAGAGGAATTATTTATATAGAAGCCAGCAATAGTATTAAGCACCGAGTTAAATCCATTGTTCCTTCTTTCTCTCTCTACTTTATTATCTAGGTCTAAATTGTCTTTAATCCAAGTATTATGGTCATTTAAAAGGGCTCGATTAATCAACATTTTTTTAGATTTATTAAGTTTTAATTGAGATGCTCGTTGAAATAAAATTGTTTCTTCTATGCTATGAAAAGAGTCATAGAGAATCTTCTCAAGTTCAAAGCGATACTTAACGAGACAGCCAGCTCTTGCAAAAACTGGTGCCATACTCTTCATTCTATTCGCATGAATTTCTAAAGCTTTTTTATTATCAATACTTTTTATACTTTCTGATTCTTTTAAAAATGATAAAGATTTATTATTTATAATTGAGGTAAGATTCTTTTCACATAATTGGCGTCCTTTTGAAAAGTTGATAATAAAATGTTGGTTAAGGTTTTCTACTAAGATATCCGCCGATTCCTTATTAATCTTCTTTTGAACGTTCTCATTAATATCCTCTGCGTTAATGAGATTAAAAAATAACATACCGATTAGAATTAAGATTTTTTGTACTTTATTCAATGGTTAATTAGACCTTTATTAATACCTGTTTGAGCACGAAAATATTGATTTTCAAATAATGCTTTTTATTTAGCAGCTTTTAACGAATTATCTGTAATAGAAAAAAACCAAATTCCGAAAAATGTTATTGTCATAGAAAATAACGCTGGATATTTATATGGAAATATAGCCTGTGCATTGTTAAGAATATCAACCCAAACAATAGGGCCAAATATTACAAGAATAATACATGAGATTAGTCCAGCACTGCCTCCAGTAATTACTCCTCTTGTTGTTACTCTCTTCCAGTAGATAGATAGGAATAAAATAGGAAAATTTGTACTTGCAGCAATAGCAAAAGCTAAGCCAACCATAAAGGCAACATTCTGCTTCTCAAAAATTATTCCTAAAATGATTGCCATAAGCCCAAGACCGATAGTCGCAATTTTTGATACTACCATCTGAGATTTATCATTTGCACCTTTATTAATTACATTTGCATATAAGTCATGTGATATTGCTGAAGCACCTGCTAATGTTAATCCAGAAACAACTGCAAGAATTGTTGCAAAAGCTACTGCAGAAATAAAACCTAGTAATATATTGCCACCGACTGCATGTGCTAGATGAATAGCAGCCATATTATTGTTTCCAAGAATGTTTCCACTATCAGATAGATAGGCTGGATTGTTTGATACCAATATAATGGCACCAAATCCAATAATAAAAGTTAGTATATAAAAGTATCCAATAAATCCTGTTGCAAATGCTACTGACCTTCTTGCCTGTTTCGCATCCGAAACTGTAAAAAAGCGCATTAGTATATGTGGTAATCCAGCAGTACCAAACATTAGGGCTAGACCCAATGAAATTGCTGAGACAGGATCTGTGATTAGTCCACCCGGTGCCATAATAGCAGCACCGTTATCATGAGTATTGACTGCCGCATCAAAAAATTGATTAAAGCTGAAATCAAATTGATTTAATACAAGAACTGCAATAATTGTTGCACCAGAAAGCAATAATATTGCTTTAATAATTTGTACCCATGTTGTTGCTAGCATGCCTCCAAAAGTAACATACAAAATCATTAGAATACCTACAATAATTTCAGCAGTAATATACGGGAGCCCAAATAAAATCTCAATTAGTTTTCCTGCGCCAACCATTTGGGCAATTAAATATAGAATAACAGTAGATAAAGAACCAAATGCAGAGAGTATTCGAACAGGTTTTTCATCTAAGCGGAATGACACAACATCTGAAAAACCATATTTTCCTAAATTGCGAAGAGGCTCAGCAATTAATAAAAGGATGATTGGCCATCCTACTAAAAAACCAATTGAATAGATGAGCCCATCAAATCCAGATAAAAAAACCAATCCAGATATTCCTAAAAACGAGGCTGCAGACATAAAGTCACCCGATATTGCTAGACCATTTTGAAGTCCAGTAATATTTCCACCAGCAGTGAAGAAATTGTTTGTTGATTGTGTTTTCTTTGCAGCCCAAAAGGTAATATAGAGAGTCACTGCAACAAAAATTAAAAACATCCAGATAGCAACAATATTCAGATCTCCGGATTGAGATGAAGTAAAAAGTTTTAGCATTAGTTATTTAGATCTTTAATAATAGGCTCAATATGTTTATTTGCTAGGTAAACATAAAGTAATGTAACGATCCATATAACTATTATGAGCAAAAACCCTAATATGATTCCAATTGATACATTGGAATTAAGAAGCA
This sequence comes from Methylophilaceae bacterium, assembly GCA_029244935.1. Classification (GTDB taxonomy): domain Bacteria; phylum Pseudomonadota; class Gammaproteobacteria; order Burkholderiales; family Methylophilaceae; genus BACL14. The sequence goes on along the minus strand of JAQWQF010000011.1, from coordinate 101,679 downwards.
TATTACTAAAATAGTTTGGATAAAAAGCAATAACATATATGAATGCTAGGTATGGAATAACGGTCAAGAAAAGAAGCGGGCGTATTATGCGCTTTTTCGTATCAATAAGTCTTTTAAATAAATCTTCGTTGCGCATAATATAATGATCCAGAGTATCTAAGCAATAAACTTTATTCTAGTTAAGGCTATAGACACTAATGTAGTCTCCTTGTTTATAACCCATAATTTTATTTCCGCCTGCAGCGACTGCAATATATTGTTTACCTTCGATCATATAGGAAATTGGCGGGGCATTTACTCCAGCATTAATTTTAGTTGTCCAAAGTAGTTTGCCAGTTAGACTATGAAAAGCATTTAAGCTACCATTGCCCTCGCCAGAAAAAACTAATTTTCCATTTGTAGCAAGAGTGCCACCCAATAGAGGTTGATCTGTTTGATGTTGCCAGGCTATTTTACCATTTGATAAATTTATAGCTGAGAGTAAACCCCACTGTTGATCATCTGTAGGTTCAGAGCTAGTATAGCTAGTAATATTGTTACCAGAGATATTTTCATGCAGCATATATTTTATGGGAGCATGTATTCCTGATATATATGCCATATGTTCATTTACATCAAGACTTACCGGAGACCAATTTGAGCCTCCTAAAATTCCAGGATAAATAATAGATCCTTCTTTGGTAGCTTCTGCAAACATATTTTTTTGGGGCACAAATGCTTCTGATTTTAAAATTAATTCACCGGTATTTCTATTATGAATATAAAACCACCCAGTCTTTCCTGCTTGTCCTACAACAGGTATAAACTTACCATCTTTAATTGTGTGAAAAAGAACTGGAGGGCTTGCAACGTCATAACCCCAAATATCATGTGGAACCTGCTGGTAGAACCATTTTATTTTCCCAGTATTTGCATCTAATGCTACTAAAGAGACGGTATATAAATTATCACCTGGTCGGCTTTCTCCACTCATTTGAGGAGAAGGATTTCCAGTGCCAAAAAATAATGTATTTGTTTCAGAATCAATGGCAGGCGTAGTCCATGCTGAACCCCCACCATACTTTGCTGCATTAGGATATTTTTCGAGTGATTCTTTTTCAATTAATAAATTTCTATTTAAGGATTCACCATCACGTGTGTAATTACTCATTTCACCTTCCCAACCTTCTTTAGGAATAGTATCAAATTGCCAAATTTGCTTCCCTGAGTAAACGTCATATGCAGCTAAAAATCCCGGGCGTCCAAATCTTCCAGTTACCCCTACAACTGCTCCAAGTGGCGAATCTTTTTCTGCGTCTTCTACATGGAGGCCATAACCAACTCCGGTAATTCCAATAATAACTTTATTTTCATAGATGATGGGTGCCATTGAGATACCTACCCCTGTTCCTCCACTGACCAATTTCTTTCTGTTAGGATCCACGTCATTAAGAGATGAAAGAGATTCAGTAGCTACAAGATTTTCGACAACATTAATATCCCATATTTTTTCTCCTGTTTTGATATTTAGAGAAATTAATCGGGCATCGACTGTTCCCATAAAAATTTGACTTCCATGAATAGCTAAGCCGCGATTAGAGGGGCCACAACACATTTTCCAGTCAGGATTTCTTTCATGTTCATAACGCCAGATTTCTTCTCCAGTTTTTGCATTTAACGCAATAACATGGTTATAAGGAAGAGAAATATACATTATACCCCGGTAAACAAGTGGGGTAGCTTGAAAGGTTGCTTTGATACCAGTTTGATACTCCCAGGCTAATTTTAGACTATTAACATTTTTATCATTGATTTGACTAAGTTTTGAGTAGCGTTGATTTTCTAAATTATTGCCGTAGGATAACCAATCTACATTTCTTTCTTGACACCCTGAAAGGAACATCAATAAGCATAAAGTAATAAGCGATTTAATGTACGTCATATAAAAGATAAGACAGGCACCTTTAGTTGTTTAATATTATTAGCAACTAATTGTAATTCATCATAGGATAATCTTTCAATAGAATCAGAAGTACTTTGCTCTGTAGGCCTTGCAAGACTGTATAAGTGTATGGCTTTTAAGCTATCCGCAAATGGCTTCAAAAAATTAATATAATCATTGATTGCCTTCATTGATGGTAGCTCATTATTTATTTTCAATATACAGGTTTGGATTATAGTAGGTGAAATTTGAATTGAGGATTTAAGATTACTTGTGATACTTTTTTTGGATATATTAATTTGATTGATTCGTTTAGTTTCAACAGGATCGATTGCATCTATTTTGAACCATATCTCTCGATTGAGATTTTCTAGTTGCCCCCATGCCTTTTTAGTTGCTGAATGGTCTAAGTAACTCCCATTTGTAATGAGACGTACAGAAATCTTATTTTCTAATTGGAAGCTACGAATTTGCTCCATCACAACCTTGACTGCTGCAGCAAATTCCTTAGCTGCTGTTGGCTCTCCATTACCTGAGAAAGCAATGTCTTTTAAAAGAGTTCCTGGCTCAGTATGCTTATCTAAAAAATCTTTATGAACAATTTGATTTAGCCAATAGATTAACTCTTCCTTGAAAAGAGCTAGGTCAATTGGTTCGGGCTTGCCCCGCTTTAAATTAGGAACCTCACAATAGATACATTGCCAATTACATGCACTGTTTGTATTTAAATTTATACCAATCGATAATCCGCCAGCTCTTCTTGAGACAACAGGATAAATATATTTACCCTTAAATATTCTACGGTCATGATTAATAATAGAGAGTTTGGTAGACACGATCTAGGTTTATTTAAACCACATTCTTCGGAGAGTCCCATCTTTATCTATAAAAGTATGTTTAAGTGCTCCAAGAATATGAAATATTAGAATAAATAAAATTAATAATCCAAATATTTCGTGAAACTCATAAAAAAGTTCTCGTACTGAAGGGATATCTAATCCAGGAATAAATTCAATGCCAAACCATTTAATGCCATATTTACTTGCAATTGACATAATTATGCCTGCCAAAGGCGTTAATATCATTAAAAGATATAGTCCATGATGCGCGATAGTTGCTAATCTTTTTTCCCATGACTTCATTGATGACAATAATGCAGGTGGCTTGTGCGTAAATCTCCAAAAAACTCTAAATATAATTAAAGCAAATAATGTAACTCCAATTGATTTATGTAAGTTAAAATAAAATGATCGTGGAGAAGTTTCCTTAGCTAGCTCCCATGTATAAATACCTAGATTAAATAAATCATAGCTTGATGATTTAGCCGCTTCTTTAGGAAGTTCCTGCATAAACCAACCCAAGAGAAACATAAAAATAATACTTATCCCAATAAGCCAATGTAATAATATTGCTACATTTGAATAGCTTGTAGGCTTATTAAGATAAGAGAAGTTTTTTCGAATTTGAGCCATTAAGTTTAAATTTTATTTTGATGATAATATGAAGGTAAGTTTAATGCCTTAATGAGAAAATGAAAAGATGAAAAAAATAATTTTTATGTGGACTATTTTTATAGTTAGTATGACTTCCGTAAGTGTTTTCTCTCACGAAACCTCACCAATGAAACAAAAAACATTATCAATGAAAGAAGTGGCAACTGGAATTTTTGTTCACCAGGGAAAGCATCTTGATGTAGATGATGGATATCAAGGTGATATATGTAACATTGGTTTTATAATAGGAAAGAATAGCGTAGCTGTCATTGATACCGGTGGTTCTCAGTCAATGGGCTATGCTCTACTTTCTGAAATACAAAAAAGAACAAACCTTCCAGTTAAGTATGTAATTAATACCCATGTCCATCTTGATCATATATATGGCAACGTAGCGTTTAAAGGAGAAGGCCTAAAGTTTATCGGGCATGAGAATTTAACTAAAGCTATGAAATTGAGAGAAGAGTTTTATAAAGGATTAAATTTAAAATATTTAAATATTCCCTATGAAAAAAGTATTCAAATTCCTCCTAATTTATTAGTCAAAGTCACTCAGCCCCTTGAGATAGATTTAGGTGATAGATTGTTAAAAATAACAGCTTATCCAACTGCCCATACTAATACCGATATTACGATTGAAGATTATAAGACTTCAACTTTATGGACAGGAGACTTATTATTTACTGAAAGAACCCCAGTAGTTGATGGAGATATACATGGATTTATCAACGCAATTGATTCTATGAGCCAGGTTAAATTTAATTTATTAATTCCAGGTCATGGAACACCTACACTAAAGCCAAATATAGCTTGGAATAACATAAGGCGCTATCTAGTTACTTTGAGAGATGATATTAGAGCTGCAATTGATGAAGGATTAGATCTCCAAATGGCAATTGATAATATAGCGAAAGAAGAATCCTCAAATTGGGAATTATTTGGTATTCAGAATGGACGTAATATTAATATGATTTATCCTAAAATGGAGTGGGAGGAGTAAGCTCGATGACAAAAGAGAAGGGTTGTTTATTGTGCCTTCCGTCAAAATACCCATTAATATGGAGTAATTCAGATTTCAGAGTAGTTTTGATTAACGATCATTCATATCCAGGGTACTGTAGGGTGGATTCTGTTATTCATGTTAAAGAAATGACAGATTTAAGTGATTCAAAGCGTCACGAATTTATGAGGATTGTATTTATAATTGAGAGTGTACTTAGAAGTCACCTAATTCCTGAAAAAATTAATTTAGCTTCTCTTGGAAATATTACACCTCACCTGCACTGGCATATCATTCCTAGATATAAACTCGATAATCATTTTCCAGAGAGCATATGGGCAAATCCAAAGCGAGCTGAAAAAAAAGAACTTTCAGAATCCGAAAGTTTAATTCTAATAGCTCTTATTCAAAAAAAATTAAGCAACTAGACGTTCAACAACTTCTCCGTTAATGAGGTGCTTTTCAATAATTTCATCAATATCTGATTCATCAATATACCTATACCATACGGCTTCTGGATAAATTACTAATAAGGGACCTTCATGACAACGATCAAAACATCCACCTCGATTAACTCGTATTTTACCAGGACCATTAAGATCTAAACCTTTAATCTTTTTTTTCATATACGTGTAAATAGTATCAGCATTAAAATCAGAACAGCATTGTTCCCCATTTTCGCGTTGATTCAGACAGAAAAAAACATGATGTTTAAAATGGGCCATAATTATTGAGATGAAAATTTATTTTCTTCAGTAAATTTCCATGTTCTTGTAATTCGAATTACATCAACTTCATTTCTCATTCTGTTAGAGAACTTTGCATAAGGCGCACCCATTCTAACAATAGAGATAGCTGCTTCATCTAATGCAGCATAGCCAGAACTTTTATTAATAACCATATCTTGAACGTTTCCATCTTGATTTAAGGAGACTGTTAAGCGAAGCGACCCAAAAATTCCTGATTTTGCAGCTTCAGGATAATTTAGTGCACCAATTCGCTCAACTTTTTGGCGCCATGCTTCAAAATAAAGTCTGTATTCATAATCTGCTGTTGAACTAGAAATCTTTTTACTTCGGATTTTTTTATTAATATTTTTAATAGTAATAGGAATTGATTCTTTAATATTAGAGAGAATCTGATTGGAATCAATTGCAGTTATTTTTTTAATAGGTGGGGCAACTTTCACAGAAGCAGCATTATTTTTTATTCCATTGTCTATTGGAGAAACTTTCACAGAAGCAGCATTATTTTTTATTTGCTTCTTTACTTTCGGCGCGGTGAGTTTTTTCTCTTGGTTTGATTCTTTTATTTTAGTAACAAATTTTTCTTTTAGTTTTTTCGGCGTTGAATTTACAAAACTAATTTCTATATCTGATGGAGGGGATAAGTAGACTTTATGATTTAATGTTAGGTCAGTTAATATCAATAGGATTAAATGAATGATCATTGACACCAGTATTGCCACAAGTAAATAGAGGTTATTAAAATAATTACTCATGACATTATTCATGATTAAGTGATTTAACGACCTTTGTCTGGAGTCCAGAAAAGCTTCCATTGCTCATAAATATAATCTTATCCTCACTTTGAACAAATTGTGCAATTTTTTCTGCAAGTTGGTCAACATTTTCATTTACCTCTGCATTAGATACATCATTAAACAACTTATGGGCGTCCCAGGATAAATTGTGTGCATAACAAAAAATAGCATCTGCAGCCCTAAGGCTTTTTATGAGTTGAGTTTTCATAGTTCCTAGTTTCATTGTATTTGATCTGGGTTCGATGACTGCAATTATTCTTCCTTTTTTAATAGATTTTTGAAGCCCTTCTAGGGTTGTCTGAATAGCAGACGGATGATGTGCAAAGTCATCATATAATTCAATATTATCTATAGTGCTTATCTTTTCCATACGTTTTTTTACGCTCTTGAACTGACTTAATGCCTTGATTGAGTTTTCAGGAGAAATTCCAACATGCCTAGCTGCAGCAATTGCTGCTAGGGCGTTCATATAGTTATGTTGTCCAATTAGCTCCCATATAAGTGGGGCTTGTTTTTCTTTATTGTGATATATTTCATGACCCTTAATATTCCATTCTTTATCGGATCCAATATATTCTAGTTCTGCCCAACATCCTTTTTCTATAACAGTTTTGAGTGAGGGACTTTCATTGTTAACTATAATTCGACCCTTACTAGGTATGGTTCTAACTAAATGATGGAAGTGATTTTCTATATGTGTCAGATCTTGGAAAATATCTGCATGATCAAATTCTAGATTATTTAAGATCAAGGTTTTTGGGTGGTAATGAATAAACTTTGATCGTTTATCAAAAAAAGCTGTGTCATATTCATCTGCTTCAATAACAAAAAAAGATGGAGCTTTTTTTTTATTTTCTGTCGGAAGTCGGGCTGAAACATCAAAATTATTTGGAATACCCCCAATTAAAAAGCCTGGAGTATAACCACAAAATTCAAGTATCCAGGCCAGCATCGCAGATGTTGTTGTTTTACCATGTGTACCTGCTACAGCAATTACCCATTTATCAAACAATATATTTTCGTATAGCCATTGGGGTCCTGATATATAAGGACGCTGCTGATCTAAGATACTTTCCATTAAAGGATTGCCGCGAGAGATAACATTACCAACAACGAAGACATCTGGATTTAATGTTATTTGTTCATTAGAAAATCCCTCTGTAATTGAGATACCTAAATCTGCAAGTTGTGTGGACATAGGAGGGTAAACATTCTGGTCGCAACCAGTTACTTTGTGACCTTGAGATTTCGCTAGAGCAGCTATCCCTGCCATAAATGTTCCGCATATACCTAAGATATGAATATGCATAATTACCTAAGATTTGGTGCGAGCCATTTTTGTAATTGTTCAGATGGGATTGACCTTCTTGAAACCATATCTTCTAATTGGTCTTTATCTATTTTATCAACACTAAAATATTTAGCTTCAGGGTGTGAAAAATAAAAACCACTGACGGAGGATGCCGGCATCATAGACATGCCCTCAGTTAGTTTCATACCAATTTCATTTGCTTTTAATAATGAAAAAATATCTTTCTTTACAGTATGCTCTGGGCATGCCGGATATCCTGGAGCGGGCCTTATACCTTGGTATTCTTCATTGATCATATCATTCTTACTAAGATCTTCCGTTTGGTAACTCCATAGGTCCTTTCTTACTCTATCATGCATATATTCAGCAAATGCTTCAGCAAGTCTATCTGTTATAGCTTTAATCATAATGCCACTATAATCATCTTCGTCTTCTTCAAAAATCTTTTCATATGTCTCTATATTAATACCAGATGTGACAGCGAAAAGGCCAATATAGTCTTTGACGCCACTTTCTTTTGGGGCGATAAAGTCTGCTAAACATAAATTAGGGTTTTTTTTGCCCTTGATATTAGGCTTTTGAGTTTGTTGTCTCAAGCCATAGTAAGTAAAAATAGGATCTTTTGATTCTTCATCTGCATATACCTCAATGTCATCATCGTTTACAGTATTAGCAGGATAAAACCCTATAACTCCGTTAGCCTTTAATTTTTTTTCATTGATAACTTTAGTTAACATCTTTTGTGCTTCCGCAAATAATTCGGTAGCACTCTCACCCACAACACTGTCATTTAGAATATTTGGATATTTACCATGCAAATCCCAGGTTTGAAAGAATGGAGACCAGTCAATATATTCCTTGATTAACTGAAGATCAATATTTTTAAATACCCGTCGCCCAATAAATTTTGGTTTCTTTGGCTCAAAGCTTAGGCTTAATTTATTCTTCCTGGCATCTTTAATAGTAATATAAGTAGCACCTTTTTTCTTTGCATGTAGCTCTCTTACATTCTCATAATCTTTTGATAAATTAATGAGGTAATCAATTTTTTGTTTTGGGTCCATCAATGATTGCATAATTGAAACAGATCTTGATGCATCTGAAACATGAATTACAGGCCCATCATAATTTTCTGCAATTTTTACCGCAGTATGTGCACGCGATGTGGTTGCACCTCCGATAAGTAATGGAATATTATTTTCATTAAAATAGGGATCACGTTGCATTTCACTTGCTACGTTTGTCATCTCCTCAAGTGATGGCGTAATTAGTCCCGATAGGCCAATAATATCGACATTTTCTTCTTTAGCTTTAGCGAGTATTTCTGCACATGGCACCATCACTCCCATATTAACTACTTCAAAATTATTGCATTGCAGGACTACGGAAACAATATTTTTTCCAATATCATGTACGTCACCTTTTACTGTGGCGATCAACATTTTTCCTTTAGGCTTAGCTTTTATCCCAGTTCTTTTTTCATCAGCCTCTTTTTCTTTCTCGATAAAAGGGACAAGATGAGCTACAGCTTGTTTCATTACCCTTGCTGATTTTACTACTTGTGGTAAAAACATCTTGCCTTGCCCAAACAAATCACCCACTATATTCATACCATCCATTAATGGCCCCTCAATAACGTTAATGGGTCGACCACCTTCCTTATTCATAATTTTTAGGCGAGATTCTTCTGTATCTTCTACAATATAATCCGTGACGCCATGCACAAGGGCATACTCGATTTTTTTCTCAACCGAAATAGGGGTTTCGTCATCACCCCGCCAATTTAATTTTAGTTCTTCTTTTTTACCCCCCTTGAGCGTCCCTGCAATACCAATCATTCTTTCTGTGGCATCAGGCCTTCTATTAAGAACGACATCTTCTACTGCAATTTTTAGGTCATCAGCAAGATCGTCGTATAATCCAATCATGCCAGCATTTACTATTCCCATAGTTAATCCGGCTTTGATTGCATGATGTAAAAAAACCGTATGAATGGCTTCTCTAGCCAGATCATTTCCTCGGAAGCTGAAACTTACATTCGATACTCCTCCTGAAATTTTAGCGTAAGGTAAGTTATCTTTAATCCATTTAGTAGCATTAATAAAATCTACGGCATAATTATTATGTTCTTCAATGCCAGTAGCGACCGCAAAAATATTCGGATCAAAGATAATATCTTCGGGTGGAAAATTTAATGTTTTAATCAATGTATCGTATGCACGTTTACATATTTCAATTTTACGTTCATATGTATCGGCTTGGCCTTTTTCATCAAACGCCATTACTATCACAGCTGCTCCATAGTTGCGACAGAGTTTAGCTTGTTTGATAAAGCTTTCCTCGCCTTCTTTAAGTGAGATAGAGTTGACCACTGCTTTACCTTGAACGCACTTCAAGCCTGCTTCAATAACTTCCCATTTTGATGAGTCAATCATTATAGGTATACGTGCAATATCTGGTTCAGAGGCTATTAAATTAAGGAAGTGTTGCATTGCACTAAGAGATTCCAACATCCCTTCATCCATATTAATATCAATGACCTGCGCCCCATTTTCTACTTGTTGTCTTGCTACTGATACTGCTTCTTCAAATTTTTCATTAATAATTAAATTTGCAAATGCCTTAGATCCTGTGACATTAGTCCGCTCACCTACATTAATAAATAATGTATCTTCTTTAATGGATAAAGGCTCTAAGCCTGAAAGTTTGGTATACGTTTCTAGATTAGGCAGGACTCTTGGCGGAATATTTTTTATCTGATCAGCAATGGCTTTAATATGTTCTGGGGTTGTCCCGCAACAGCCACCAGCAATATTAATAAAGCCACTATCTGCAAACTCTTTTAATAATGATGAGGTGTCACTAGGCTTTTCATCAAATCCCGTATCTGACATAGGGTTAGGTAAACCTGCATTTGGATAGATACATATATGTGTATCGGCAATCTTAGATAGTTCTTCCGCATAAGGCCTCATTAAGGCAGCACCCAAGGCACAATTTAATCCAATCGTTAATGGTTTGGCATGCCTTATTGAATTCCAAAATGCACTTACTGTTTGTCCTGATAAGATTCTTCCTGATGCATCCGTAACAGTTCCAGATATCATCAAAGGAAGGTGAATCGCTTCTTCTTCAAATACTGTATTTACTGCAAATAGTGCGGCTTTACAGTTAAGCGTATCAAATACTGTTTCTACTAGTATGATATCCACGCCACCTTCAATAAGCGCTTTAGTTTGATCTTTGTAGGATTTAACTAGTTGATCAAAGTTAATATTTCTTGCCCCAGGATCATTAACATCTGGTGATATGGAAGCAGTTTTTGGTGTTGGCCCAATAGCCCCTGCTACAAATCGAGGCTTATTTGAGGCACTATATTTTTCTACAGCTTTTTTTGCAAGTTTTGCGGATGCTAGGTTCATCTCATATGCTAGGTGGGGCATATAGTAATCTTCTTGAGCAATAGTATTTGCTCCAAATGTATTAGTTTCTATAATGTCGGCACCAGAGGCCAAATAATCTTCATGAATTTTTTGAACAATATCAGGCTGTGTCAGAGAGAGAAGTTCATTATTACCTTTCAGAAAAATCTCACGCTCTCCTGCTGGCGCATGAAAATCTATGAAACGTCCTTGTTTTCCGCCACGATAGTCTTTTTCTGTCAGATGATGTTGCTGAATCATCGTCCCTGTAGCCCCATCCATGACCATAATTCTTTGGGCAAGAATCTTTTTTAAGGTTTTTTCAGTGTCTGAATTTTGGGTAGTTTTCATGCTTATATAATAAATAGAATTTGGAGGAATTATAAGTGATTATTTGTTTGGTTTAGTATTTAAGTCTGATAATTTTTTTTCTAGGGCCTCTAGCTTTAGGCGGGTCCGCTTAAGTACTTGTGTTTGTATATCAAATTCCTCACGATTAATAAGCCCCATTTTAGTGAATGCGCCCTGAAGTAGTGCATTTATATTATCTTCAATGTCACTAATTGGTGAATTTTCTGCTATTTCACGAACTTTATTCGATATTTCTTGAATATTCTTTTTCTCTATCATAATATCATCGGTCTAAAACGTTGATTCTAACAGGAATTTTTATGTTTTATGAATTAGTCGCAGATTTTTTGTTATTCCCTTAAGGAAAAGTTGGCACACTAATTGCTTTAAATTAAATGTTATATAAGAAATATATATATAAGGAGAAACAAGTATGAAGGTTACAAAAATGAAAATGGCAGTATTAGGTGCTTTAATGGTTCCTTTAATGCCAGTAGTTGCAGAAGAAGCGAAAGCAGCGACTTCAGAATTTAGTGTTAGCGGAAACGTTGGAATTTTTTCTGATTATATCTTTCGTGGTTATACACAAACAAAAGAAGATCCAGCATTACAAGGTGGGTTTGATGTTGAACATGAAAGCGGAGCATATGCTGGTGTTTGGGCATCCAATGTAAATTGGACAACTGAAGGCGGGTATATGGATGATAATAGTTTAGAGCTTGATTTTTATGGTGGTTTTGCAGGTGGTTTAGGTGAAACTGGAATTGGATACGATGTTGGTATCTTAAAGTTCTATTACCCAGGTGATAATACTTCAGGTCAGGCTGATACAGATGCTACAGAAGTTTACGCAAGCCTAAGTAAAGACATCGGGCCAGTTAGCGCCAGCCTTGGTGTTTATGTTGTAGTTTCTGATGATGCATGGGGCTTTGCCGATGCAGACGGGAGTAAATATTTTACTGCTGACGTAGACGTACCTATTGGCTCAACACCTCTGACTGCATCATTTCATGTAGGTCGTCAAACATTTGAAGGTGCGAGTAATGAGCCATTTGACTACACAGATTGGAAATTAAATTTAGAGTATGCAGTTAATGATACTTTTGCTGTGGGCGCTTTTTATACAGACACAAACCAGAAAGTTGCTTCATGGACAGTTAATAATGTCTACTTAGGGGATGGTACTCCTGGCATTTATGTGTCTGCTGGATTCTAAAAAGTAATAAATATAAAGGGGGAATGAAGATTCCTCCCTTTTTTAATAAAAATAGGGGAATAACATGAAATTTGTAACTGCAATTATTAAGCCATTTAAGCTTGATGAAGTCAGAGAGGCTCTTTCTGAAATCGGGGTACAGGGCATTACCGTGACTGAAGTCAAAGGCTTTGGTCGTCAAAAAGGACATACTGAACTTTATCGAGGCGCTGAATACGTCATCGACTTCTTACCGAAAGTGAAGTTAGAAGTTGCTGTCTCAACAAAGCTACTCAAAAAAGTTATAGAGGCTATCGAAAAATCAGCTGCTACCGGAAAAATTGGTGACGGTAAGATTTTTGTGATGGATCTTGAAGAAGTTAAACGAATCCGCACCGGTGAAACTGGTGAGGATGCACTTTAGGAGACTGACATGAAAAAATTATTATCAAAGTTTAGTTTGACTGGCCTTATGGGCCTTCTAATGATGGGATTTTCCCACATTGCAATGTCAGAAGAAATGGCAGCGGTGGTAGAAGAGATTGCTACAATTAACTCAGGTGATACTGCCTGGATGATTATGGCAACAATCCTTGTATTAGTAATGGCTATTCCTGGCCTTGCATTATTTTATGGTGGTTTAGTTCGCTCGAAGAACATGCTATCAGTGTTGATGCAAGTGTTTGTGACTTTCTCGATGATGTCTGTAATCTGGGTTCTTTGGGGTTATAGCCTAGCTTTCTCGGAAGGGCCATATAATGATTATGTAGGTGGATTAAGCCTAGCATTTTTAAGTGGCATTACTGGTGATAGTATTTCTGGGACTATTCCAGAGTTTGTATTTGTGACTTTTCAACTTACATTCTTTGCATTAACTCCAGCACTTATTGTCGGAGCATTCGCTGAGCGAATTAAATTCTCTTCATTATTAGTATTCCTTGCTGCTTGGGGAACACTTGTTTATGCACCAATCTGTCATATGGTTTGGGGCGGAGGAATTATTTCGCAGATGGGAGCGGTTGATTTTGCTGGGGGTACTGTTGTTCATATTAATGCTGGTATCGCAGCGCTTGTAGGTGCATTAGTTCTTGGCAAGCGAATTGGTTACGGCAGAGAGTCTATGGCACCTCATAATCTGCCATTTACTATGATCGGAGCATCTTTGCTTTGGGCTGGTTGGTTTGGATTTAATGTCGGTAGTGAATTAGCTGCTGATGGAACAGCTGGTTTAGTAATGATCAACACTCAAGTTGCAGCAGCATCAGGAGTCCTTGGTTGGATTGCAATGGAGTGGATTGCTAAAGGTAAGCCCTCAATGCTGGGTGGAGCTTCAGGTGCTATTGCAGGATTAGTGGCAATTACTCCGGCATGTGCGGTAGTGGGCCCATTAGGCGCAATAGTTCTAGGTATTATTGCTTCAATTATTGCTTATTGGGCTGTAACTAGTCTTAAGATTGCTCTTGGATACGATGATTCGTTAGACGTATTTGGTATTCACGGTGTTGCTGGTATTGTTGGTGCACTTGGTCTTGCAATCCTAATGTCTCCACAATTTGGTGGAGCTGGTTATGATGATGGTGTTTCAATGATCAGTCAGTTTGTAGTTCAGGCTAAATCAATAGGCATTACAGTTGTTTGGTGTGGCGTATTTAGCTACATTTTATTTAAAATTATTGATGCCACAATGGGTCTTCGAGTTTCTGAAGAAGATGAGAGAACTGGGCTTGACAGCACTTCTCATGGTGAAACAGCTTATCGCAGCTAGTTATTACTTCCTCCTGTTGTAATAAGTAATGCGTGATAGGAAAGGGGCTCATGAAAATGAGCCCCTTTTTTATCGTTAGAATTGGCTAATAAAAATAAATTTAATCATGATTTTACTTAGGATCAATTCATCATCATGTAAGTGCAGATTACCTGAAGTCAACCTATAGTATGACAACTATTTAGAGGTTTTCCGATAGATAGAATTTTAAAAAAAAAGGAGATTACATTATGTGGACAACACCAGCAGCTACAGAAATGCGTTTTGGTTTTGAAGTAACAATGTACGTTATGAATAAGTAATTATTTGTTTCAAATAATAAAAAAGGAAGCCACCGCTTCCTTTTTTATTTAAGTTTAAATTCTTTCGGAAGTAAAACCCAAATAGTACCTTGCTGTTTCATAGATCCAGCTTTTTCCCCAGCATTATCTCCCTGTCCCCAATAAAAATCAGCACGAACTCCACCACCAATTGCTCCACCCGTGTCCTGAGCTATCATTAAGCGCTCAAGAGGGACGTTAGAGTTAGGTTCTGTGGTTGAGAGAAATATGGGTGAACCTAATGGTATAAATTTACGATCGACAGCTACTGAACGCTTAGCTGAAATAGGAATACCCAAGGCACCAATTGGTCCAGGAAGCCCTTTAGGCAATTCCCTAAAGAATACAAAACTTGGATTTGCATTCAAGAATTTTTTTAATTTTTTCTTATTTTTTTTGGCCCATGCTTTAATACTCCTCATAGATACTTTATGTCTAGAAAGTTCTCCTTCATTTATTAGTGCACGCCCCATAGATCTATATGGATGTCCATTTTGATTTGCATATCCAACTTGAGTTCTCGAACCATCTTCAAATTCAATAACTCCTGAGCCCTGAATTTCTAAAAAGAATGCCTCAACTGGATCCTTAACCCAAAAAAGTTCATTTCCCTTAAGTGGAATTTTTTTGTCTGATATTGCTTCTCTAGAGTAGTAAGGAATTAATTTATTCCCCTCAATACGCCCCCGTAATCTTTTGTATTTAAGGTCGGGATATAACTCACTCAAATCAACTGTGATCAAATCGTTTGGGGGCGCATAAAGGGGTATCTTAAATTGATTTGATTTCTTTCGGCTTCCCTTCAGTAATGGCTGATAATATCCAGTAATTAAGCCTTCGGTAGAATTATCTTCCTGATGTGCCTGATAAAGATTAAAGTGGCGATGAAAGTATTTAATTAAATCTTGATTAGAGGGATCACTAGTAATTTTAAGGGCAGATTTACAAGATTTTTCCCAAAAAGGTTTTTTGATTAGAACTGAGCAACTTCTTAACCATGCTGGCCAAGCAAGAATAATATGGTCTTGTTCCATTTTATTATCGATTGTATCCCATGATGTTTTTTTAAGTAGTCCATATTGTGGAATTTCTTTCTTTGCTGTTATTACTTCGCATTTTTGTGATTCTTCGGCTGTGATAACAGGTTTGTCGCAGTCGCACGGTTCTTGTATATTAAGTTGTCCGCAGCTACTAATTAATAACAAAAAAGTGACTAGTAAAAGATGATTAAATTTCAATGTAAGGTCCTAGGCATCTGAAGTTCAAATTTAGGTATCTTTGCATCGAAAAATTTCCCATCTTTGCTTTGCATTTTATACGTTCCTGACATAAAGCCAGTGGGGGTATCGATCTCAGTCCCACTGGTATAGGAATAACTTTCATCCTCATTAATAATAGGCTGTTCTCCTATAACACCATCTCCTTTTACCTCAAATATTTTACCTGCTGCATTTTCAATAACCCAATGACGACTAATGAGTTGAATACTATGAATTCCATGATTATGAATTGTTATGGTGTAGGCAAAAAAATACCGGTCATGATTAATTAATGAACGATCTTCTAAAAATTGTGTGTTTACGGTAATTTCAATTTCTGGATGCCTAGCTTTTATCATTTATTTAATTAGTCCAGAGACAGGAGAACTTGGAGAGCCACTATAAAGTTTCTTAGCCATTCTTCCTGCTAAAAATGCTTCACGGCCAGCCTCGACTGCTTTTTTCATGGCGCTAGCCATCATAATAGGATCCTTTGCAGTAGCAATTGCAGTATTCATTAGAACGCCATCACAGCCTAATTCCATTGCAATTGCAGCATCGGATGCTGTACCTACACCAGCATCTACAATAACTGGTACGGATAAGGTATCAATAAGTATTTCTAGATTCCAAGGATTTAGAATTCCCATTCCTGAGCCTATTAATGAGGCGAGAGGCATAATAGCGCAGCAACCAATATCTTCTAGTTGTTTAGCTATAATAGGATCATCTGAGGTATAGACCATCACATCAAAGCCATCTTTAATAAGTACAGTTGCTGCTTTTAATGTTTCAACTACATTTGGGTAAAGTGTTTTTGGGTCGCCAAGCACTTCAAGTTTAACAAGATTGTGCCCATCTAATAATTCTCTGGCCAAGTGCAATGTTCTAATTGCATCATCTGCTGAATAACACCCGGCAGTATTTGGTAGGTAGGTAAATTCATTGGTAGGGAGAAAATCTATTAATGATTGCTCATTTTCATTCTGCCCGATGTTTGTTCTACGAATAGCCACAGTAACAATTTGAGATCCACTTTGATCAATCGCTGAACGAGTTTCTTTAAAGTCGCGATATTTTCCAGTTCCGACTAGAAGCCTTGATTTAAATGGCTTGCCAGCAATAATTAACTCATCTTTATTCATTTCAAATTTATCCACCGCCAACTGCCCCTACAATTTCTAAAGAATCCCCATCGTTTATTGTAAATTGCTTAAAGAGACTTTTTGGCATAATTTCCCCGTTTCGTTCTATAGCAAATCTTTTCCCTGTTAATTTTAGTTCATCGACTAATTCATCAGCGGTCATTGATTCATGCTTAAACTCTTTTATATTTCCATTTATAGTAATTTTCATATTAGAATACATGTCTTTATTAAACTTAAATATAACCTATTTTAATTTTATTATAAAAAAATGAATTTTTACTGTAAAAAAGTATCAATTTATTTTAGGGACACAATCCCTTATTTATTCCCAAAAGGAAATTGAAATGACAAATAACAATAGTCTTATAACAGGCGAGTTAAATTCGACTACCAAAAAAAATGTTCCAGAAAAAGTTGATCAAGTTTTAATTGACGCGTCAAAGAATAAAGAAAAAGAATCTTTCCGTCGCGCTTTAGAGGCTTTTTCAGACTGCATTTAACTAAATAGCGTTCTTGAGAACATTCTTAAACTTAGTTGGTAACCTAATGCAGCCAGCTCAGCATCGTATCGTTCTCCTTCGTCTCTCATAAATGCATGTTGCCCATTAAATTCATGCCAACTAAATAAAATGTCTGTATCTAATAGTTTTTGATGGATTTCCATTCGCGCTGTAGTAGGAATATGAGTGTCATGCTTTCCCCAAATCATTAACAACTCACCCTTGATATCTCCTAATCTCTCCATGCTATGTTGTTTTGGATGATTTGGAATTGTCGTCGTGTGTAGGTCTGTAGCATAAAAGCAAGCGGTTGATTCAACTTCAGGATTCAAGGCTGCTCTGAATGCTAAATGTCCCCCAATACAAAATCCCATTGCCCCAATATGACCATTAAACCATTCTTGTTTCTTAATCCAGTTAATCATACTTTGATTATCAGAATCATAACCTTCTACATTCTTGGCACTTTTATCAGCATTTCCCTTATCACGGCCAGCATCATCATATTCTAGTATTGTTCCAATTGGGTTAAGCTCATGAAAAACTTCAGGGACTAATACCGTATAACCATGGCTAGCAATAATTTTAGCGGCTCGTTCTATAGGACCTGTCTGTTGAAAAATCTCAGAGTAAAAAAGTATAGCTGGATATTTTCCAGGCTTTGATGGTTTATGAACATATGTTCTCATTATTCCTGTTGGGGTGGCTAGATCGATAAAATCAGATTGTAATATCATTGTTGACCTTCATATAAAAACCTTATTTTACTTGATATTTCGTATAAGCAAAATTAAATAAATATCTTAATTATTTATAGTTTTTGAATCTTCTTTCCAGAATTTTAATTTTTCCAACCAAGACGATTCATCCGCATTATCTTGGTTTATATCTTGACTGTTACTCAGATCATCATTTTGAATAGAATCAGTATTATTAGATGCATCCTCTTGATCTATGACTTTCGTAGTATTTTTCTTCACATTATTACTATTATTTATAGTATCTTCTTCCTCAATATTTTGACATTCTTTATATAGTATAGATGCATCTACTTTTATGATGGCATTATTTCCTGTAATATCAAGAGAAGTGGTAGCATTAGCATAAGTTTTATTTCTTCCCTCGATTTTATTTAGTCTAAATTCACGATCTTTTAAGATAACCCAAACAGCATTATTTTCTTCTAGGTATTTTATATAAAAGGATTCGTTATTGGCGCACTTAAATGAAATTGCATCTTTAGGAGTTAAATCCATTTTTTCATATTCAAAGGCCAATATTTCCTCAATACTATTTTTGTCGAGAGGAAAGCTTGAGCAGGATGAAAGTAAAATCAAAAAAAGAAAGATGTTAAAGTACTTCATCAATCACCCAGTAAAGAAGCATCAAGTAAACGAACGACTTTTTTATAATTATTCATTTCTTGTTCACTTCCTTCAGATTTTGCAATCTCATATAAATAAAAATAAGCTTGTAAATGTTGGTTATTGCTCTCAATAACTCTACTGAAAGAAACTTTTGCCTCATCGGTATTTCCTAATCGATAATTCGCTAAGCCTAAATGATATTCTGCTTCATAAGAGTCGGGCTTATTGGATAGCCAATCAGTAGAAATTTCGTTTAGTTTAACCCAATTTTCATTTTTTATTGGACCAACCGCTTGCATAAAAAATGGTAAATTTTTCTCAGGAGCATCCCAAAAAGGTGACTCAGATGCTGTAGTTATAGAGAGCTCTTCATTACTTACTAACATTTTTTTTATAACTTCAACTGGAACACTATAGAAGGATCCTAAATTGCCAGGTGTTTTAAAGGTAGTTACACCAATTAGCTCGCCTTTATTATTAAATAATCCACCTCCACTTGCCCCTAATGAGAACCACGCAGAAGATTGAATAATTTTATGTCCGTTAAGATCATATACACCTTTAACTTTTCCAATTGAAGTATGGGGCTTAACGGTGTTACCCCCATAACTTTTTGCAAAAACTTCAGCCTCGTACTTTAATTTATCATTATTACCTAAAGTAACTGGTTTAAGTTTTAGATATTCAAATTTTAGAATACATAAGTCATGTCTCCAATCTGCTAGTAAAGCATATGGAGGATAACTAACACCATACTTTGTAACATGTATACCTTTTGCATCTGCAATAACATGGCAATTTGTTACAACATGGTCTTTAGAAACAACTACCCCTGAACCAACACCATGGTTACCTTGCTTGTTGGCTGTATGAACTTTAACGATAGAGGGATTAATACTGAAGGAAAGTGTATTTAGTCTTTTGTTTTTATTTTCTATAGATGTTGCTGAATAAACATTTAATGAGAATACTAACAAAGTTAGATAAGTTATTTTAAGCATTATTGAATCGTTTATATTGATTAATTTCTTTGAATAGAGCTTAAATTAATAACTAAGTTCAGGTTAACTTAATTAACCACATTTACTTTCACCGCAACTTAAGCAGGTAAGGCATCCGTCCATCATAATTGCTGCTTTAGTTGAACATTTATGACATAGTTGGGCATCTTTAGGAAATCCACTCTCATCAAGTCCTTGGCTATTTTTTTCAAGGTACTCTTTTCTTTTCTCTTGAATTAATTTTTCTTGGTGTTCATCGGGAATCGTACTTTTAAGCATGCCTATATTTTTTAGATGCTGCTCAACAACCTGCCCTAATTCTGCTACAAGACTAGGGATGTATTTCCCTCCTTTCTTATAGTAGCCACCGTTTGGATCAAAAACGCTTTCTAATTCTTCAACCAAGAATGTAATATCACCACCTTTTCGAAATACTGCAGACATTACCCGGGTCAATGCAACAATCCACTGAAAATGCTCCATATTTTTTGAATTAACAAAGATTTCGAATGGGCGACGATGTTCTTGAGGGGTTCCCTCATTCATTACAATATCGTTGATTGTAATATAAAGTGCATGTTCGGTAACAGGCGTTTTTACTTTATAAGTAGAGCCAGTGATTTGATCAGGTCTGCCTAGTGGCTCACCAAGCTGAACAATTTCCGCTGGCTCGTTTTTTAAATTAGTATCGTTATCTTGATCAACAAGGCTATAACCTACAATCTTTTTTTCAATCTTTATTGCCATTATTTAATTGTCCTTAAAATTTTCCATAATAGCCTTCTTTCAAGGCGTCATATAAATTTGCTGCAGAATGAGTTTCCCCATCATATTCAATCTCGTCATTACCTTTTACTTCAATGGTTTCTCCATCATCTAATGTAAATTTATAAAGTGTATTTTCTAAATCTTTTTCTGTAACTAGAACTCCTTGAAATGCTTCCGGGTTAAATCTAAAAGTTGTACAACCTTTTAAACCTTTCTCATAAGCGTATAAATAGATATTTTTAAAGTCTTCGTAATCATAATCTGTAGGAACATTAATAGTTTTTGATATTGAGCTATCAATCCATTTTTGAGAGGCAGCTTGAATATCGACATGTGCTTTGGCTTGAATAGTTGATGAGTCAATAAAATAATCTGGTAATTTTTCATTTTCTTTTTCAGAAAATGGCATTGCATCTTGATTGACTAATTGTCTATATGCTAAAAGTTCATAGGAAAATACATCTACTTTTTCTTTTGTCTTTTTACCTTCTCTAATTACATTTCTATTGTAATGATGCGCAAAGGATGGCTCAATACCGTTGCTTGCATTATTTGCTAATGATAAAGAAATTGTTCCAGTCGGTGCAATTGAGCTGTGATGCGTAAATCGAACGCCATTACTTGCAATTTCATCCTGTAAAGATTTTGGAAATTGTTGCATGTATTTACTATAACGACCTAACAATACTTTTCCTTTTACCTTATCTCCTAACTTGATTCCGTCTTTAGTCATCTCAGGTCGAAGGGCAAGCATTTCTGGAGTAACCTTAAAAGATTCTTCCATGACAGGAGCAGGGCCTTTTTCTTTTGCTAAATCGATCCCAGTTTTCCATCCTTCTACTGCAAGAACTTTTGTTACTTCTTCGGTAAACACTAATGACTCTTCATCGCCGTATGTCATTTGCATCATGGCTAACGATGAACCAAGGCCTAAATAACCCATACCGTGACGTCTTTTTCTTGCAATTTCGTCTCTTTGTTTACTAAGTGGCAAGCCATTAATTTCAACAACATTATCTAGCATGCGAGTAAAAATATTTACCACAGCCTTGTATTCATCCCAGTCAAAATAAGCTTGATCAGTAAAAGGCTTTTTTACAAATTTTGTAAGGTTGATAGAACCTAATAAACAAGCGCCATATGGTGGTAAAGGCTGTTCCCCACAGGGATTAGTGGCTCTAATATCTTCACAGAACCAGTTATTATTCATTTCGTTAACTCGGTCAACTAGAATAAAACCTGGCTCAGCGTAATCATAGGTAGAAGACATGATTATGTCCCAGAGTCTTTTTGCCTTCATAGTTTTGTATACTCTGCATGCAACCTTTCCAGCGTTACGACCTTCTTTTGTTGTTAGGTATTTGCCTTCAACTGGCCAATTCTTCCATATAACTTGGTTTGAATCTTTTAAATCAAGTTTGTCTTCTTTAGCTTCTTTTTCTGTTACAGGAAATGCTAACTTCCAATCAGTATCCGCCTTAACAGCCTCCATAAAATCTTGTGTAATTAGGCACGATAAATTAA
The DNA here is from genome assembly GCA_029244935.1 of Methylophilaceae bacterium. Classification (GTDB taxonomy): domain Bacteria; phylum Pseudomonadota; class Gammaproteobacteria; order Burkholderiales; family Methylophilaceae; genus BACL14. The sequence goes on along the minus strand of JAQWQF010000011.1, from coordinate 79,790 downwards.
ATTGTCTAAGTCTTCCATCCTCTCTTTTAGCTTTAATAAAATCGGTAACGTCTGGGTGCGTAATATCAAAGGTTGCCATTTGGGCACCACGTCTCCCGCCAGCACTTGATACGGTAAAACACATACGGTCATATATATCCATAAAAGATAATGGTCCACTGGTATATGCACCAGCCCCAGCAACAAATGCACCTTTAGGCCTTAGGGTTGAATACTCGTAACCAATACCACAACCTGCTTTGAGTGTTAGTCCTGCTTCATGAACTTTGTCTAGAATGTCAGTCATACTATCTTCAATAATTCCTGAAACAGTACAATTAATAGTACTTGTTGCTGGTTTATGTTCTAGTGCCCCAGCATTTGATGTAATTCTTCCTGCAGGAATAGCTCCATGTTGAAGAGCCCAAAGGAATTGTTCTTGCCAGTGATCTTGCTTTTCTGGAACTTCGACTTCAGCTAGTGCTTTAGCAACTCTGTAATATGTTTCATTAATATTGTTATCAACAAAAGCGCCTTTTTTTGATTTTAAGCGGTATTTTTTATCCCATATATCCATCGAAACTGACTGAAATGGTATTTTATTTTCTTCAGATTCAAGTTCATTAGAATTTTTTTGTACTACTTTAAGCATGAAAGTCCCCTATGAAATGCGCTTATAAAGCAATGGAATTTGGAAAAAATACATTTTTCCAAAAACCACTATATATTGTGATTTATACAAAAATTTTAACACTAGATAGTGGTTGGTCAAGTATTATTTTACTAAAAAGTTCAGTTTATTTGATCAATTCTAGGTCAGAAACATAAAATATTTATATACAACAAGTAGTTGTCTAATTAAATAAATATTAATTAAATGCACAATATGAGAAAATTAAAAGAATGACTCTTTTTTTATATAATTTAATTATTTGGCTCCTTATACCTTTTGCGCTGTTAAGGCTGCTTTATCGTAGTCTAATACAGCCAGAGTATTTAAATTATTGGCAAGAAAGGCTGGGGGTCTATTCTAGTTCCGAAGTTGACGCACATGTAACCCAGACGTTATGGGTTCATTGTGTATCCTTAGGAGAAACAAATGCAACAATGCCACTCATTAAAATGATAATTAAAGAACATCCTGGCATTAATATATTGTTAAGTCATGGGACTTTAACTGGACGGAATGCTTTTATATCTAATTCAAAAAAAATTAAGCGCTGTTATTTACCGTTTGACTCAAAAGGCTTAGTTATTAAATTTCTGGATCATTATCAACCAACAATAGGGATAATTCTTGAAACTGAGATTTGGCCAAATCTGATTCATCAGTGTCATATCAATAAAATTCCATTATTTCTGGTTAATGCTCGATTGTCTGAAAAATCTCTAATGCGATATTTGCCATATAAAAATTTTATTTCTAAAAGTATAAATAAGATAAATCATATTTATGTGCAGTCAGAGAATGATAAAAAAAACTTTAATAAATTAACTAACCAACCTATATCAATTATGGGAAATTTAAAATTTGATGCACGTCCTCCAGAAAATATTATATATAAGATTAAAAAACTTAAATCTCAATTAAGGATAGATAAAAAATTTGTAATTGTAGTTAGCAGCTCAAGAGATGGAGAGGAAGATATTGTTCTTAATTTTTTCAAGAGAATCAATCTAAAAAATATTGTAATTATTATTGTACCTAGGCATCCAGAGAGATTTAATGAAGTGTCTAGATTATTTGAATCCTATCGATTACCTTATATAAGAAAAAGTAACTTGAAAAAACTGACTTCACCCCCTCAGTATATTTTAGGAGATACTATGGGTGAGCTTTATGAATATTATGGCTTAGCTAATCTTGTTATTATGGGAGGAAGTATTAAGAATACTGGTTCGCAGAATATCATAGAGCCGATGCTACTAAATCGACCAATTGCTGTAGGCCCTTCAATTTTTAATTTTAAGAATATTATTGAGGTAAGTCAAAAAAAAGATTTAGTTTTTAGGTTTAGTGAAATTGATGAATTAGAGGGCATTATATTAAGATTAATTAAAGACAAAGAATTAGAAAATAAAATAAAAAAGAAAACAAATATTTTTATTAAGGAAAATTCTGGGGCTAGTAAAAAAATATTAAAATTAATCAATCAATACTTTTAATTAATAATGCAATATTTCTAAATGCATCATGTTCAGATGACTTAATCCATTCAAATATTACAGATTCAGTATTAGTTATAATACAGCCAGCTTCTCGAAGCCGGTTTAAGGCATTTTGTTTATTTGAAATATTTCTTGAGGCAATGAGGTCTTCAATTATAAATACATCCTTTCCTTTTTTGAGTAAAGATAATGCAGTTTGAAGAATGCAAATATGTGCTTCCATGCCTAATAAAAATACTTGCGACCGTGTTCGAACTAAACATTTATTAAATGCCGGTTCATTTGTGCAATCAAAAACAGTTTTCTCTACATACCTAGCATCATTTAATAGCGGTTGCATTTTATCTAAGGTATGTCCAAGACCCTTTGGATATTGTTCAGTAAAAACTTGAGGAATACCTAGCTCTAAACTTGCCCTTTGAATAATTTCAAAACGTCGCATCATTTTATTAATGATTTCATTGGGCATCACAGAAGCAAGTTTTTCTTGCATATCAATTATTATTATCTGACTTTTTTCTTGTTGGGCAATCATATTGGATCCAATGTGAGATATTGGTTAATTTGATCAAGGTCTTGCATTGTTAACATACCTACTGATAATTTCAAATTAATTAAATACATTAAATAATTATAGCGTGATTCCAATATATCCTTCTTTGCATTAAAAAATACTTGTTGAGCAACTAAGATATCAATGCCATTTCTTAATCCTTCGTTAAAGCCTATTTTAGTTGATTCTAGTTGTAGCTCCGAAGATTCGAGAGCTTGTTTGTAAGACTTTATTTGCTCAAATGTAGCTTTTAAATTCAAGTAATTTTCACGCACTCGAAGCTCAACTTGCCTTCGAAGGTATTCTGCATCTTGCTCTACTTTTTTCTTTAGTAATTTTGCTTCCCTTACCCTTGAGCTGGTCAAACCCCCTGAGAAGATAGGGATATTAATTTGAACACCTAATACATCAGAGAAAGATCGAGTACCTTTATTGTTAGTTGATCCATAAGGATAACCACCTTTATCCCAATTTCTTGTCCTACTAGCAACTGCATCGACTGTGGGGTAATGCCCCGACTGCTCAATATCAATCTCACGATCTGCAATTTTAATTTCATCTTCTTTTATTCTTAGTTCTAGACTATTTTCATATGCTATAGAGACCCACTTTTGCAAGGGAGTGTCTATTTGTTCAAAAGAGATTATAGGATTTAACCTTTTTAATTTACCAGGGAGTTCCCCAGTTAAGGATTGGATTTGACGTTTTTTGATTTTATATTTTTGAATAGCAGCAATTTGTTGTGCTTCAACCAAAGCAGCTTTTGTTTTTGTTTCATTAATGTCAATAATAGAAATTAGGCCTGCATCATATTTAGCTTCTGCTTGAAGCAATTGTTCTTGAATAGCAGCTCTTTGAGCTTGCAGCAAATCTACTTGATCCTTAGCCATTAGTGCTTCGAAATAGAATAAACTAATTCGATACATAAGATCTTGTTGTGAATAAATTAATTGTTTATCAGATAGGCTTGTTTGGGTCAAAATCTGTTTGTATTTTGCGAAGGCACTGTAATCAAACAAAGGCTGTCGAATCGTTATGCCATAATCGTAGCTATTATAATCAGCTTTTGTTCCACTCAATAATGCATTATCAATTTTTGTATATATTTTTCTTTGATTATCATTCTCATCGTAACCTGCATTCATATTAATATTTGGTAAAAATAATGAGCGTCCTTGTGCAATTAATTCATGTGTGGCTTGATTCTGAAATCTTGCAGAAGAAAGCGAAGCATCATACGATAACGCTTGTTGATATAGCGCTAATAAATCTTTTTCTTGAGCATGAATCGAGGTATGAAAAATACAGGCAGCTATAATGACTACAAAGATATTCTCTTTTGTATTAAATAAAGATGTATTAAGGGGCATTATTTTTTTTGGTTTTAAATTTATTAGAAAATTAATTACATTATAGCTGAGTTCATGCTGATAATTTTATGACTATTTTTTGCATATAAAATTCATTTTTACTATATGCCTATTGCACTATTCATTAGTTTCGCGTACTTTTGATGAGATACTGCTGGGGGTCTATTTAATTTTAAAATAGTGAGAATAACCCTTTGAACCTGATGTGGATAATTCCACCGTAGGAAAGCACACGATGCTCCTACGCTAACAAATAATAGTAATAAATAGGAGCTTGAATGAACACTATTGATAAAAAATTAAAAACCGTTAAAGAATTTATTAATGCTGATGCTAGTTTAGACCACTCAGCACTAGAATCATTTGCCAATTCCAAAAAAGTATATATCCAAGGATCTACTCCTGATATTCAGGTGCCGTTTAGGGAAATAACTATTTCTGATACACCATCAGAATTTGGCGCAGAAAAAAATGCGCCTGTTTTAGTTTATGACACCTCTGGGCCTTATACAGATCCGAAGCAAGATATTAATATACAAAATGGCTTATTTGCATTAAGAGGAAAATGGATTGAAGATCGTCAAGACACTGAGGTATTAGATGGTCCTTCATCAGAGTTTGGTAAGCAAAGAAAAACTGATCCTGAACTGGAAAAAATGCGTTTTAATCTTCTGCGTAAACCAAGAAAAGCAAAGCCAGGCCAAAATGTGTCGCAGATGCATTATGCTAAAAAAGGTATTATTACTCCTGAAATGGAATTTATTGCAATTAGGGAAAACCAAAGAAGAGAGGGCTTATCAGATGTTATTCAAGAGCAACATAAAGGTGAAAATTATGGCGCTAAAATCCCGAGTTATATTACTCCAGAATTTGTTCGAGATGAAGTAGCAAAAGGCAGAGCAATTATTCCTGCCAACATCAACCATCCGGAAACAGAGCCAATGATTATTGGACGTAATTTCTTAGTAAAGATCAATGCCAATATTGGCAATTCAGCATTGGGCTCAAGTATCAGTGAGGAAGTAGAAAAAATGGTATGGGGAACCCGATGGGGGGCTGATAATGTGATGGATCTTTCCACTGGAAAAAACATTCACGAAACACGGGAATGGATTATAAGAAATAGTCCAGTTCCTATCGGTACGGTTCCCATTTATCAGGCATTAGAAAAAGTAAATGGTAAGGCTGAGGATTTGACGTGGGAAATTTTTAAGGACACTCTAATTGAGCAAGCTGAGCAAGGGGTCGATTATTTTACTATTCATGCAGGTGTTCGGCTTGCTTATATCCCAATGACAGCAAAACGTATGACAGGAATTGTTAGTCGAGGTGGATCTATCATGGCTAGCTGGTGCCTTGCTCACCATAAAGAATCTTTTCTCTATGAGCATTTTGAAGATATATGTGAAATTATGAAGGCATATGATGTCAGTTTTAGTCTAGGTGATGGCCTAAGACCTGGTTCTATTTATGATGCCAATGATGAGGCTCAATTTGCAGAGTTAAAAACCCTAGGAAAGCTTACTAAGATTGCGTGGAAGCATGATGTGCAAGTCATGATTGAAGGCCCAGGACATGTTCCAATGCATTTAATTAAAGAGAATATGGATTTACAGCTAGAGCATTGTGATGAAGCACCTTTTTATACCCTTGGTCCTTTGACTACGGATATTGCTCCTGGATATGATCACATCACTTCGGGTATTGGTGCAGCTATGATTGGTTGGTATGGCTGTGCAATGTTGTGCTATGTAACTCCAAAAGAACATTTAGGTCTTCCAGAAAAAGAGGATGTAAGAGTTGGAATTATTACTTACAAAATTGCTGCACATGCAGCAGATTTAGGTAAAGGTCACCCTGGAGCTCAAATTAGGGATAACGCTTTATCGAAGGCACGATTTGAATTTAGATGGAATGATCAATTTAATTTAGGACTTGATCCAGAAAAGGCGAAAGAATTTCATGATGAAACGCTACCTCAAGAAGGTGCTAAACAGGCCCATTTTTGTTCAATGTGTGGGCCTCATTTCTGTTCTATGAAGATTTCTCAGGATGTTAGAGATTATGCTGCAAAAAAAGGTATTTCAGCTGATGAAGCGCTTACTAAAGGAATGGAAGAAAAGTCTATTGAGTTTGTTAAAAAAGGCTCAGAAGTATACCAAAAAGTATAATACTGAGAATGCTTAAGAGATGATAGATAATTACCTTATTTTTGTTGCGCTTATTTTAGGGGTTGTGGAGGGAGCGACCGAATTTCTTCCAATCAGCTCAACTGGGCATTTAATTATAGTAAGTGATTTGTTGAATTTTGATAATTCTAGCCATGAGGTATTTGAAATCGTCATTCAACTTGGTGCAATTGTTGCTGTAGTTATTGAGTATAGAAAAAAATTAACAGCCACTCTGCTTGGAGTGACTCATGAGAAATCTGCTCAGGATTTCTTAATTAATTTAGTTATCGCATTTATACCAGCTGCAATTCTTGGCTTAATGTTTCATAATCAAATTAAACTTTACTTATTTAATCCTGTAACTGTAAGTATAGCCCTTATTGTTGGTGGGATTGCCATGATCATAATTGAAAAGAAGATGCCAAAGAATGTTCCTCTAACTAATACTATTAAAAAATCACAAGCACTTACAATTGGTTTGGCTCAATGTTTAGCATTAGTTCCAGGAATATCTAGGGCAGCGTCAACAATTATGGGGGGAGTAATTAGTGGTCTTGATAGAAAAACAGCAACTGAATTTTCTTTTTACTTAGCTATCCCAATTATTTTTGCAGCTTCTATGTTTGATTTGACTATAAATTGGAACATCCTAACAATACAGGACCTTCCAATATTTATTACTGGATTTATAGCTGCATTTTTTAGCGCTAGAATTGTGATTAAAATATTTATAAAGTACGTTGCTAACCATACGTTTGTTGCTTTTGGATGGTATCGAATTTTTGTTGGCTTTGTCACCCTCTATTACTTTTATTAAAAACCCCTAATGAGTTTTATTTCAAAACAACTTGTGTCTTGGCATAAACTTCATGGTCGACATCAATTGCCATGGCAGCAGACAAAAAATCCTTATGCAATATGGGTTTCTGAAATTATGCTTCAACAGACACAAGTATCAACTGTTATTGAATATTATAAAAATTTTATGCAACGATTTCCAGATATTGAAAATTTAGCAAGTGCGGAGATTGATGATGTTAACGAATACTGGAGTGGTCTTGGTTATTATAGTCGTGCTAGAAATTTGCATGCATCAGCGAGAATTATTCTACAAAAATATAATGGTATTTTCCCAAAAAAATATGAAAAAATCCTAGAGCTTCCGGGGATAGGAAGAACTACAGCAGGGGCAATATGCTCGTTTGCATACGGAAAGAATTATTCAATTCTTGATGGTAATGTTAAAAGAGTCTTTACACGATTCTATGGAATTAAAGAGTGGCCAGGAAAGACTAAAGTTGAAAAAGAATTATGGAAAATAGCAGATATGAATCTTCCAATAAAAGGTATTGAGATATATAACCAAGCTCTAATGGATTTAGGGGCAAGTTTGTGTAGTCGAGGAAAGCCTCAATGTTTAGAATGTCCTCTCAGTCAGTCATGTAAAAGTTTTCTTAATAACTGGACAAAATCAATCCCTGCTTCTAAACCAAAGAAAATAATTCCAATTAAGGAAGGAAATATTATTATTATTCAATGTGATGATAATATTTTGTTTGTTAAACGTAATCTTAATCAAATATGGGGAGGGCTTTGGTCATTACCTGAATTGGATAATCATGTTAATTTAAATGAGTGGCTTTTAAGTTTATTAGATAGTAGAAAATATCAGATGATTAGTTCTGGAAGGTTCTGCGCAAATTTTTCACACTATAAATATCTCATACATTATCAACATATTTTATTTAAGAAACTAAATGTTAAGCTCCCAGAAAATTTTACATGGATAAATCAATCAAAGATACATCAAGCAGGACTCCCTGCACCTATTAAAAAATTATTATCTACTTTATAAGAAGCACCATTTTTATATGTTTAATTCCAGCTTCTTTGTAAATTTTTCCTTCTGCAATAAACCCATTTTTTTGATAAAAGTATAGAGCTTGTATTTGTGCTGAAATTATTATTTTCTTAATATTTTTATTTTTAGCTATTTGTATAATTTTATATACTAATTTACTTCCAAACCCTTGATTTCTTTTAGACTTAATAATAGCCATCCGCTCGAGGCGAACTATTTCATCTACAAAGATTAAACGTGCACAGCCAATAGGAATATTATTAAATATGAGCACAATATGCTTGGCTTTATTATCCCAATCATCCCACTCTAATGCTTCTGGAACTAATTGCTCTATAATGAAAACAGACCTACGAATAGGCATCAAAATTTTCTTTGCATCATTCCAGCTATATAATTTATATTTAAGGGTTGCGAGTGTCATTATAAAAAGGCATTATTCAAACTAATTAATTTCAATCTAAGGATAGTATTATGGAAAAGTTTATGGGCCTAATTGCAAGAATATTATTAGCACTTATATTTTTTGTTTCAGTATTATTAATACTTAATAATATTAGCACGACACCTGATGGTTACTCGATGTATCAAGATATGTTGGGAGCTAGAGGTCTGCCCGGTATTTTTGCTCCTATAAGTATTTTGATTCAATTTATTTTTGGATTATCATTAATATTAGGTTTTAAAATTAAAAAAACAGCTTATATTTTGGCTGGATACACTTTCATTTGGGCAATTACTTACTTTGTAAATGCATTAGGTGGCCAGCCCCTATTATTGAATTCATTGCAATATTTAGCACTTACTGGCGGGTTACTTCACCTAGGCTCTAATCCAAATACTGGTTTTAGTTTAGATAGTTACTTTGCGGGAAAGAAAAAGAAGTAATTCTTTTAGGAAATTTCAAGCATGCGGTCTAAGGCTAGCTTTGCAGACAATGATTCACTTTTTGGCACCTTAATAATATTGACTGGATTATTATTCAGGATATTTTCTAGGGTCCATGCTAAATGTTGAGGGTCAATCCGTGCCATTGTTGAACATTCGCATACAACATGTGACATAAATTGAACAAGCTTCCCTTCGGGTTTCATTTCATTTGCCAGGCGATTTACTAGATTCAATTCTGTACCTACCAACCATTTTGTGTTTTCTTTAGAATCTTTAATGGTGTTTAAGATGAATTCTGTTGATCCTACAAAATCAGAATTTAAACAAACCTCGAAAGGTGATTCTGGATGTGATATTACATTCCCATCTGGGTGGGCTTTCCTAAATAGGTCAATATGTTCCGTTCTAAACATTTGATGAACAGCACAGTGGCCTTTCCATAATAAGACTTTGGCTTTTTTAATTGTCTCCATATCTAATCCACCAAGAGGCAAGTCTGGGTCCCAAATTGGCATTTCCTCCAAAGGAATATTCATTTTATGCCCAGTCCATCTTCCTAAATTCTGATCTGGGAAGAATAAGACTTTCTCTTTTTGTTTAAATGCCCAATCTAGAATAGTAGGTGCATTTGTTGAGGTACAAACAACGCCACCATGATCGCCACAAAAAGCTTTAAGGTCAGCAGCAGAATTAATATATGTGATGGGAGTGATAGATTTATCAAAATCAATAACTTTTGAAAGCTCACGAAATGTTCTCTCAACCTTTGTAAGATTTGCCATATCTGCCATAGAACATCCTGCAGAAAGATCTGGTAAAACAGTTATCTGTTCCGGTCGAGACAGAATATTAGAGACCTCAGCCATGAAATGAACTCCAAGAAAGACTATATATTTAGCGTCTAAGGAACTTACATATTTTGAAAGCTTTAAGGAGTCCCCAGTTAAATCTGCATGACGGTAAACTGTCTCATTTTGATAGTGGTGACCTAAAATAACAACTTGCTCGCCCAACGTTTCTTTAGCTTCAATAATGCGCTGTTGGCAGTCATCATTTTTTAGTGTTTCAAATGCATCAAATTTAATTGTAGTAGTATTCATTTTTTTATTCTAACTGCTTAAATATTGTATTTCATTTAATTTTTCAAGAGCAATTACGTTTGTCCATGAGAAAACTCTTTTTTTTGCTTCATCAATCTTGACCCATTTATAATCAACATGCTCAGAAGTTGATAATTTTATAGGAGTTTCCAAAGGAATTTCTAATCCAAATATGTGTTCAGTATTATGAGTTATATTTGGTTCATAACGATGACGCCAGTGCTGATATATTTCATACTTATGATTTAATTTCCAGTCTTGCAATGAATACTCATTAGTATTAATTCCAGTTTCTTCATAAACTTCTCTTCTAGCAGCTTCTATAAGAGTTTCTTTTTTTTCAATACTGCCTGTAACTGACTGCCAATAATTTTTTTTATCTGCACGATGCAGCAACAGCGTGCTTGACTGTTTAGTATAAATAACGACAAGTATAGATATAGGAATTTTATACAGTTTTTTTATCAAATGACTGGTAATTTAAAAATGATATTTTCTTCGATACCATTAATTTCTGATATGTGAACATTACTATATTTCCTAATCTCAGATATTAATTGTTGAACAAGAATTTCTGGGGCTGATGCCCCGGCAGTAATACCAATATTTTTCTTATTATGTAAAACAGACGGGTCGAATAAGGACATATCGTCTATGAGAATCGCCTTTACCTTATGTTGATTTGCTATTTCTGCAAGACGATTAGAATTTGAGCTATTTATTGAACCTACAACAAATATTAAATCCTGGAGATTTAACATTGATTTGACAGCATCTTGTCTATTTTGTGTTGCATAACATATGTCGCTACTTTTAGGCTCCTTAATATTTGGAAATTTAGCCTTTAATGCACCAATAATTTTAGATGTGTCATCAACTGATAATGTAGTTTGACTTACATAGCTTATTTTAGTTGTCGGTAGGATTGATAATTTTTTAACATCTTCAACAGACTCAATTAAATGTATAGAGGCGTTGGGAGAATTTTTTTCTATTTGACCCATAGTGCCCTCTACCTCAGGGTGACCTTTATGGCCAATCATAAGAATATGATAATCATCATCATAAAGTCGATGAACCTCCTTGTGGACTTTTGTTACTAAAGGGCATGTAGCATCAATAGAAATAAGATGAAATTTATCCGCACTTTCTCGAATAGCTTTTGATACTCCGTGCGCACTAAAAATAATATGGCTACCAGGCGGAATTTTTTTTATGTTTTTAACAAAAATAGCACCTTTTTTCTTTAAATTTTTAATAACATAACTGTTGTGAACTACTTCATTTCTAACGTAGATGGGAGCACCATATTTCTTTAATGCTTCTTCAACAATTAATATTGCTCGTTCAACACCAGCACAAAAACCTCTGGGATTTGCTAAAGCAATATTTATAATATTTTCTTTCATATCTTAGTTAGGGAAGTATAGACTCACCAGAAATTAGATGCTCGAATGTTTCCCGCTCTCTTATGACATGAGCTTTTTCGTTATCAACTAATATTTCTATAGCTCTTGGACGTGAATTATAATTAGAGCTCATGCTCATTCCATAAGCTCCTGTATCCAGAACTGCCAGTAAATCCTCATTTTTGATTGATAAAGATCTATTTTTTCCAAAGAAGTCACCTGTTTCACAAACTGGACCAACAATATCATATTCTTTTTTTGCGAATTGATTATTGTTAATATTAATGATTTCATGATAAGCATCATAAAGCGAAGGTCTCATAAGATCATTCATTGCAGCATCAACAATAGCAAAATTTTTAGTATGCCCTTCCTTAATATACTCTAGACTAGTTAATAAAACGCCAGCCTTCCCAATTAATGATCTTCCTGGCTCAACAATAATTTTTAATTTTCGGTCTCCTATCACCTTATCAATTGCATCTGCATAATCTAAAAAGCTTGGAGGTGTTTCCTCTTTATAATTAATTCCTAGGCCACCACCAATATCGAAGTGTTGAATATTAATATCGAGAGTCTTAAGGTGATCAATTAACGCAACAAGTTTTTTTGCAGAATCAATGAAAGGATTTATTTCCGTAATTTGTGAGCCAATATGACAATCAATTCCTTTTATTTCAACAGAATCCAAACTTTTTGCAAGCAAATATAATTCAATTGCTTTGTTTTCATCGACGCCAAATTTGTTGTCCTTAAGTCCTGTTGAGATATAGGGGTGAGTTTTTGCATCTACATTTGGATTTACTCTTATAGATATAGCAGCTTTTTTATTTAAGCTTTTTGCTACTGATTGAATTCGATGAAGCTCTCCTTCAGATTCAACATTAAAAGCTAGTATATTATGACTTATTGCAAGTCCAATTTCTTCAACAGATTTACCTATTCCTGAGAATACTAACTTCTTTGGATCCCCCTTAGCTGAGATAACTCTTTTAAGTTCTCCCCCAGAAACAATATCAAATCCAGCACCCAGTTTTGCCAATAAATTTAAAATAGCAATATTAGAATTTGCTTTGACGGCGAAACAGATTAGAGGATCTATTTTAATAAATGATTTCTTGAAATTAGTGAATGTATCATCAATAATTTTTCTAGAATATATATATGCTGGCGTACCGTAATCATCCGCAAGTTTTTTAACAGGCATATTTTCTATAAAGAAGGTACCCTCATTGGAGTAAATCATTGATTTAGGCATAAAATATTAAGTAATTTTAGTTTGATAATAATAGTTATTTAGATCTATTATACTTGATTCAGTTTGGGGATATTTTTCCTCTGGAATGTATAAAGATCCTTTTGTTCCGCAAGATATTAAAAGGGTGCAAACTACTATTATTGAACTTAAAGAGACTATTTTCATAAATTTTTTCCTTGAGATCATTTTATCATTAAAAAATTATTTATTTATATTTAAGATTAAGAAGAGACCTCGTGATCATTCCATTTACTAATCCAAAAAATAGGGCAGAAATCATAAAAATAGGTAACAGATAAAAAATACCGTCATGAGGAATTATCCAAACCCTTACTACTAAAAGTTGCCCAATAATATGTGCATAAGCTGCAATCAAACTTAAGCTGATTACGCTAAAGTATTTTCCATTAATACCTTTAAATAAAAATAAAAAGAAGAGGCTAAATATAGAACCACTTAGACTTAGAAAAAACGTTGGCCCAAGAAAAGTCCCTACAATGATACTTACGATAAATACTCGAATAATAGAGACCCAGACGGCTGTAACAAAATCAAATTTAATTATAGTAAAAAGAATAATAATATTAGCAATTCCAGGTTTAACACCAGGTATAGGGCTCGGTAAAAAGAATTCAATTAATGATAAGGCTATTGCAATAGCAGCTAATTTAGCTACCTTATGATCCTGGTTAATAATTTTAATAATTGAGTGAGTCATAGTCTGATTGATTACCAATAATTGATATAGAGATTTGGTTTGGAACGCAGACAATAGTTTGATTGAGTTTCTTTATCCACCCATGATGAATACAGTATTTTTTTGTACAAGGAGATTTTGAAATTCTAACTTTTCCAGAGTCAATAATAACCTCAGTTTTTCCAATTGGCCCTTCAATTACTTTAGTCATGTTTTGATTTAGGCTGAATGAACCTATTTCTTTCTTTCCCATATGAATTTTTAAGTACTCACCTTGTGGAAAATTCCATAATATTGATGAGAGGTATCCAGTTAATAAAATAAAAATAAAAATTGTGAATAAGTCACCTATTTGAATTTTCTTAATGAACTGTGATATTTTTTTCATCAATTTTTTCATGCCATTTAATAACACTTAACATATCATTACTAATCGAAATCTTACCGTCAGCCATTACTATCATATAGAAATCTATCCCTAATTCTTTAGCAATACTAAATTTTAACTTTTCAGGAGCTATAAATAGCGGTTTTGAATAAACATCTGATAATGTCCCTGATGACTCAATTGGCGGAAGTAATACAGTAGCTGATTGAGAATTAGTTGCTGGGTACCCTGTATTAGGGTCAATTAAATGTGAATATCTTTGATTGTCTACTATAAAATATCTTTGGTAGTCACCTGATGTTCCAATTGACCATCCAGGATTAAGACTAATTGATCCAATTGGATTAGGTTTCCTAGGATTTTGAATACCAACAACCCAATTTCTATCCCCATGTTTACCTAGGGCTAGAATATTTCCACCAATATTAATTAGGGCATTATTTATATTATTTTCACTAAGAATTTTTTTTGCCTGATCAAGTGCATATCCTTTTGCATAACCACCAAGATCAAGTTGTATATTTTTATTTTTAGACTCTATATAGCCTCTATGGATATTTATTTCTGACATATGTGGAAGATTTCTTTGGAGATTATCAATTAGGATTGAATTAGGCCTGTCGGTAGGGTTTTGATCTCTATGAAATCCCCACGCTTTAATAAGATTACCAATAGCAGGATTAAAGTAGCCAGATGTCATTGATTCAAGCTCCTTATTATGTTTAATGATTGAAAGAATTTCTTCATCATCGGTTGTGTAAATTTTTTCATTCTTGATTGATTGATTGATGTCTTGAATAATGCTTTTTTTCCATGGATGAAGGTAATTATGCAATCGTCGAAACTCTTTAAAAACGAGTTCTATTGCATCTGAAGCGTGATCTTTAGTTTCTCCATAAATTGTTACTTCGACTATGGTCCCAAAAATATATTCTTTTTTCTGCATTATTTCATTCTGATAGCAGCCTGTGAGCAACAAAATCAGTAGGACTATTAATTTATTGAAGTGCATTGATTACAAATTCGGCATAATTAATATTAGATTGATCTTGAATTTCTACTAGACCAGTAGGACTAGTTACATTTATCTCTGTGAGATAAGAACCAATAATATCTATTCCAACAAAATTAAGATTTTTTTCAAGTAAATAAGGCTTAATTCTGTTGATAATGACCTTATCATTTTTATTAATTTTTCTTATTATTCCGGAACCACCTTTTGCTAAATTTGCTCTTATTTCATCAGACTTTGGAATTCTAGTTAAACCATATGGCAAGGGCTCTCCATTTATTAAAATAATCCTAGTATCCCCCTCTGAGATTTCCGGAATAAATTTTTGCGCCATAATTAAATGATGAGAATCATTAATCATTGTTTCCAGGATAGCATTTAAATTTTTATCCTTATTTGTAACCATAAAAATTCCATTTCCAGCCATGCCATCCAATGGTTTTAAAATTACTTTTTTATATTTAGAAATAAATTCTTTAATAGCAGAGAAAGAACTCGTAACAAGAGAAGGGGTGATCAAATCATTAAATTGCAGAATCGATAATTTTTCGTTATGGCTTCTTATAGATGAGGGATTATTAAAAATTTTAATATCATTAGACTTTAAGTGATCAAGGATATAAGTTAGGTTTAGATATGAAGTGTCGAATGGAGGATCTTTTCTTATAAATATTTTATTAAAGTATTGAATATTACTTTTTGTCATATTATTAGAAGTTATAGATTCATTTATTGATTTAATTTTATGATATTCGACTTCAATATTCATTTTCGAGTCAATTGATATTGCATCAATAGTTGAATAAAAAATATTAATATTTTGACGTAAGCATTCTTTCATCAAAATGACGGTAGTATCCTTATATAAGACTAAACTGTTAGTTGGATCGATTATAAATAGATAATTCATGATATTTATTCCTGTAACTCTCTTGATGCTGCAATTAAGGCTAGCCTTGCAATCACACCATAAGCATAGAAACGATTTGCTTCATCATCACATGGTCTACCTTGGTCAGGCATAATACAAGAGGTTTCAAATGGTTGGGGTATAAAGTGCATGCCTGGAGAATTAAGATTTTCATCTTTCTCTTTAGTCGTATGAACCCGGAAAAAGCCTCCAACAACAAAACGATCGATCATATAAATAACTGGTTCAGCAACTGATTCTTCAATTGTCTCCTCCGTATGAATGCCTTCCTGAATGATAACTTCGGTAACAACTTCCCCTCCTTTTATAACAGACATTTTTTTTCGTATTTTACGATTAAGATTTAATACATCTTCGCTGTTCTTAATAATCATAATACCCATTCCATAGGTTCCAGAATTTGCTTTTACGACTACATAGGGCTCCTGTGTAATATTATATTCTTTATATTTTTTACTTATATTTTGAAGCATATTAGAGACTATTGAAGCTAATTCATTCTCACCTTTTCTTTCTTGAAAATTTAAATTATCTAATTTTTCAAAATATGGATTAATTAGCCAAGAATCAATATTAGTAAATTGTGAGAATTCACTAACGACTTTATTATATTGAGTAAAATGATCACTTTTTTTTCGTTTATGCCAACCTGCTCTCAGGGGAGGAATTACATTTTGGGTTATACCCTTTAAAATTTCTGGTTCACCTCCAGAAAGATCGTTGTTCAATATAATCGCACAAGGTTGATAGAAGTTTTTATTATCAACCTTAATTGATACATTATTTCCATTACGAGTAATTGGCTCTATTTTAATTGATAGGTTTTTTTTAATTTTTAGAAAAAAACTCTCACTAATTTCAGGATCTAGTGTTCCTATTTTAACTTCAAGACCAGAATTTTTAATAATTTCTGATAATGCATATATGTTTTTGAGATAAAAGATATTTCGAGTATGACTTTCTACAATAATCATAACTTTCTTTGCTTCGGGACATATCTTTTCTATAGCAATTGATGCTGCCTGAATAGATAATGGTAGAAAAGTATCACAAAGATTATTGAATCCTGCTGGGAATAGATTTGTATCAACTGGAGCAAGTTTGAATCCCGAATTTCTAAGATCTACCGATGCATAGAAAGGAGGTTGATATTCTTTCCATTGATTCCTAAACCAAAGTTCGATATCACAACTATGGTTAATAATATAATCTTCTAGCTTGAGTAATTGTGAGCTTGGTTTGACTTTAAGGGTAGGAATCATATGATTAAATCTTGTGATTGAGTATCGGCATGATAGCTACTTCTTACCATAGGCCCACTTGCTATTGAAGAAAATCCTAAAGATTCTCCCTTTTGCTTGAGCTGGTCAAATTCTAGGGGAGTAACATATCTTTTAACTGGTAAATGATGCTCTGTAGGCTGTAAATACTGACCTAATGTCACCATGTCGATTTGATGCCTTTTTAGGTCGATGAGAACTTGATTAATTTCTTCTAGGCTCTCTCCCAGGCCTAACATTAAACCTGATTTAGTAACAATATCTGGAAATTTCTTTTTAAAGGCTAATAATAATTTAAGTGAATGGTTGTAATCAGAACCTGGTCTTGCTTGCTTATAAAGTCTTGGAATTGTCTCAAGATTATGATTAAAAACATCAGGTGGGGCAGTTGCAATTATGTTTAAGGCTTTTATCTCTCTTCCTCTAAAATCCGGTACAAGGATTTCAATTCTGATATTAGTATTTAATCTTCGTATTTCCTTAATGCAATCAACAAAATGTTGGGCCCCACCATCTCTAAGGTCATCTCTATCGACGCTTGTAATGACCACATATTTTAAATTAAGTTGTCTAATCGTTGTTGCAAGTTTTTTTGGTTCATTTACATCTGGGGCTGAGGGTCTTCCATGAGCTACGTCACAAAAGGGACAACGTCTCGTACACAAATCGCCTAAGATCATAAATGTAGCAGTCCCCTGACTAAAGCATTCCCCAATATTTGGGCAACTTGCTTCCTCGCAAACTGTATTCAGTTGACTGTTACTTAGTAAAGATTTGACTCGTGAAAATTCTTGTCCATTTGGCAGCTGCATTTTTATCCAGTTTGGCTTCTTTAATTTTTCTGCAGGGATAATTTTTATAGGTATCCTGGCCGTTTTTGATTTCCCAATCTCTTTTCTATGTTGAGTATTTTTGCTCATGATACTTATTTAATATTATGTTGAAGTAGTTTAACTAAAGTGCTGCCAATATCATCATTATAATCGTTATTAAGTGCTGAAACTTGAGTCATTTCAAGTCCATCAAAACCACATGGTGATATTAACTTAAATGGAGAAAGGTCCATGTCTATATTCAGACTTAGTCCGTGATATGTGTAATGATTTTTAACTCGCATACCTATTGATGCAATTTTTTTATCAGATACATAAACTCCCGGAGCATTTTTTTTTGAATAACTATTTTTAATATTGTAAATTGAAAGCAATTTAATAATAGACTTTTCAATAATATCAACAAGTTGTCGTATTTTTAAATTATTCTTTCTTAAATTAATTAGTAAATAAATAATTAATTGTCCAGGGCCATGGTAAGTAATCTTTCCTCCACGATCAACAAAGAGGTGAGGAATATTTGTTTCTGGGACATAGCTGTTTTTTTTATTTAAGCCAGTCGTAAAAATTGGTTGGTGCTCAGTTACCCATATTTCATCATTCTCTGGATTAGCGGATACAAAATCTTTCATGTCTTTCCAGGTCTTTTCGTAGTCTGTCAGACCAAGATGTTTAACGAAAATATCCATAGTAACTATAGAACAAATTTAGTCATTGGATGTGAAGAAAGATCTTTGTAAATTGAATCTAATTGTTGCTTTGAAGTAACATAAACAGTGCAGGTTAAACTAATAAACTTGCCTTCACTACTCATTTTCGACTCAATTTTTTTTTCAACAAAATCATTGATATGTTCTTTTATTAATTTAGTAATAACTTGAATGAAATCCTGATGTGCTTCTCCGATAATTTTAATTGGAAAATGACATGGAAACTCAATGAGTGATTCTGAAAAATCTTGAGCCATAATTATTTATCCATAAAAACAAAAGTATTTAGGCTTAATTCTTCAGAGAGAAATTTAGAAATTTCATTAGCCTTATCTCTAGATGAGTACGGTCCAAGCCTAACTGAATAAAGGGGCCCATTTTTAATTATCTTATTTAATTTTTTTTCAATTTTCTTTTTACTTATTCGATCAAGTAATTTTGCCGCATTATGCTGATTGGAAAATGCCCCTGCCTGAACATAAAAAGTGTGAAGGCTTTTATAGTGAACAGAATTAAAGTGGGGACTAATAACTTCGACTCTAACTAACTCACTACCTTTTTTAATAATTTCAAGGCGATGAGCAGCTGCATAAGATAGGTCTATGATGCGATTCTTAACAAAAGGACCCCGATCATTAACCCTAATAATCACTGATTTTTCGTTGATAAGATTGGTAACTTTAACAAAGCATGGCAGGGGTAATGTCTTATGAGCGCCTGTCATTTGATACATATCATATACTTCGCCAATGGAAGTTTTATTACCATGGTATCTTTTACCGTACCAAGACGCATATCCAGTCTCACTATAAGGTTCTAGTTTTGTCATGGGAGTATATTTCTTTTTAAAAACTAAATATGGGCGGTTAGCTGTTCTACTTAAGATTTCATTTTTTGGGACTGCATTTGGTATTTTATTTAAATCCTTAGGGATATTTTTATGTGGCCCATCATCTAGGTAATACCCTCCAGAATTATCTTCAGATTTATTTGTTTTTTCTGGAAGAATAGATTGACAGCCTGCCAATAGAAAAATAAAAATAATATAAATTAGTTTGATCATTAGTTTGCAATTAAGGATTTATTAGAATAAAGATTCATTATGATACCTATACTGATTAATGATACAACCATTGAAGAGCCACCGTAACTAAAAAAAGGTAACGGCACCCCCACTACCGGCAATATCCCAGATATCATTCCTATATTAACGATTAGACTAACAAATAAGGAAATTGTAAGTCCTGCTGCTGCTAATCTTGAGAAGGTATCTTGCATTTTAGAGACCATCCACATACATCGATAAAACATAAATATATAGATACTTATGATTGCTAAAACACCAAAAAATCCAAATTCCTCACTAAATACCGAGAAGACAAAGTCTGTTGTAGTTTCAGGTAGGAATCGTAAGTTTGTCTGCTCTCCATTTAACCAGCCCCTTCCAAAAATTCCTCCATGTCCGACTGCAATCATAGATTGTATAGAGTGATAGCCTGCTCCATAGGGATCAGAAAAAGGGTCTATTAAACTTAGTATTCTTTCTTTTTGGTAATTTAATAGTGAGTTCCAAATAAAAGGTGAAGAGATAAGAAGACCAATAAAACTACTTATTATAAATTTAGTTGGGAGACCGGCTAAAAATATAATAGTTAGTCCTCCAAATAAAATAAGTAGAGATGTTCCAAGATCAGGCTGGGTTGTAACAAGATAAAAGGGTAAAAATATTAATAGTCCTGCTATAAAGTGAACTCTATAATTAATTTTAGAAGCACACTTCTGATAAAACCATGCAAGCATAAGCGGAAGAGATATTTTTAAAATTTCGGAGGGCTGTAAATTAAAAATTCCCAGGTTAATCCATCTTTGCGCTCCATGACTTTCAATACCAAAAAGATTTACATAAATTAGGAGAAAAATACCTATTGAATATGTCCATGGGGCAAAAACTAATATAGTTCTTGTCTGAATATTACAAGTTACATAAAGAAATATGATTCCAATAATAATATTAACTATATGAGATATAGTATTTGAAATATCTTGGTGATTGGCGCTGATTAAATTAATTAAACCAATTATCAGAATGAGAATAAGAGCTCCAAAAAGGGGCCGATCTAATTTATGAAAAATATAATTTTGTATAGTATTTAGATTCATCAACGGGATCCACTAGTTAAATAGTAGTCAAATATTTTTTTTGCAATTGGGCCAGCCGTTGATCCTCCATGGCCTCCATTTTCTACAATTACAGCAACTGTAATTTTAGGATTTTTGGCGGGAGCATAAGCGATAAAGAGAGCATGGTCCTTAAGGTGGTCCGGAACTTTTTTCTCGTCGTATACTTCACCTTTTTTTAAACCAAAGACTTGAGCAGTGCCTGTTTTAGCAGCTATTTTATAGGCAGTAGTTTTTCCAATAAATGCTGCAGTACCTCCATCTTCTGTAACATTTTCCATACCTTTTTTGACCCATTCAATAGTTTGATCAGAAATATTAATAGGAGGAGTAAGGCCAGTGTTTTGTTTAAGGTGCTGACTATTAAGTTTTATATGGGGAATAATAGATTTATTAGGAAATGCAATTTTACTTGTTGCTAATGCAAGTTGCATCGGAGTAACCTGTGTATATCCTTGTCCAATTCCCGTGATGGCAGTTTCCCCAACATACCATTTCTTTTTATATTTCTTTTTTTTCCATTTAGCATCAGCAAGCAGTCCCGGCTTTTCATTTGGTAAATCAACTCCCGTTTTAATACCAAATCCAAAATCAGCTAGAGTCTTATTAAGCTTTGGTATTCCAAGTTCAATAGCTAGACCATAAAAAAAAGTATCACATGATACCGATATAGCTTTAATAATATCTACTTCTCCATGCCCTCCTATTTTCCAATCGTTAAAACGTCTTGAATTATTAATATAAAAATACCCAGGATCATTAATTTTAAAA
Organism: Methylophilaceae bacterium; assembly: GCA_029244935.1. Classification (GTDB taxonomy): domain Bacteria; phylum Pseudomonadota; class Gammaproteobacteria; order Burkholderiales; family Methylophilaceae; genus BACL14. Next base: position 58,229 of record JAQWQF010000011.1, on the reverse strand, counting down.
GGAGGCATTCTTAATTGATTTTTTAGCCCAGCAACTGCAACAAAAGGTTTTAACGTTGACCCCGGTGGATATAAGCCATTTATTGCACGATCAAGAAGTGGTTTGTCTTTAGATTTATTGAGTTTATTCCAGCTTTTGTGATTAATACCATCAATAAACAAACTTGGGTCATAGTTGGGCATACTGACATAGGCTAAAATTTCCCCGTTATTGGGATCCATAGCTACAAGTGCTCCTTTTTTATTTTTAAATTCTTTTTCAGCAATTTTTTGCATTGTTAGATCGATTGTGAGATGAATATTTCTCCCCTCTTTAGCAGGGAAGTTTTTTATAGTTCTAAGAGTTTTCCCCATCGAATTAACTTCAATATGTTTATATCCAGATACTCCATGTAATTCATTTTCATATTGAAACTCAACCCCAGCTTTACCAATATGATCTGTGCCAATATAATTTTTTTTCTTATGTTCTTTTTCGAGAATTATTAAATCTTTTTTACTTATCCTATTGATATAACCAAGATAATGAACGCCTAAAGCACCATGAGGGTAGGATCTTTTTAACGTTTCTTTTAATTCTACATTTGGAAATTGATAGGAGTGTGTTGAAAATTCTGCCAACTCTTCATTAGTTAGGTTGCTTTTAATTGGAATTGTGTGGCTAAATTGATTCTTACTAAGAATTCTTTTATATTTTATGATGTCGGAATTATCAATTGTAACTACATTACTTAATTTATTAATTAACACACTTAGATTTTCAATTTTCTCTGGAATTACTTCAAGGCTATAACTTAATTTATTGTCTGCAATAATTGTATTATTTCTATCGAAGATTAATCCTCGTGCAGGTTCAATAGGAACGATTTTGATAATATTATTAAGGGCCTGAGTTGAATAATAATTATTTTGCAGAATTTGAATATAAAAAAAACGAAGAATAAGAAGAAGAAAAAATATTAAAAAACAATACGTAATAAAATTTAAACGATTTCTTAAGATGAATTTTATGTAGTATTTATCCATAAGCCTTAATTTTTAATGTTCAAATGTTTTATTAGCTTATGAAATAGAAGACATATAAGGCAAGTAACAACCCATTTCATAAAAAATAAATCAATATTTAAGCTTAATTCATAACTTAGGGATGAAATTAATAGAATAATTAGACCGATTGTAGTCAGAAATATATGCTGCGAAGCTTGCATTATTGGAGACTTGAAAAGAAAATATTTATTTAATATAAAACTTGTGAAATAAATAACAACAAACACTAGTCCGTACTGCCCAATTAATTGTCCTACTAATACATCAACTATCAAACCTAATAAGAAATATGTAAATATACTTATATTTAGGAATCGTGTTGCTATTAGGGCAGTAAATAATGCTAGAAAATAATCTGGCATAATCCAAGAGTTGATTACTAGGGGGAAATTGATCTGTGATATTAATAGGGTAAACAAAAAAAGAATGAAGCCCGTTATAAACCTATTTTTTTTAATCATTTCTTTCTCCTAGAATTATTCTCACCTGAGAGTGAGTTCGAGGACCTGAGAAAGGAGCAATTAATAATTGGTTAAATTGATTATTAGCCTTAGCAGTAATTCTAATTATTTTTCCTATTTTAATACCTTTAGGATAGAGACTATCAATGCCTGATGTCATTAAGACGTCCCCAATCTTAACTTGTCTATGGGCAGGAAACATTGAGACCTCTAAATATTTGTTTCCATTTCCTCTAATAATTATATTGTCCGTTGCTTTTTCAAAGATGGCAGGGACTATATATTTTTTTGATGTGATCGGATTAATTTCGCTATAAGAATTTCCAACAAATATAATTTGTCCTATTAGCCCTATGTTATTAATGACCGGCTGACCTATCTTAATACCATGATTAATGCCTTTATCGACTGTAATAACTTCTTTACCGTTATTAATTCTTGGTAAAATAATTTCGGCGTCAACAAAATCGAAACCTAAAGTATTTGCTATTTTTATTGATTTTCGTAGTTGTATATTTTCTTGGTCAATAAGAACGAGTTTTTGATTCTCAATAGATAAATCAGCAATCTTTTTTTCTAGTTCCTGATTTTTTTTTGATAACTGTGCTTTTGTTTTAAATAAATTTTCAAATGATCTGCTGATATTTTTAGGTAAATTTAAAACGTAAATAATTGGTGTAATTATATGATTACTATTTTCTTTAATCTCTTGATGAATTCCTTTTCTGTAATCAAGCCCCATTAAGCTTAAAGAGGTTAATAGTAAAATTATAAAACCAAATATTGGCGATTGGTCGTTATTAAATAACTTAAGTTCTTTTTTTGAAGACTTCATTAATCATAAGAAAATGAATTTTTAAATGCGTCTAGAGAGTCTAATGTCAATCCGCATCCCCTCACAACACATGTGAGTGGATTTTCTGCTATAAGAACAGGCATACCAGTTTCTTCCATTAGAAGGCGATCAAGATTGTTTAACATCGCTCCTCCGCCAGTTAGTACCATTGCAGTTTCTGAAATATCTGCAGCAAGCTCAGGAGGTGTTTCTTCTAAAGCATGTTTAACTGAGCCAACAATTGCATTAAGAGGTTCATTTATTGCTTCTAATATTTCATTGCTACTTACTGTTATTTTTCTAGGCAACCCTTCAGACAAATTTCTTCCAGTAATCTCCATTTCTAATAATTCAGTCATTGGGAAAGCGCTACCAATATTATGTTTTACTCTTTCAGCAGTTGGTTCGGAAATTAAGGTTCCATAATTACGTCGGAAATAATCAATAATAGATTGGTCAATCTTATCACCACCAACTCTTACCGAGCTCGCATAAACAATACCGCCTAAGGAAATAACACCAACCTCCGTTGTTCCGCCACCAATATCAATAACCATAGAGCCAGTCGGTTCATTAATAGGAAGTCCTGCTCCTATGGCTGCTGCCATTGGTTCCTCAATAAGAAAGACTTGTTTTGCTCCAGCCCTTTCTGCTGATTCTCTAATAGCTCTTCTTTCAACCTGGGTCGCACCATAAGGAACACAAATAACTATTCTTGGGTTCGGAGTAAACCAATTATTATTATGAACTCTACTAATAAAGTACTTGATCATATCTTCGGTAATATTGAAGTCAGCAATTACTCCGTCTTTCATAGGCCTTGTTGCCTGAATATTTTGAGGTGATCGCCCCAACATAGTTTTAGCTGCGGCCCCAACTGCAAGCAGTGTTTTCTTGGATTGAGCTCCACCAGGGCCATCCTCATATCTTACTGCAACCACAGAAGGCTCATCAAGAACAACGCCCTGACCTTTGAGGTAAATTAATGTATTAGCAGTACCTAAATCTATTGCTATGTCATTATCTACAAATTTATTGAATACATTACTGATGCGGTTGGCCATTTTTTCTTTTTTACTGTCTAAATTGTCGTTAATAGTGTCATCATTAAAGCAATGTATAATAACTGATTAATCGAATTTAATCACTATACCGCTATATTATTATTATGACTATTAGAAAAAAAGACATAGAAAAAATTGCACATCTTGCTCGAATTAATATTTCTCAAGAAGAATCTCAAAAATTAGAAAATAAGTTGGTTGGAATCATGTCATTGATTGACAAGATGCAAACAGTGGATACTGCGAACATTGAGCCCATGTCTCATGCACTAGATATTTCTCAGCCACTAAGAAAAGATGAGGTTACAGAATCTGACTTAAGAAAAAATATATTGCCATTAGCTCCTGAAACTGAAGAATACTTATTTATTGTTCCTCAAGTCATTGAATAATATGCTTAATTTATCACTTCAATCCCTTGCCTTACATTTGGAGAAAAAGACTTTCTCAAGTGCAGAATTAACTCAATTTTTTCTAGGAAGAATTAAGCAGCACAATCCTTCACTAAATGCATTTATTAGTATTGATGAAGAGAAAAGCTTAACGATGGCAAAAAAAGCAGATGAATTAATTGCTAAAGGCAAAAAGTCGACTCTTACAGGTATTCCTGTTGCACAGAAAGATATTTTTTGCTCACAAGGTTGGCCTACAACTTGTGGATCAAAAATGCTTGAAAATTTCATTGCTCCTTATGATGCAATGGTGATTGAAAAATTCAATGAAGTAGGTGCAGTTAATATTGGTAAAACGAATATGGATGAGTTTGCAATGGGCTCATCTAATGAGACTTCATATTTTGGACCAGTAAAAAATCCTTGGAATTTAGATTTGGTCCCTGGTGGAAGCTCGGGGGGGAGTGCATCTGCAATTGCCGCAAGACTAGCTCCGGCTGCTACTGGAACAGACACGGGAGGCTCTATCAGACAACCAGCATCATTATGTGGCTTTACTGGATTAAAGCCAACGTATGGATTGGTATCTCGTTATGGAATGATTGCTTTTGCATCAAGCCTTGATCAGGCAGGGCCAATGGCCATTAGTGCAGAAGATTGTGCTTTATTGATGAATGTCATGTCCGGTCATGATAAAAGAGACTCAACTAGTATTGAAAGAGATAAGGAAGATTATGGGAGTAAACTAAATAGTTCCATTAAAGGACTAAAGATTGGAATTCCAAAAGAGTTCTTTGGTGAAGGGTTAGACTCTTCTGTTCATACTCTGATTGATGCTGCAATTGATCAATATAAAAAACTTGGGGCAGAAATTATAGAAATTTCTCTACCCAACAATCATCTTGCAATCCCAGTTTATTACGTCATTGCCCCGGCAGAGGCTTCGAGTAATCTATCAAGATACGATGGAGTACGCTATGGCTATCGTACTAAAGAATATGATGATTTAACGGATATGTACTTTAAAACTAGACAGGAAGGTTTTGGCGAAGAAGTGAAGCGAAGGATTCTCATTGGTACTTATGTTTTAAGTGCTGGTTATTATGATGCCTATTATTTGAAAGCACAAAAAATTAGAAGATTAATTTCTGAAGATTTTACAAATGCATTTAAACAGTGCGATGTCATCATGGGCCCCTCTGCTCCTTCTGTTGCGTTTAATGCGGGTGAAAAAAAAGAAGATCCCTTGGCCATGTATATGCAAGATATCTATACTATTTCTACGAATCTTGCTGGGCTTCCAGCAATGAGTATCCCTGCAGGATTTGTTAGTAATCTTCCAGTTGGATTACAGCTTATTGGTAATTATTTTACTGAGGCAAAATTATTAAATATTGCACATTCCTTCCAAAAAAATACAGATTGGCATCTTAAATCAGCTAAGGGGTTTGAGTAATGGATTGGGATATTGTAATTGGGATAGAAACTCATATTCAGCTAAAGACAAAATCAAAACAATTTTCTGGAGCATCTACAGCTTATGGTAATGAGCCTAATTCTCAAGCCTGCTTAGTGAGTTTAGCTTATCCTGGACTGCTTCCTGTATTGAATCATGAGTCTGTTAACTGCGCGATAAAACTTGGATTAGCTATAAATGCTAAAATTGCAAGAAGATCAATATTTGCCCGAAAGAATTATTTCTATCCTGATTTACCTAAAGGTTATCAAATCAGTCAAATGGAGTTACCTATTGTTGGTCCGGGCTACTTATCTATAAATGCAAATGAAAAAAAGAAAGATGTCAGAATATTAAGGGCGCATCTGGAAGAAGATGCTGGAAAATCGTCTCATGGTGTTTCTCAAGGTAAAACGGGAATTGATCTTAATCGTGCTGGGACTCCATTGTTAGAAATAGTTACAGAACCTGATATGAATTCTGCTGAAGAGGCGGTAGCTTATGCTAAGAAGCTTCATGAGTTAGTTCAATGGATTGGTATTTGTGATGGAAATATGCAAGAAGGAAGTTTTCGATGTGATGTCAATGTTTCGGTTAAGAAAAAAGGCACAGAGGTGCTTGGAACTAGAAGAGAAATTAAAAATCTTAATTCGTTTAAATTTATTAAGCAAGCAGTTGATTACGAGGTAAATTGGCAAATTGAGACTCTCGAAGATGGTGGAAAAATAGATCAAGCAACTATTTTGTTTAATCCAGAAACAGGAGAAACAAAAGCTATGCGATCAAAGGAAGAGGCAAATGATTATAGATATTTTCCAGACCCTGATTTATTACCACTTTTAGTTACAGAAGAACAAATTGATGAAATAAAGAAATTAATGCCTAAATTACCTGATGAGATGCAGGAATCGTTTAAGAAAGAACTAGGGCTGTCTGAGTATGATGCTTCTGAAATTGCATCAGATAGTGAGGTGACTAAATATTTTCTCGCCCTTGTAGATTCTAAGGTTAATCCTAAACTTTCCGCTAACTGGATATTGGGAAATTTATACTCACGCCTTAATGAAGAAGAAATAAATATTAATCAATCTCCAATAGACTCCCAGCGATTAGCTGAATTAATAAAGCGTATTGAAGATTCAACTATATCTAATAATGCTGCAAAAAAAGTGTTTGATTTTATATGGGATAAATCAAGTATTACTGTTGATCAAGCAATTGATGAGCTAGGATTAAAACAAATTTCTGACAGTGGTGAAATTGATATTTTAGTTGATCAAGTTCTAAAAAATAATCAGCTGATGGTAGAAGAATATCGCTCTGGTAAAGATAAAGCATTTAATGCATTAGTTGGTCAGGTTATGAAAGCTTCTAAGGGGAAAGCAAACCCATCTCAGGTTAGTGAGCTACTAAAACAAAAAATTTCTAAGTAATACCGTATGTTTTTTGAAATTCTTTAATTTTATCTAATTCATCTAAATAATTATTTGATTGGTCCAGATAGTCAATAATATCTAATAAATCAATAATTGAATAAACTGGTAACTTTAGATTTTTTGAAACTTCTTCTGTTGCAGTTAAACCAAGAGGGCCTTTTTCTAGTCTGTCTATGGCAACGAATACTCCAACAGGATTTCCTCCATTATCCCTTATTAATTTATTTGACTCATTAATTGAAGTACCAGCAGAAATGACATCATCAATAATAAGAACATTACCACTGATGGAAGCTCCAACGATAACTCCACCTTCACCATGATCCTTTATCTCCTTTCGATTAAAGCAATAGGGCATGTTTATCCCTTGCTCTGCCAATGAAATTGCAATTGCAGTTACTAAAGGAATACCTTTATAGGCGGGGCCATACAACATATCAAATTTGATATTTGTTTCAATAATTTTATTAGCGTAAAATTGCCCAAGGGCTTTAAGACTTTCTCCATTATTAAAAGAACCTAAATTAAAAAAATAGGGGCTTTCTCTGCCTGCCTTAGTAATAAAATTACCAAATTGCAGAACATTATTTTTTATGGCTAATTCAATGAATGATGTTTTATTTAATGACATATAATTTAGTTACCTTATGAAGATTATAACCTTAAATTTAAATGGAATTCGATCAGCAAATAGAAAAGGGCTTTATCCCTGGCTTGAAACTCAAAATGCCGACTTTGTTTGTCTTCAAGAATTAAAGGCACATGAAGTTGATTTAGATAATCAAATGAAAGCACCAAAGGGTTATTTTGGTAATTTTAGTTATGCAAATAAGAGGGGTTATAGTGGCGTTGGAATATATTCCAAAGAAAAGCCTAATAAAATTATTTATAAAAGTGGTGTTCCTGAAATAGATGATGAAGGTCGTTTTATTGAGATTCATTTAGAAAACATTATTATTATTTCGGTATATTTACCCTCTGGTTCAAGTGGTGAAGAAAGGCAAAAATTTAAATATAAAGTTCTAGATAAAATCTTAATAATTTTAAAAAAGAAAATAAAATTAGGAAAAAATATTGTTGTCTGTGGAGATTTTAACATTGCCCATCACGAAATAGACTTAAAGAATTTTAAAGGGAATAAAAAAAATTCTGGATTTTTACCAGAAGAAAGAGCTTGGCTTTCTTATTTGTTCTTAAAAGTAGGGTGGGTGGATGTATATCGCAATCTATATCCTGATAAAGGGGAAGAGGGATACACTTGGTGGAGTAATAGGGGTCAGGCTTGGGCAAAAAATGTTGGATGGCGTATTGATTATCAAATTGCGAATAAAGAATTAGCAAAGAGAGCAAAGAGAGCAACAATATTAAAAAAACAAAGATTTAGTGATCATGCACCATTAATTATTAATTATGATGCTTCGGATTGATTCCATGGAGCAATTTTAAATAGAAGAAGCATTCCTGGAATTGCCAATAAAAAACAAAAGATAAAGAAATAATACCAACCAAAAAAATCGACTAAATATCCCGTTAATGCAGAAGCTAATTTAACTGCCCCAACGCCAATACTTGTGAATAGGGCAAATTGGGTCGCGGTATATCTAGGGTTAGTAGTTTTAGCAATAAATGAAACAAACGCTATCGTTCCTAAGCCAGCCGCAAAAAATTCTAATGCAACAACTATTGCTAATATAGTTGTGTCATATCCAATATTTGCTAGCCAAGCAAAGCCTAGTATTGTAATCATTTGTAAAAATCCAAAAATCCATAATGCTCGATTTATCCCTAATTTAATCATCCATATTCCACCAAGAATGCCACCAGCAAAACCTGTCCATAGACTTACATTTTTTACAATTATTGCAATTTCTGTTTTTGTAAAGCCAAGACCAAGATAAAATGGGGTAGAGAGTGTAGTTGCCATGCTATCTCCAATTTTATAAAGAAAAATAAATAACAGAATAAGTAAAGCAGTCTTGGCACCTTTTCGCTCTATAAATTCTTTAAATGGATCCTTTACTGCTTCTTTTAATGTTTTTGGTGGTGAAGATTTAAGTTTAGGCTCAGAAATTATAATAGTGAGAATAATTCCAGGAATCATAAATAAAGCCGTAATAGAAAATACAAATTCCCAAGGAAAGAAATCAGCTAATATTAAAGCCAGTGCACCTGGTACTAAACTAGAAAATCTATAAGTATTTACATGAACTGCATTACCAAGACCTAGCTCTCTATCAAGAAGCAATTCTCTTCTATAAGCGTCAATCACAACATCCTGGCTTGCACTAAAAAAGGCAATGCCTAGTGAAATAACTACGATAGTATTAGTATGTAAAGCTGGATTGAAAAAGCCACATAATGCAATTAAAAAAAGCAATAAGGTTTGAAAAATAATTAGCCACCCTCTTCTTCTTCCCATTGGAAGTGTATAGCGATCAAATAAAGGTGCCCATGCAAATTTTGCAAAGTACGGGGCCATGCATGCGCTTAAAAGACCTATTTCTTTAAGGTCTAGACCACTCTCATAAAACCATGCAGGAAAGAGGCTGATAAAAATATATAGTGGCAATCCTGAAGTGAAGCCGGTAAAGAAGCAAATAATAATTTTCTTAGTTAAGAAGCTGTTTAATAAATTGGTTGGTTTTACCATTATTTTATTTTGAAACTAATTTATATAAAGCTAGAGCCCCAAAAATGTTAGGAAGAATTTCTACTGATTTTTTATCTGTTAATATTTTTCGGTCGGTAATTTTAAACCGATACTTTTGACAAAAATTATCAAAATCTTCAATCGTACATAAGTGAATATTAGGTGTATCAAACCAGGCATAAGGTAATTCGTCGGAGGTAGGCATTTTCCCACTTAAAATCTGTAGCCTATTTTTCCAGTATCCAAAATTGGGAAATGTAACAATCACATGCTTACCTATTCTTAACATTTCTTTTATCACTATTTCAGTATTCTGCATGGATTGAATTGTTTTAGATAATATAACTACATCAAATGAATTTGTTTCAAATTCTGAAAGACCTGATTCAATATCTAATTGAATTACGTCAATATTATTTTTTAAAGCATCTAACCAATTTAATTCATCTTTTTCAACGCCAAATCCCGTGACATTTTTTTTTGCCTTTAAGTAATTTAAAAGCTCGCCATCACCACAGCCTAAATCTAAAACTTTTGAATCTGAAGGTACCCAATTTGCGATGATTGAAAAATCATATCGTGAAGACTTTTTAGTAATACTCATTTCACCCCTAACATTCTTTTAAAATACGATCTTAAAATATTATGATATCTATCATCAGACATAAGAAAAGCATCATGCCCGCTAGTTGCAGTTATTTCTGCATAACTTACTTTAATATTATTATCGAGCAGAGCCTTTACTATTTCTTTAGAGCGTTTGGGAGAAAAGCGCCAATCACTTGTAAAAGAAATGATTAGGAATTCTGATTGTATTTCTTTAAAAACAGAACTTAATTTTCTCTTATTGCCATTAGTGGGGTCAAAGTAATCTAATGCTTTAGTCATACGAATATATGTATTTGCGTCAAATTCATTAGCAAATTTATCTCCCTGATAATTTAAGTAAGATTCAATCTCAAACTCTGTATCAAGGTTATATTGATATTCTGTATTTTTTATTTTTCGTCCAAATTTTTGTCCCATGACATCGTCAGATAAATAGGTAATATGGCCCAGCATTCTAGCAATTCGTAATCCCATTTTAGGAGTAACTCCTAACTTATAATAATCACCTTTATTAAATGAAGTGTCAGTGACTATTGCCTGACGAGCTACTTCATTAAATGCAATATTTTGAGCAGTTAAATTAGGTGCTGCAGCAATTACAATTGCATTCTTTACTTTCTCTGGGTATTGGATGCTCCATTGAACTGCCTGCATCCCTCCAAGACTTCCACCTAAAACACCAGATAACTTTGAAATACCTAGATGATTGATTAATTCGTTTTGAGAATTAATCCAATCTTGAATTGTTATTATAGGAAATGTTGAGCCCCAAGGTTTTTTAGTTTTAGGGTTGATTGATTTTGGACCAGTGCTTCCATGGCTTCCTCCTAAATTATTGACACCAATCACAAAGAATTTATTTGTATCTAATGGTTTATTTGGTCCAATAAGGCTATCCCACCAACCAGGATATTTATCACTAGAAGAATAGCGACCAGCAAGGTGATGATTCCCAGATAAAGCATGACAAACTAATACGGCATTATCGTGTTTAGCATTTAATTTTCCATAGGTTTCATAGGTCAACTCAAATTCATTAAGTAAAACTCCGCTATCTAACTTTAAGGGATTCTTACATATAAAATTTTTTGATTTGACGATACCAACTGAATTTTTTTCTTTCATTTTTAAATTATACTATTGGAATTCCAATACAGCATTAAATTAAACTAGACCTGATGTTACTCTAATTTTTGAATTAATATCCAGGTGCTGTTTAATGGATAAAAATTTTGCGTTCTCAAATATTAATTTCACAAGGTTAGATTGATTATAACCATGTTCAATCATGAGTTGCCCACCTTCTTTTAAATAATCACGAGCATTATTTACTATTATTTCAATATCAGCATAGCCATGATTTCCTGAAAAAAGAGCTTTTTCTGGCTCATATTGTAAATTATCTTTTTTCAAAAAAGGATCATCAATGTCAATATAAGGGGGGTTGCTAACAATAAGATCAAATTCTACTTCTGGGAACTCACTATACCAATTACTGTATAAAGTCTTAGCATTTTTAAGTTTAAATTTATTAATATTCTCTTGCGCAATAATTAGTGCTTCTTTTGAGGTATCAGTAAGCATAATCTGCGAATTTTTGAATCGCCTTGCTAGCGTAATACCAATAATTCCACTGCCTGTTCCGAGATCACAGATATTTATTTGGGTTTCTTTTTTATATTCTTTAAAAATAAGATCAATTAATAGTTCTGTGTCTTGTCTTGGTATCAATACATCGCTATTAATAAGAAAAGTTTCTCCGTAAAAGTCCCACTCTTTTAAAATGTAGCCTAAGGGTTTTTTTTGTAATCTTTGCTTAATAATATTTCTAATATAAAGCTCTTCTTCTTTAAGTAAGATAATGGATCTATCTGAATAAAGCTGAGCATATGTTCTTTTTAGGACATATTCTAAAATAAATTTTGCCTCAATTAAACTTTCCCTAGTTGACAGCCCTAATTTTATGGCAAGACTGCTAGTTATTTCTTTTTGAATCGAGCTTAATGTGCTCATTTTTAGTCTTGATCAAGTTGAGCTAAAAGGTCAGCCTGATGTTCGGTTGTTAATGCTTGGATTAAATCATTCAAATCACCATCCATAATAAAGTCTATTTTGTATAAAGTTAAATTAATACGGTGATCTGTTATTCGTCCTTGAGGAAAATTATATGTGCGAATTCTTTCGCTACGATCGCCACTACCGATTAATGATTTTCGTTCAGTTGCAATTTTTGATTCTTGATCTCTTACTTGAGCATCCTTTATTTTTGCAGCAAGAATACTCATGGCTTGAGCCTTGTTTCTATGCTGTGATCGATCATCCTGACATTCAACAACAATGCCTGTTGGCAAATGAGTTATTCTGACTGCAGAATCTGTTTTGTTAATATGTTGTCCACCTGCCCCAGAAGCTCTATAGGTATCAATTCGAATATCGGCAGGGTTAACTTCTACATCACTTATTTCGTCTGCTTCTGCAAGAACTGCAACAGTACAAGCAGATGTGTGGATTCTACCTTGTGTTTCAGTGTCAGGCACTCGCTGAACTCTATGACCCCCAGATTCAAATTTTAATTTTGAGTATGCACCTTGCCCAATAATTTTTGCAATTACTTCCTTGTACCCCCCAACTTCGGATTCGTTTATTGAAATAATTTCTAATTGCCATTTCATTCTTTCAACAAATCTACTGTACATTCTAAAAATATCTCCAGCAAAGAGTGCAGATTCATCTCCGCCAGCCCCTGCTCGAATCTCAAGAAAAATATTTTTTTCGTCATTTGGATCCACTGGAAGAAGAAGTGTTTGTAGTTGAGCATCAATTTTTTCTAATTGCTCTTTTCCTTTGTCTATTTCATCCTGTGCAAATGTCTTCATTTCAGGATCTAATAACATTTCTTTTGCATCCTCAATGTCTTGGGACCGCCTAATAAATTCTTCATAAATATCTACTGCTGGTTGTATATCAGAATGTTCTTTAGATATTTTTTTGAATCTTTCCATATCCTTAGTTACTTCAGAGCTACTTAATTCTTTATTTAATTCTTCAATACGATCTTTAAGAACAATTAATTTATTTTGCATTGAAGGTTTCATATTTTTTTAGTCTTTTAATTTATATATATTTTTTATTAAATCCATGGCTTCATGATTGCTTTCAGCCGCCGATTCATTTAGAGCTTTGGTGGGAAGATGTAAAAATTTTTTAGATAAGTTTTTGCTAAATTTATTAAGGACATCATCTATGGGTTTACCCAACTTTAACTCTTTTTGAGCTTTTAATAATTCTTTTGTTCGAAAGTCTTCAAATTGTTCAGTTAGTAACTTTATGCTCGGACTGATGATTTTCTGATTTAACTTATCATTATATTCATTGACATATTTTGCGATAATATTTTCAGCATCTTTTACAGCCTCTTTTCTATTTTTTATGCCATCTTGAGCCATTTCAGCTAGATTATCTAATGTGTAAAAAAATATATCGTCAAGTTCACTTATTTCTGCTTCAATATCTCTGGGAACTGCTAGGTCAATTAAAAGCATCGGCTTATGCTTTCTAAGTTTGATAGACTTTTCAATTAAGCCAAGCCCAATTATTGGAAGTTGACTACCAGTACAGCTAATTACAATGTCATATTGATATATTTTGTGATTTATATCTCCAATCAATATAGCCTCTGCGTTTGTTTTAATTGCTAGTTTTTTGGCTTTTTCAATAGAACGGTTTGCAATAGCAATTTTTTGAGGACTTTGATCAGAAAAGTATTTAGCACAAAGCTCGTTCATTTCGCCGGCACCTACAAATAAAATATTAGTATTGTCTATATTTCCGAATATTTTTTTTGCCAACCTAAAAATACAGGATGCAATAGTTGTACTACTTGCCCCTATATGTGTTTTAGTTCTGACTTTTTTTGCAGTTTCAAAGGTTTTTTGAAATAAATTAGATAGTATTTTCCCTTGAGTCCCGGCATATTCTGCAAGTTTTGATGCTTGTTTTATTTGCCCTAAAATCTGTGTTTCTCCAAGAATCATACTATCGATACCTGAAGCAACAGCGTATGCATGAGACACAGCATTAAGATTATTAAAGTGATACAAATGTTTTTTTAAGTTTGCTGTAGAAATTTGATGATAATTAGCAAGCCATTTAATAATTCGGCTTACTTTGTTAGAAGTAAAATAAATCTCAGTTCGATTACAAGTCGATAAAATAACGACTTCAGTTGAGAAAGTTTTTTTTATCTCTATTAGGGCCTCAGTTAAAAGATCTGTTTGAAAAACAAATTTCTCTCTTAGTTCCAGCGGCGCTGTTTTATGATTAAGACCAATAACGTTTAAATTCATATTATTATGTTGCGCTCGCTTTATATTATTTGTTAAAAAAGGGTAAGATACTTATTTTACAATAAATTAACCACTTTTAAATTAGGAAGACATACTATATGGATAAAACATTTAGAATCGCCCCAAGCATCTTATCTGCAAATTTTGCAAAATTGGGCCAAGAAATTCAAGATGTAATTGCTTCTGGAGCAGATATTGTACATTTTGACGTAATGGATAATCATTATGTACCTAATTTAACCATTGGCCCTCTAGTTTGTGAAGCAATACGGCCTGTCACTGATGCAATCATTGACGTACATTTAATGGTGAAGCCTGTTGATCGAATTATTCCAGATTTTGCAAAAGCAGGAGCTAATATTATTACATTTCATCCGGAAGCATCTGACCATATTGATAGAAGTCTCTCATTAGTTAGAGAATCTGGTTGTAAATCTGGATTAGTATTTAATCCTGCGACCTCATTAGATTATTTGGATTACGTCATGGATAAAGTTGATATGGTTCTTTTAATGTCAGTAAATCCTGGCTTTGGCGGGCAAAAATTTATTCCAGAGACTCTTAATAAACTCAGAATGGCTAGAAAAAAAATTGATGAATACACTGAAAAAACTGGTCGTGAAATTTGGTTGGAAGTAGATGGAGGTGTTAATGCAGATAATATAGCTGAAATTGCTAAAGCTGGAGCCGACACTTTTGTTGCAGGGTCGGCAATTTTTAAAGCAGCAAATGCTGACGACCCAAATGGCTATGACACTATTCTTAAATCATTAAGATCCTCTTTGTCAAAAGTTTAATTTGAAAAAATTTACTAATATAAAAGGTGTTTTTTTTGATTTAGATGGGACTTTATTTGATACTGCACCAGAGTTAAGTTTTGCAACAAATAAAATGTTAAAAGATATTGATTTGCAAGGCCTAGAAAGTAATGTTATTAAAAGTTTTATTGGTAAAGGGGCAGATAATTTAGTTAGAAAATCAATTTCATATTCATCTAATAAAAACCCCGAAGTTTTGTTTAAAAAAGCAAGAAAATTATTTGATAAATATTATATTTTAAAAGCTGCCCAAAGTTTGCCTTATGATGGCGTAAAAGAAACATTAATAAAGCTTAAGAAGAAGAAATTAAGTTTAGCTTGCGTCACAAATAAACCGGAAATTTATACTCATGCGATCCTTAAAAAATCTGGATTAATTGCTTATTTGGATTTAGTTGTATCAGGAGATACAGTTAGTAAAAAAAAACCAGATCCTATGCCACTTCATTACAGTTGTGATAAGTTAGAATTAGAGCCAAAAGAAGCGATAATGGTGGGCGATTCATGTAATGATATTGAAGCTGGATTCTCTGCAGGTACCTATGTGGTAACTGTCCCTTACGGATATCAATATGGGGAATCAATTGAATCTGATAAAGTGGATTTGGCAATAGAAAATTTAAATGATCTGGTAACAATTATAAATTAAGAAAATGTTTACTACGCTAACAAAAGAAAAATTTCAGGAATATAAAGAACAAGGATTTAATAGAATACCTTTAGTTTTAGAAAGCTTTGCAGATTTAGATACGCCCCTTTCAGTTTATGCAAAATTAGCAAACCAACCATATAGTTATTTATTAGAATCTGTTGAGGGTGGGGATAAATTTGGACGATATTCAATAATTGGCCTTCCGTCAAAATTGAGAATACAAATTAATGATAATAAAATTCTGATTCTAGAAGATAATAAAGTAAAGAAAGAGATTAACGACGAAAATCCATTAGATTTTATCGATAACTTTATGGCTAATTTTAAAGTGCCAACTGATTTAGATTTACCAAGATTTTCGGGAGGCCTTGCTGGTTATTTTGGGTATGAAACTATTAAATATATTGAACCGAAGTTATGTAAAAACTTTGTGGAGGATAAGTTAGACTTACCTGATATTCTGTTAATGCTTTCAGATGAGATTGTAGTATTTGATAATATATCTGGAACATTATTTATTATTAATTATGTTGACCCTTCAATTCCTGATGCCTATGAATTAGGCTTAGAAAATCTTCGAGCATTAATAGGTAAATTACAATCTGGACCTTCACCTTTCGCTTCTTTTGAGAGTGCTGATTCTGGCAATAACAATTTATCTGAAGTGGTCTCAGAATTTGGAGAAGATGAATTCAAAGCAGCAGTAGAAAAAGTTAAGCAATATATTTTTGATGGCGATATTATGCAAGTAGTCTTATCTCAGAGAATGACTAAGTCTTTTGAATCAAATCCGTTGTCCTTATATCGTACTCTACGTAGCCTAAACCCATCCCCTTATATGTTTTTCTACCACATGGGTGATCATTATGTAGTTGGTGCTTCTCCGGAGATTTTAGTTACTTTAGTCGGCGAGAAAGTTACTGTAAGACCAATTGCAGGAACAAGGCCAAGAGGTAAAGATGAGGCTGAGGATGCTCAATTTGAAAAAGATTTGTTAGCAGACCCAAAAGAAATTGCGGAGCATGTTCAATTAATGGATTTAGGTAGAAATGATGTAGGAAGAGTTGCAAAAACTGGAACTGTAAATGTTACAGATAGAATGATAATTGAGAAGTACTCCCATGTAATGCATATTGTTTCTAATGTTGAAGGCACCATTAAAAATAAATTATCTGCAATTGACGTTTTAAAAGCTTCATTTCCAGCTGGAACTGTTAGTGGAGCGCCAAAAGTTAGGGCTATGGAAATTATTAATGAATTAGAAAAAACTAAGAGAGGTGTTTATTCAGGAGCCGTAGGTTATCTCGGATTTGATGGTGACATGAATGTTGCAATTGCAATCAGGACGGCAGTTATTAAAGATAATGTACTTTATGTTCAAGCAGGGGCAGGCATAGTATCTGATTCAGTACCTAAAAATGAATGGGTAGAAACGCAAAATAAAGCAAAAGCAATTTTACGATCGGCTGAACTAGCTCAATCTGGATTGGACGAATAAAAAATGTTGCTTATGATCGATAATTACGATTCTTTTACTTATAACCTAGTCCAATACTTCGGAGAGTTAGGCCAAGAAGTTTCTGTGTACCGTAATGATCAAATATCTATAGAAGAAATTAAGACTATCAATCCAAAGTTTATTGTTATTTCTCCTGGGCCATGTTCTCCAAACGAAGCAGGCATTTCTTTGGAGGTTGTAAATCATTTTAAAGAAGAGGTTCCAATTTTAGGTGTCTGTCTTGGGCACCAAACTATTGGCCAAGCTTTTGGGGGAAAAATTACTTACGCAAAAACAATTATGCATGGAAAAACTTCACCAATTCATCATACAAATGAGGGAGTATTTAAGGGAATAAGTAATCCCTTTACCGCGACGCGATACCATTCTTTAGTTATTGAAAAAGAATCTATTCCAGATTGTTTTGATATTACAGCATGGACAGAGGATCAAGAGATTATGGGAATACAACATAAGTCACTACCTATAGAAGGAGTACAATTTCATCCTGAATCAATTCTGACAGAATATGGGCATGACCTTCTGTCTAATTTTGTAAAAAAATATGAGTGAACATTTTAAATATTGTTTAAATAATTTATCGAAGGGTAAGAATATCTCTTTCGATGATATGTCGGTAATTATGAATGAGCTAATGACTGGAAATTTAACGCCAGCTCAAATTGCAAGTATATTAATTGGGATAAAAATTAAGGGTGAGAGTATTGATGAGATTACAGGCGCTGCTTCTGTTATGAGAAAACACTCAAATAAGGTTACGATAGAAGACACTCAGCACCTAGTTGATACCTGTGTAACGGGAGGTGATAGCCTTCAAACATTCAATGTTTCAACTATAAGTGCAATTATTGCAGCAGCAGCAGGCGTGAAAGTTGCTAAACACGGAGGTCGATCGGTTTCTTCTAAGTGTGGAAGCGCAGATGTTTTAGAGGCGCTTGGAGTTAATGTTAATTTAAATCATTTACAAATTGCTAGTATTGTAAATAAAATTGGTATTGGTTTTATGTTCGCTCCAAACTATCATCCTGCAATGAAATACGTAGCTCCCATAAGAAAAGATTTGGGCGTAAGAACGATATTCAATTTATTAGGGCCGCTAACTAATCCTGCTAGTGCAAAACAGCAAATACTAGGTGTTTACCAAAAAAGCCTAACACCAGTATTGGCAAGAGTGTTAGAAAAACTAGGTAGTACCCACGTTATGATAGTTAGTGGCGAAGATGGCATGGATGAAATTTCCATTACAGGAAAAACATTTGTAGCAGAATTGAGGAACAAGGAAATTAAAGAATATGTTATTAATCCAAGTGACTATGATATTCCATTAGGCAAGTTAGACGATATTAAGGTTGATGATGTGGCTCATTCCAAGGCTATGATGTTAGATATTTTGAACGGAAAATCCTCTACAGCAAGGAATATTTCATTACTAAATGCTGGTGCAGCTATATACGTAAGCGGTTTAGTTGACGATATTGAGACCGGTATAAAAAAGGCAAATAAAGTCATTGATTCAGGTGCAGCACTTCTTAAACTAAAAGAATTGATAACATTGTCTAATGCATAACATTTTAGATAAAATATTAGATACAAAAAAGATTGAAATTTCTGCGTCTAAAGTTATTTTATCAAAAAGTACATTAGATGATCAAATTGCTCAAATCTCTGACGAAAGAGATTTCGTCAAAGCAATCCAAATACAACAAGAGAATAAACTTTCTTCTGTAATTGCAGAAATAAAAAAAGCCAGCCCTTCTAAGGGGATTATTCGAGAAGATTTTAAACCAAAAGAAATTGCAAAATCATATGATCAAGGTGGGGCAAGTTGTTTATCAGTTTTGACTGATGTGAAATATTTCCAAGGCAGCCCTCATTACATTCAGGATGTTAAAAAAGTATGTCAGCTTCCTGTGCTGAGAAAAGACTTTATTATAGATCCCTATCAAATCTATGAATCAAAGGCATTGGGCGCAGATTGTATTCTTTTGATTGTAGCAGCATTAGATTTATCTCAACTGAGAGACTTTGAATTAATAGCACATAGCTTGGGGATGTCAGTCTTAGTAGAGTCTCATGATGAAAAAGAATTAGAACAAGCTCTCCAACTTTCAACTCCATTAGTGGGAATAAATAATAGAAATTTAAAGACATTTGAAGTGACTCTTCAAACAACAATAGATCTTGTCTCACAAATTCCAAAAGATAAAATTCCAATCACTGAATCAGGCATATTTAATCATGAGGATATTTGTTTAATGAACGAAAATGGTATTTTTACTTTTTTAGTAGGGGAAGCATTTATGCGAGATGAAAATCCTGGACAATCCTTAAAGGCATTATTACAAAAATGACTACTACCATTAGACCAAGGCGAATGAGAAATGATGATTTTTCTCGAAGATTAATGAGAGAGAGTCAATTGTCTGTTAATCATCTTATTTATCCAATGTTTATAACTGAAGGGAATGGAATTCGACAAGAAATTCAATCTATGCCTGGAATTTTTAGGCAAAGTATTGACCAGATTATTTTAGAAGCCACTGAATGTTTTGAGTTAGGAATTCCAGCAATTGCATTGTTTCCTGTTATTGAAGATCAATTTAAATCTGATAGCGCTACAGAGTCATTTAATCCAAATGGTTTAGTACAAAGAACTGTCATAGAATTAAAAAAAAATCTGCCTGAGTTAGGTGTTATCACTGACATTGCCTTAGATCCTTATACCTCTCATGGGCAAGATGGTCTGATGGATAATAAAGGTAATATTTTAAATGATGAAACAGTTGAAGTGCTAGTCAAACAAGCTTTGTCTCATGCAAAATCCGGAGCAGATATTGTAGCCCCCTCAGATATGATGGATGCTCGCGTCGGTAAGATTAGAAAAGCATTGGAAGATAAACAATTTTTTAATACAAAAATTCTTGCTTATTCAGCAAAGTATGCCTCTGCATTTTACGGGCCCTTTCGTGAAGCGGTAGGGTCAGGAATGTCGTTGGGGAAGGCTTCTAAAGAAACTTATCAAATGGATCCAGCAAATAGTGATGAAGCCCTATATGAGGCGGAGTTGGATATTAATGAGGGCGCTGATATGGTAATGATTAAACCGGGTATGCCTTATCTAGATGTCCTATATAGAGTAAAGGATGCCTTTGGAAAGCCTACATTTGTTTATCAAGTTAGCGGTGAATATGCCATGATTAAAGCTGCTTCTCAAAAGGGGTGGTTGGAGGAAGATAAAATCATAATAGAATCATTAATAGCATTTAAAAGAGCAGGTGCCGATGCAATTTTAACTTACTTTGCATTACAGGTTGCCCGATATCTAAAGACTTAATTTATCTTTAGGTTTTTCTTAAGGTCTTCTAGATTTGTACCTTGTCCATTAATAATATTAAGATTTTTTTTTAATTTAAGGTCGTTTTCATCAAGAATTTTTAATTCTATTGGAAAGCAACGCCCATCAATCTTAATAATAGGGATATTTCTGAGAGATTTTTTTTTCGTTCTTTTTTCTGAGATATTTTTATCTTTTAAATCAAACATAATATTATTATTTAAAAGTAAATATTCTATTTCTTTCATATTGTCAGTATATAAATTTATTTGTAGGATCGGATATTTTGGTATCAGACCATCAATTAATTGACCTAAAAGATGAGGGTTGAAATTTTTAAATAATTCCATTATCAAGAGAGCCTCATTCTTAATCTTCTCAATTAGTGACACATCAATATCTACTTGGTAAATTTTTTGGTATTCATTTAGCGCATAATCAATCTCATCGTTTGAAGGAAGAAGATCTGAGGATTTATAGCCCAAATATCTTGCGGCTTTCTTTTTAGCAAAGTGATAATCTGTGATGCCCTCTTCCATAATAATTTCAGCTGCCCGATTCGCAATAATTATCCTTGCTTGTTTTGTCTGAGCTCTTACCATAGTTAATTAATCATAAAATAAGCATTACTTTGGGGTTTAAATTCATCATAAAAGTATTCGTAGAAACCTTTTTCTGATGGTTTTACTATTAAACTATTGTCTGGATTAATTTTATACGGAGTAATACCTTCTGGCTCAGCTAACAATTTAATTGGATATTGGTCCAAAATAGGCTCCATATAATCTATCCATATTGGAAGGGCGGCTCGTGCCCCAGTCTCTTTTTTACCTAATGGTTTTGGTTGGTCATAACCCATCCAGGTAACAGTTACAATATCAGGATTAAATCCTGCAAACCATGCATCGATTAAATCGTTAGTAGTCCCAGTTTTCCCACCAATGTCTGAACGTTTTAGCCGCTTAGCTTTTCTACCTGTTCCTGTGTTAATAACTTCTTTAAGCATATCTGTCATAATAAAGGCATTTCTTGGGTCGATAATACGTGGGGTCTCATCATTCATAAGTTTTGAACTGTTTTTTATTTTTCTGCCCTCAGAGTCAATAATTTTTTCAATAAAATAAGGTTTTTTTAAATAACCACCATTAGCAAATACTCCATAGGCAGAAACCATTTCTAATGCAGTAACCTCTCCAACTCCTAAAGCCATTGATAGGTAAGGAGGATGTTTCTTTTTGTCAAAGCCAAACCGAGTTATATAGTCCTGTGCATATTTAGGCCCAATATAGCGCAAGACCCTAATGGCTACTAAATTTTTAGAAAGTGCGAGTCCTTTTCGAAGGCGCATTGGCCCTGTGTATTTTTCATTATAATTTTGTGGCTCCCATGCTTGATTAGTATTAAGTTCCCTTGCACTAATGGAGAGTGGGCTATCATTAACTAATGTAGCTGCATTGACTCCTTTTTCAAGGGCAGCAGAATAAATAAAAGGCTTGAATATTGATCCTGGTTGTCTTTGCGATTGGGTAATATGATTATATTTATTACGATGAAAATCAAATCCACCAACTAGGGCAAGAATAGCTCCCGTTTGAGGATCCATTGAAACTAATGATGCTTCAACTTCTGGCAGCTGAGTGGCAACCCATCTGCCATAATTTTTAACAAAACGAATTACAGATCCAGGCTTGATAATTTTTTCATCAATATTTTCTTTTTTTAGATCATCTTTAAGAAGTGTTAAGCCTCTTCGAAAGACACTAATTTTCTTCCCATTTTTGAGGAGTGCCTCAACTTTTTGTGGCTGTGTTTTTAAAATTACTCCTGGAATAAAATTATTGTAGGTAGGAATAAGTCGAAGTTTATTTACTAGATATTTTGTCCTTTCTTTTTCGTCTTCAAATGATTTTTCATCTAAATCAATAAAGCTCTCGTTGGGAGATAATTCATGACGGTTAATAAAATTAATAATGCCATTTTTGACAGCTTGTTTTGCGAAGCGTTGGTTTTTCTTCTTAAGTGTTGTATAGACTTTTAATCCACTGGTATAAATCTTCTCTCCTAACTCTTCATATAGAGTTTTACGAACCATTTCAGCAATATAATCTGCTCTCAGCTCTCTTTTTAGAGAAGAAACCCTTAAGTTTAATGGCTCTTCTAGCGCCAATATATAGGTTGGGTTATCAATAAATCCATGCCTTTTCATACTAAATAATACTGCTTGTTGCCTTTTTATTGCACGATCAGGATTAATAAATGGATTGTAGCGACTCGGTGCTTTTGGAAGCCCAGCTAATAAGGCAGTTTCTGCTAAATTTAATTCGGATAAATCTTTATCAAAATAAGTATCTGCGGCTGCAGAAAAACCAAAGGAACGTTGACCCAAATAAATTTGATTAATATAAAGCCCTAGTATTTCCTCTTTTGACAGATTTCTTTCAATTTTAATTGCGAGTAAGACTTCATTTATTTTTCGCTTTAATGTTTTTTCGGAGGAAAGAAAGAAATTTCTTGCTACTTGCATTGTGATAGTACTTGCCCCCTCATGGCTTTGCCCGGTTAGATTCTTTAGGGCCGCACGTATTACCCCAATTATATCAAAACCTGGATGTTCAAAAAAACGTCTATCTTCTATGGCGATGATAGCATTGATCATTTTTTGAGGGACGGTTTTTATTGATGTGTATTCTCGGCGTTCTTCCCCAAACTCAGCAATTAATGCTCCATCAGAAGAAAAAATTTGGAGAGGTTGTTTTGGTCTGTATTCTGATAGACGATCAATATTCGGTAATGAGGGGTATATGAGTAGAGCTACAAAAAATACCATAGCCACTGTTGAAAGCCCAGCCAGAAATGCCCGGATTAAAAAATTTTTTAATGTTGATAGCATTGATGAAAAAATATATTTTTACAGATAAACGTTTATTATAGTGATTAAGAATAATATTACTATGTCTAAATATTGCATAATGTATAAAATTAAATGATAAAAAATGTAAATAATATTTATTTGGTAGGATTAATGGGGTCAGGAAAAACGACCGTCGGAAAATTAGCCTCTAAAAAACTAGGAAAATCTTTTATCGATAGCGATCATTTGATTGAGGAAAGAACGGGAGTTAGAGTTCCTTTAATATTTGAATATGAGGGAGAAGAGGGCTTTAGAAAGAGGGAAACAAAAGTATTAGAAGAGCTAGTAACAATGAAAAATATTATTTTAGCAACTGGGGGCGGAATTATTCTTGAAGAAATCAATCAAAAACTTTTAGTGAAAAATGGTTTAGTAATTTATTTGAAAGCAGATTATGATTTGTTAGCGAGCCGATTAAAATCTGATTTGACAAGGCCACTGCTTCAAGGAGTTGATATCAAGGATAAATTAAAAAATCTTTTAAAAGAGCGTGACCCAATATATAAATCAATTTCAGACTATGTAATCGAAACTAAAAAGAAGCGAGCTACAGATATTGCTAATGAAATTGAGATAATTATTAAACAACTATGAAGACATTAAATATTAATTTGGGCGATAGAAGTTATCCTATATATATAGGTCATAATTTATTGAATGACAAAGAAATTTTTCAAAGACATGCAAAAGCTAAAACCATTGCAATTGTTACCAACGATATAGTTGCACCGTTATATCTAAATATTCTTACTCAGACTTTAGGTAAGGATAAAAAGATTATTCCTATTATTCTTCCAGACGGCGAATCTTATAAAAATTTAGATACACTCAACCTAATATATGATGAACTTCTTAAAAATAAAGCTGGACGTGATGTTCTTCTTATAGCTCTTGGGGGAGGTGTAGTTGGAGATATTTGTGGATTTGCTGCTGCAAGCTTTATGCGTGGTGTTGATTTTATACAAATCCCTACTACGTTATTGTCGCAAGTTGATTCTTCTGTTGGAGGCAAAACCGGCATTAACCATAGTTTAGGAAAAAACATGATTGGTGCATTTTATCAGCCTAAATGTGTTGTGGCAGACATCAATTTATTAAATACTTTACCCCAAAGAGAATTATCAGCAGGGTTAGCGGAAGTTATTAAGTACGGACTTATTAGAGATCTAGAATTTTTTAATTGGCTTGAAACTTATATGAAAAAATTAACTAATAAAGACTCGGCTAGCTTGATTGAAGCAGTTGAGCGCTCATGCACAAATAAAGCGGAAGTAGTTGAGGCTGATGAGCTTGAATCTGATAAGAATATTCGTGCAACTCTTAATTTAGGACATACTTTTGGGCATGCAATTGAAAATGAAATGGGTTATGGCAATTGGCTTCATGGTGAAGCAGTTGCAATTGGTATGATTATGGCTGCCTTTATGTCAAAAGAACTTGGGTGGCTCAGAACTCCAGAATACTTAAGAATTATTCAATTAATTGAGCTTGCTGGTCTTCCGATCACTCCGCCAGATATTTCTGAGAAGAAATTTCTTGATCTGATGATGTCTGATAAAAAAACTAAAGGGAACCAGATCAATCTAGTTTTACAGACTGCGATCGGAGAAGCGATGCTCACTAATGAATATGATCCAGAAATTTTAAGTAAAACTTTAACCCACAATTTTTCTTAAAATTTTTCATGATATTAAAACCTTACGCTGCTGACCCAATAAAAACATTAGGTCGGCAATATGAAGAAAGTAAATCTAATTCGCGCAATGATTTCCAGCGCGACCGAGATAGAATTATTCATTCCTCCGCTTTCCGTAGACTAGAATATAAAACTCAAGTTTTTGTTAATCATGAGGGGGATATGTTCCGAACTCGTTTAACGCATTCGATCGAAGTCTCTCAAATTTCAAGGGGCATTTCTAGAACGTTGGGATGTCACGAGGACCTGGCAGAGACAATTGCTCTGGCTCACGACTTGGGACACACTCCTTTTGGCCATGCTGGACAGGATTCATTAAATAATTGTATGAAAGTACATGGTGGTTTTGAGCATAATCTTCAGTCCTTACGCGTGGTAGATTATCTGGAGAGAAGATATGCTAGTTTCGATGGCTTAAATTTAACTTTTGAATCTCGTGAAGGAATCTTGAAGCATTGTTCAGTTAATAATGCAAAAACTCTTGGTTTGATTGGTGATAGATTTATTAAAAAACAACAACCCTCACTTGAAGCACAGATCGTTAATATTGCTGATGAAATTGCCTATAATAATCATGATGTTGATGATGGCTATCGTTCTGGCCTTTTAGATTTCAAAGCTCTTATAAAAAATACTTTATTTGGCCGCTGCGCCAAAGAGGTTGATGATATATATTCTGATATTAATGATAGTCAGAAAATTAACGAGGTGGTGAGGCGCATGATTCACATATTAATTGAGGATGTTTGCTCTCAGAGCCAAAAGAATCTTGATTTTTATCAACCCAAGAGTATAGACGATGTAAGAATTTCACCTCATTTAATTGATTTTTCGGCTTCTATTAAACAAGAACAGCAAGAGTTGAAGCAATTTTTGAGGCACGCAATGTATGAGCACCCTCATGTTGCAAAAATGACACAAAATGCTGGCAAAACAATCGAAAAACTATTTGCTCACTATATTAAAGAACCTAAAGCTATCCCAGAAAATTTTTCCATAAATCGGACTGATAACCATCAAAGGGTAGTTGCAGACTATATTGCGGGTATGACCGATCGGTTTGCAATTAAAGCCGCATCAAAATTATAAAAAATTCATTTATTAACAGTTACTTAAGACTCTTTTGTTGTTTTTATGCAACAAATTAAAGATAAATGTAACAATAAAGTCACAAAATACTTGATTACGAAGTCACTTGTTTGTCATAATGTGTCCAACGTTCCTGGTAAGTTTAATTTTAACCACAGGAAATGTTTTGAAAGGTCTTAGAGTTTTTAAGGTCATTTTAAATTTTATGGAGATTCAAATGAATAAGAAAATTAATCTAGCAGTTGCAAGTGCAACACTAGTATTGGGTGCAACTGCAGCCAACGCTGGTATTGTAATTCCAGCTGGTGAGTGGACATTAGATGTTAATGGTAACGTTAACGTTTATGCTACAGCACACAGTAGTGATGATACTACTGGAGCTAATTCAATCACTGGTGGTCTTGCTACATATAAAGATACTAACGGTGAGTCAGATTCACAAGGTATTAACACTGGTCTATTACCTGCATGGTTAGGCTTTACTGGTACAACTCGTCAAAACGACCTAGATGTATCATTTACTATTTCAATGCAGCCAAATGTTTCAGATGCTGGTGCTGGTGATGCTAAAACACCACTAAATCGTCAAGCATTTTTGACATTCGGTGATAAATCATGGGGTACTATCAAAATGGGTAAAGATCTTGGTATCTTTGCTGCTGATGCGATCCTTAATGACATGACACTTCTTGGTGCTGGTGCAGCAGGCGGTTCAACTAACTCAGGTTCATCTACTTCATTAGGTGGTATCGGTACTGGTTATATTTATCCAGCATGGAAAGGTCAAGTTGCTTATACAACTCCTAACATGAATGGTTTCCAAGCAACTATTGGTATTACTAACCCGAACCAAAACTTTGGTACTTCATTCCAGGATCAATTTGGTTACGAAGGTAAAGCTTCATACGACTTTGCTGCTGGCGATGCTAAAGGTAAAGTTTGGGTTTCTGGTGCTGCATATGATGTAACAACAACTCCAACAGCTGCTGTTGCTACTGTTGCTGCAAAAACTAAAAACTACAACTATCTAGCAACATTGATTGGTTCTGTAACAGATACGGCGGTTGGTACTGTTTCATTAACAGTTACGATTGCTGATGCGGTAGCTTCTACAGCTGCAGTTGCATCTGCTACATACGATGCTACAGTGGTTGATATTGGTGCTAACATAAACCTAGGTAACTTTGGTTTAACTGGTTACTACTACAGTGGTGAAGGTGTTGGTACAACAATCTTCGGCGCTAATGGCGCGACTACTGCTGGTAAAGAACGTGATTCAGACGGTGGATATGTTCAAGCTACATTTGTTATCCCTACAGGCACTAAACTAGGTGCTTCATATGGTGTATCAAATCTTGATCTAGCATCTGGCGAAGCTACTTCTTCACTACTTGAAGAAAACAAACGTTGGACTGTTGGTGCATACCATCCGTTAACTAAGCATCTGAATTTAGTTGCTGAGTACAACAAGGTGGAAGCAGAATCACATAACAGTCTGAAAGCAGAAAGTGATCACTTCTCACTTGGTGCGATCTTATTCTTCTAGAATTTAATTCTAAAAGAACGTGATTTAAAAAAGGCTCCCTCGGGGGCCTTTTTTTTATCTTATTTTTTAATATTTAATTCTTGAATTTTTCTTGTGATGGTATTGCGTCCAATCCCAAGAATATTGGCAGCATCGGCCTTACGACCTTTAGATTTAAGAAGAGCTGCTTCAATAAGGATTTTCTCTGTTACCCCAATAAATAATTCGTGGATATTAGGAGTGTCTTCCATTATTTCCTTAACGATAATTTTTTGTAATGCTTGTTCCCACGACATACTATCGTCATTAATACTTACAGGTTCATTTTTGAGTTCAGATGGAAGGTCTCCAATATTTACTGTTTTACCTGGAGACATTACTGTTAGCCAATGGCAGACATTTTCGAGTTGCCTAACGTTACCCTGCCAATGTAAATTTTTAAAGTAATCTAAAACTTCGGTCGATAAGACTTTTGGCTCGACATTAAGTTGCTTTGCACTGTTTTTAAGAAAAAACTGAGCCAAAATAGAAATATCATCTATTCGATTTCGTAATGGAGGCACCTGGATTCGAATTACATTTAGCCGATGAAATAAATCTTCTCTAAATCTTTTTTCCTTAACGTAAGATTCGAGATTCTGATGGGTAGCAGCAATAACTCTAACATTTACAGTAATTGAATTCTGCCCCCCAATTCTATAAAATTTACCTTCACTTAAGACCCTTAAGAGCCTTGTTTGGAGCTCCATTGGCATATCACCAATTTCGTCTAAAAATAATGTACCATCATTCGCCTGCTCAAATCTACCCTTTCTTAATCCGCTTGCTCCTGTAAAAGCCCCTTTCTCATGACCAAAAAGTTCGGCTTCGAGAAGATCTTTAGGAATGGCGGCAGTATTGATAGCAATAAAAGGCTTATCCATACGCTGACTATTTTTGTGGATAGCCTTTGCAACTAATTCCTTACCTGAACCAGACTCACCATTTAATAAAACTGTTGCACTTGATTGAGATAGCCGGCCAATTGAACGAAATACTTCTTGCATTGATGGAGCTTGTCCAATAATTTCTGGAGATATCTCTGGAGTATCTTCCACTTC
The DNA here is from genome assembly GCA_029244935.1 of Methylophilaceae bacterium. Taxonomy (GTDB): domain Bacteria; phylum Pseudomonadota; class Gammaproteobacteria; order Burkholderiales; family Methylophilaceae; genus BACL14. The sequence continues at coordinate 29,290 of JAQWQF010000011.1, read as the reverse complement.
TTTAACTTTGGAAGACTCCGATGTAGCCTGTTGAATTACTTCTATTACCTTATCAATATCAAAAGGTTTGGCGATGTATTCAAAAGCTCCCGATTTAAAAGCTGAGACCGCGGTATCTAGATCTGAATAAGCAGTCATTATAATAATGGGTATTTCAGGAAACTTAGTTTTAACTTTAGTAAGAAATGTAAGGCCTGACTCACCGGGCATTCGGATATCGCTTACAATCACTGAGGGCTTTTCATGATTAAATTGATTGATGGCTTCATTGGTATTTGAGAATGTTTTAAAGGGTAGATTTTCTTTGCCCAATGCCTTTTCAAATACCCAGCGTATTGATTTGTCATCATCTAAAACCCAAATATTATTCATTATTATTAGCCTCTAAATCATTAAGCCCATTATTTATCGGGAGCAAGATTGAAAATTTTGTATGTCCGGTTTGACTTATAAAGGTAATCATTCCTTTGTGCTGCGTTACAATATTTTGCGATAAAGGGAGACCCAGTCCGGAACCTTGTTCATTCCCAGAAACTAGTGGATAAAAAATCTTATCTTGGATATTAAGAGGTATGCCTGGTCCATTATCTTCAATGTCAATTCGAATGGCCGTGGCATGCTTTTTCTTATGGAAGACAATCTGCCTTTCTGACCGAGTTGTTAGTTTGAGTTGCATATTTTGAGTATTATCGTTCTGCATCGACTGTATTGCATTTCTTGCAATATTTAAAACAGCTTGTATTAGCTTCTCTCTGTCTGCAATAATTTCTGGCAGACTTACATCATAATCTCGGACAAAAGTAATATCTTTGCCAAATTCCGATAGGATTAAGCTACGAACTCGCTCAATTACTTCATGTATATTAGTTTCTTCGTAAGCAGGAAGTTGGTGGGGTGTTAATAGCTTATTCATTAAGTTTTGAAGGCGATCAGCTTCTTTAATAATAATTTGCGTATATTCCTCTAGCGAATGATCACCTAACTCTTTTTCTAATAATTGTGCAGCACCTCTTAATCCTCCTAAAGGATTCCTGATTTCATGCGCTAGGTTTCTTAATAATTCAGAATTTGCTTGCTGTTGAATAAACATCCTTTCCTCTTTTGCTACCCGAAGATGCTGGTCCATTTGAATTAATTCGACAATAAAATCACCTGGGTCCTTATTTAGTTGACTTATAGTGAGCGTTACACAAATGGTTTTATTTTGCTTGGATTTTATAAAGTATTCATTTTCACGATAGCTACTTTGTTTTTTTGTAGCAGAATCCAATGCTAACTTAAAAAATTTATGGTCCTCAAAGAAAATTTCTATGTTCTGATTATGGGCTTGTCCATGACTTAATTCTAAAAGCACCTCTGCACTAGGATTCATATATATAATTTTTAAATTTTTATCAAAAACAATTGCAGCTGTCGCTAATTGCTCTAGCCCTTGATAATTTTTATTAATTAACGGTGGTGTCATTTTTTCTATTCTCACAATTATTATTGAAGCAAAATTTATGCCAACTTTAATTTTTCAATGTAAGGCCTATATATTGAGGATATTTCCCCTAACTTAGTATTAAACTATGCACTATTATTGTGCAATTTTTTTTTAAGTAAAAAAAGGGTGAGTTTAAATACCCACCCTTCACAAAAATTCTTATAGGCTATAATACATATCGAATTCAACTGGATGAGGAGTCATTCTTAATCTAGTAACTTCTTCCATTTTAAGGTCAATAAAGCTGTCTAAAAAATCATCACTAAAAACTCCACCAGCCGTTAGAAATTTTCGATCAACCTTTAGTGCATCAAGAGCCTCTGGGAAGGTAGCTGCAACTTGAGGTATTTTTGCTTCCTCTTTAGCTGATAAATCATACAGATCTTTTACTGCTGCCTCACCTGGATGAATTTTATTTTGAATACCATCAAGACCTGCCATCATTAGTGCACTAAAAGCTAGGTAAGGATTTGCAGTAGGGTCAGGGAAGCGAACTTCGATCCGTCGAGCCTTGTCAGAGCTTACAAATGGAATTCTAATTGCAGCGGATCTATTTTTTGCTGAATAGGCTAACATCACCGGAGCTTCAAATCCTGGGACTAGTCGTTTATAGGAATTAGTTGACGGATTGGTAAGAGCATTTAGCGCTTTACCATGTTTAATGATGCCCCCAATATAATAAAGAGCCATATCACTTAACCCCGCATATTTCTTACCCGCAAATAAATTTTTGCCACCCTTCCAGATTGATTGGTGAACATGCATCCCAGAACCATTATCGTTAAGTACAGGCTTCGGCATAAATGTAGCTGTTTTTCCAAAATTATGAGCAGTATTCATGACCACATATTTTAAAATTTGTGTCCAATCAGCTCTTTGAGTTAGAGAAGAAAATTTTGTGCCGATTTCGTTTTGTCCAGAACCAGCAACTTCGTGATGATGCACCTCTACAGGAACTCCCATTTCCTCAAGAGTTAGGCACATCGCAGAGCGAAGATCTTGTAAGGAATCTACTGGTGGTACAGGAAAATAACCACCTTTGACTGCTGGCCGATGACCAACATTGCCGCCGTCATGTTCAGTATTTGAATCCCACGATGCTTCTTCAGAGCTTATTTTTACTGAAGAGCCACTCATATTTGAGTCCCAGGTTATAGAGTCAAAAACAAAAAATTCAGGTTCTGGACCAAAGTATATAGTATCTCCAATACCTGTTTTCTTTAAGTATTTTTCTGCGCGATCTGCAATTGTGCGAGGATCACGATCGTAACCTTTTCCATCTGTGGGATCGACAACATTACAGGTTAGTAAGAGAGTTGGCTCTTCCATAAATGGATCAACATTGGCAGTCTTAGGGTCTGGAAATAGCAACATATCTGATGCATTAATTCCCTTCCATCCAGCAACCGATGATCCGTCAAATGCGTGCCCATCAGTAAATTTACTCTTATCAAAAGCAGATACTGGAACTGTTACATGTTGCTCTTTACCTTTAGTATCTGTGAATCGTAAGTCAACAAATTTAATGTTGTTGCTCTTAATCTTTTTCATTACATCAGCTACCGACATACTTCACTCCCTGGAAAATGTTTAATATATATACCTTAATTTAATAAGCATAAACTGTGCCAATTATTTAGACCCTAAAATACATGATTTTTAACTCAAAATACAGTAATTTTAGTATATATGCACTATATTAGAGCATATAATTTAGATATATGCACTATTTTAGTGCTTTATATTTGAGCCCTGTTTTTTATTATGGCTTTATAATTAAAGAATGACTTTAATATCTAAACATTTTGCTGTAATTGGCCAACCAATTAAACATTCTTTATCTCCACATATTCATCTGTTATTTGCAAAACAATTTGAATTACTAATAGATTATGAAAAAGTGGAAGTCAATCGAGAAACGTTATTAAATAGATTGGATAAGTTTAAAAGTAAAAAATATTCAGGTTTAAATGTCACACTTCCATTAAAGCATGATGCCTACTTGTTGTGTCAGGAATTATCAGAGAAATCTAAACTCTGTGAATCAGTCAATACGATTAGTATTAAGGACAATCAATTTCATGGTGATACAACTGACGGTATTGGATTGATTCGAGATTTGACAAAAAAAGGTATAAATCTTAATCAAGCTAGAATCCTCTTAGTAGGTGCAGGTGGAGCAGCTAATGCAGTTATAGCAGATTTAATTGAATGTTCGCCTTCTGAACTTCATCTTACTAATCGAACTATTGAGAAGTCGATGGTAATGGAAGCCCATTGGAAGAATTTTGCAGAAAAAAATTCTGTATCATTAAACATCTCTGGAAATCACGGAGTAGATTCATCCAATTACGATGTCATAATAAATGCAACCTCAGCAGGATTTTCTAGCAATATATCCCCTATCGAAGATATATTGGTTAATAAGAAAACATATTGTTATGACATGACCTACGGTATGGAAACCCCTTTTATGAAGCAAGCAATTAAGTTGAATGCAACAGTATTTGATGGTCTGGGCATGCTAATTGAACAGGCTGCAGAAAGTTTCCATATTTGGCATAAGGAGAAGCCTGAAACGAATAAGATTAAGAGCGAACTAAAACTATTAAAACTAATTTAAGCTCTAATTAAATCTAAGAGGAAGTATCCTTCAATTTAGTTTTTAATACTTCAAGACACGGATTAAGCGAACTCACATTATCAGACTGAATTATTTCAACTGATGGATACCATAAACTAGTATTTGAGTTCTTATATCTCATCCAATACCAAAACCAACCTCGGCCCTTAGCTAGAAGTAAATATGTTTTCTTACCTAGTGATCCCGCAATATGAGCTGTTACATTACTTATAGTAATTATCACGTCGCAACTGTCGACTAGGCTAAATAATCCATCTATGTCATTAAATTTATCTAGTTCATTGTATCGTTCAATTTGAATATTATTGTTCTTCTCAGCTGTAGAAATTTCCTCTTCATGGTCGCCATATTGAAGATTTATATATTCAAAGTCTTTATTAGTACCTGTAGCACTAATAAGGTCAGTAAGTTCTATATTTTTTAAATGACCCATAGTTTTATTTTGACTAAACCATGAAATACCAATCCTAGTTTTTGACTTTTTCTTGGCATTAATATTTTTAGCCAAAAGGTATTTATCAGGTGATGCAATATCTTTTTCCTCATTGACAAATAAGAATCCTAATCTAAAGATAGCTGCTTGAAAATCAAAGAAAGCTTCGATATTTATGTCATGCGCAACAAAATTAAAGTTTGGCTCAGGAAATGATCTTTTAAAAAGTGGCAGCAAGCGATTTTCAACTGCAAAAGTGAATTGGTTCTTATAGCCTTTAAGTTTGGTTATTAACTTAGCGAGACATATTTGATCTCCAATTCCTTGCTCCCCATAAAATAAGACGCTGCTCGTATCATTTCTTCCGTCCCACTTTGGTAGTTTCGAATTGTAAAATATGTAAGCTAATTTATGGGATCGAAACTGTGATGCTAGGAGTCTATGTTCATAATGTGGCCAGGCTTCACGAAATTTTTTTTCTTTAAGGAGCATTATTCCCATACTAATATTAGCCTGAGTATGCATTTTATCTGCATCTATAGCTTTTTTAAGATAGAGTTCATGTAGCTCAAAGTTACCAGTATTTTGGTAGGAAATAGCTAAATTCTGAAGTGCTGATGCAGAATTTGGCTTCATTTTAATGACGTCCTTGTATGATTTTATTGCATCTTCATAACGTCTTTCATTATAGGCCTCATGTGCAATAGCTCTTTTAACATTGATAGACTCAGGAAATTCTTTTGTTAAAGCAGCTAATGTTTTTTTTGCTTTATCCTTAGCATCTTTTTTATTAAAAGCTCCAATTAGTAATAAGTATAAGTTCTCTTTTTTTACCTTTTTTCTATAAACTGCGTCATTAGCTTCATAATTTTTTATCCTTGATTCATATATTGGAATAGATAAATTTGGTTGATTAAGTGTGTCATATAATGAAGCCATCATATCTTCGGCTTGTCGAAAAAGAGGCGAGGACTTCTCAATTTCATGTAAATCTGCTAGAGCATTCTTATACTGGTTACCCGCTTTATAAGATCTTGCACGGTTAAAAATAAACTGCTTATTTGGCCATAATTTTATTGCCAGAGTATAAGATTGTATTGCTTCATCATATTTTTTTGTTTCGAATAAAGAGTTTCCTAAGTTATTGTAGGCGTCAGCATTTTTATTATTTAGGGTTATGCTTTCCTTATAAGCATCAATTGCATTATTAAACTGTCTATCTTCGAAATATGCAATACCAAGATTTTGAAAGTAATGATAATTTTTAGAATCTTCTCCAGTTGATTTTTTTAATTCAATAATTGCATCCTTAAATTGCTTTTTTTGAATAAGTAAAGTGCCAAGTATAAAAAGACATTGGGAATTTTTAGGGTCAGCTTTTAGGAACTCCCTGTATTTTTTCTCTGCTTTTGTAAGGTCATTTTTTTTATGATATTCGACTGCAGATTCAAAGATTTCGTTTGATTTATCCATTTTTTAAATTAAATAAATTCCTTTAGATATTTTCCGGTATAACTTAATGAATTTTTACAAATTTTTTCTGGAGGACCTTCAGCAATGATTTCACCCCCACCTTCTCCACCGTTAGGGCCAAGATCAATAACCCAATCTGCTGTTTTGATAACATCTAAATTATGTTCAATTACGACCAATGTGTTTCCATCATCTCGCAATTTATGCAATACATCAAGCAATAATTGAATATCAGAAAAATGAAGTCCTGTAGTTGGTTCGTCAAGTATATAAAGGGTTTTACCGGTGTCACGTTTTGAAAGTTCTAGAGCTAACTTGACTCGTTGAGCCTCTCCTCCAGATAACGTAGTCGCATTTTGTCCAAGCTTAATATAACCTAGGCCAACGTCGAGTAATGTTTTTAGCTTTCTTGCGATTGTGGGTATTGATTCAAAAAAATCATATGCTTGCTCAACTGTAAAACATAAGATTTCATGGATATTTTTACCTTTATATTTAATGTCTAAAGTCTCTCGATTGTATCGATGACTAAAACAGACATCACATTCCACATAAACGTCTGGTAAAAAGTGCATTTCAACTCGAATGACTCCATCACCTTCGCATGCCTCACATCTGCCTCCCTTTACATTGAATGAAAAGCGCCCAGGTCCATAACCCCTAGTCCGGCTCTCTTGCGTCTTTGCAAATAGATCTCTAATAGGTGTAAATAATCCAGTATAGGTTGCAGGGTTTGATCTAGGAGTTCTGCCAATGGGACTTTGATTTACATCAACAACTTTATCAAAGAAATCTAGGCCCTCCATACTTCCATGGGGCGCAGCATCTAAATTACTTCGGTATAAGTGTTTGGCAATTGCATTGTATAAGGTGTTATTTATTAATGTAGATTTACCGCTACCAGACACTCCAGTAACACAAGTAAATAAACCAATTGGTAAATTTAAATTAACTCCTTTTAGATTATTTCCTGTGGCATTAAGAATCTTGAAGAAATCCTTTCCAGGAATGTGACGTTTTTTTGGCACAAGAATTTTTTTCTTTCCACTAAGGTATTGTCCTGTGAGAGATTTTTCATTATTCGCTACTTCTTTTGGGGTCCCTTCCGCAATAATTTGCCCACCATGAATACCTGCTCCTGGCCCTATATCAACTACATAATTAGCATTCATAATGGCATCAAAATCATGCTCAACAACTATTACTGTATTTCCTAGGTCACGAAGATTCTTCAATGTTTCGAGGAGGCGATCATTATCTTTTTGATGCAAGCCAATAGAGGGTTCATCTAAAACATACATAACACCTGTAAGTCCACTTCCGATTTGCGAAGCTAAGCGAATTCTTTGTGCTTCTCCTCCAGAAAGAGTATCAGCCGAACGTGACAGAGAGAGATAATCAAGGCCCACGTTAATTAAAAAGTGCACTCTATTTTTAATTTCTTGAACAATTTTACTTGCAACCTCTGCTTTAGAACCAGGTAGTGAAAGAGTATTGAAAAAATCATGGGCTTTTCTAAGAGGAAATTCACATATTTCATGAAGGTTATGTTCATAAATAAGCACATTTCTTGCCTCAATTCTTAACCTTGTTCCATTGCATGATGGACATGACTGTAAACTTAGATATTTTGATAGCTCGTCTCTTACAGTATTCGAATCTGTATCCTCGTATCTTCTTTTGAAATTATTTATAATGCCTTCAAAAGGATGTGTTTTTTTGAATACAGTGCCTCGCTCACTAAAATAACTAAATTCAACTGATTCATTCTTGCTTCCATGTAATATGACTTCTTGTATTTTTTTTGGCAAGTTCTCATAGGGAGATTCTAAATCAAATTTAAAGTGATCCGCCAAACTTCTTAGCATTTGAAAATAAAATTGATTTCGTTTGTCCCAGCCCTTGATTGCACCTGATGCAAGTGAAAGTTGCGGGAACGCTACTACGCGTTTTATATCAAAGTAATTTTTATTTCCAAGGCCATCACATTCTGGACAAGCCCCCATAGGGTTATTAAATGAAAACAAACGAGGCTCTAGTTCTGGAATAGCATAATCACAGTGTGGACAAGAAAATTTAGCAGAAAACAATTGAGATTCTTCGGTATCCATATTGAAGGCAATAATTTTTCCATTCGCAATTCTGAGTCCTGACTCAACAGATTCTGTTAGCCGTTGTTTAATATCGGGATGAATTTTAATGCGATCAATTACTACATCTAGTTGGTGCTTGATATTTTTCTCTAAGAGAGGGGCATCATCAATTTCATAAATTTTTCCATCTACTCGAATGCGAATAAATCCTTGAGCTCGCAATTCATCAATTAAATCAGTATGACTACCTTTCCTGTTATTAATAACTGGAGCTAGAATCATTAGTTTTGTATCAGCTGGGTAGGCCAAAATTTGATCAACCATCTGTGAAACTGTTTGTGCCTCAAGCTTAATTTTATGTTCTGGGCAGTACGGATCACCTGCTCTAGCAAAAAGTAATCTTAGATAATCATGAATTTCAGTGACAGTACCAACTGTTGAACGAGGATTATGAGATGTTGCTTTTTGTTCAATCGAAATTGCAGGAGAAAGTCCTTCGATTAGATCAACATCAGGCTTGTTCATTCGGTCAAGAAATTGTCGGGCATAAGCTGATAAAGACTCAACATAACGACGTTGGCCTTCGGCGTAAAGAGTATCAAATGCAAGAGAAGATTTCCCTGATCCTGATAATCCTGTTATTACTATTAATTTATTTCGCGGTAAATCCAGGGAAATATTTTTTAAATTATGGGTTCGAGCCCCTCTAATTTTAAGGTAATCCATATATTCTATCTTTTTCTAAGAGCAACCTGATAATATACGGAATATTCCTTAAATTAGAAACCTATTAAGATATAAAATCTATGAGTAGTAAAAAAATGTCATCCTTTGAAATACGCGCTAGTTTATTTTTAGCATCTGTTTATGGTCTTCGCATGCTAGGCATGTTCCTAATTCTTCCAATATTTGCGATTTATGCCTCAGGATTATCAGGAAATCCTACACAACTTCAGATTGGGCTGGCACTAGGTATATATGGATTAACGCAAGCAGTCTTTCAAATTCCGTTTGGTATGAGTTCAGATTTTTTTGGAAGAAAGAAAGTTATATATTTTGGATTAGCATTATTTGTTATAGGCTCAATAATTGCTGGAAGCTCAAGTCAGATTGAGAATATTATTATTGGTAGAGCTATTCAGGGAGCGGGGGCAATTTCTGCAGTTTTAACTGCTTTATTGTCAGATCTCACTCGTGATGAACATCGTACAAAAGCTATGGCTATTGTGGGAGGGTCGATTGGCCTCACATTCGCATTATCTTTGGTTATTTCACCCTGGTTAAATGACAAGATTGGCGTTTCAGGAATTTTCTTCCTGATGGCGCTTTTGTCTATCTTGGCAGCTATCATTATTCATTTATATATTCACGAACCAAAAAGAACTAATAAAAAGCCTGTCTTAAATTTAAACGATTTTTACGCTATCTTAGTTAGGTTTGACCTAGGTCGATTAAATCTAGGCATTTTTGTTCTGCATGTTGCTCAAATTTCTATGTTTATGGTGATTCCATTTTATTTGATCCAACAAGGGAATTTACCTCTCCATGACCACTGGATGATTTATCTACCTATACTATTATTATCTTTTATTTTAATCGTTCCTATCATTATTTTTTCAGAGAAGTTAAAGCAGATTAAACTAGCTTTTTTATTATCAATTCTAATTTTGCTTGCAGCTCAATTTTCATTTATTTATTTTTCTAATGATTTAGTGGGTATTGTGATGTCTCTCTTAATTTATTTTGTGGGCTTTAATTTTCTAGAGGCTTCTCTTCCAAGTCTTGTGAGCAAGATAGCTCCCGGGAATCAAAAAGGTTTGGCATTAGGTGTGTATAATACATCTCAGTCTCTAGGTATATTTGTTGGCGGTTTCGTTGGAGGTTTAATTACAACGTTTTATGGTTATTCTGGTACCTTCTTGTTTTGTGGAGCTCTGATTTTTATTTGGTTTATTTTTTCATTAAATATGAATATTCCAATAAATAAATCGTAGTATTTTAATAATACAATTAAAATATAATGTCAGCATTATGTTTTAATTTTTATTTTAGTAAAAAAAGTGTCAATTATATATATAGTCTATTTGGGAGATTTGATATGTCAGTAAATAAAGTCATTTTAGTTGGAAGGCTAGGTCGAGATCCAGAGGAAAGGTATACCGCAAATCAACAGCCTATTTGTAGCTTCGCGGTTGCGACAAGTAGAAGGTATAAAGATAAAGAGGGAAATAATCAAGAACAAACGGAATGGCATAATATCAGTATGTTTGGCAAACTTGCTGAGATTGGCAATCAATACTTAAAAAAAGGAAGCCAGGTGTATTTAGAAGGAAGATTACAGACTAATAAGTCAGAGAAAGACGGACAAACTAGATATTTTACGCAAATTGTTGCGAGCCAGATGACATTTCTTGGCTCTAAAGATAGTGGGGGAAGTAATAATAATGACTCAGGCATGAATCAAACAGCTCCAGCGTCATCAAGTGAGCCAACTGCAGCCTCAGCACCACCAGCACCATCAGGCCTAGATGAATTTGATGATGATATTCCTTTTTAATAGGCATAAAAAATGGCGATTTATGAATTTAGCAGATAAAACAGAATTAAAAAAAATTACTAATTTGGAAGCAACTAAAAATAATGATTAAAAAAAATTTTCTTACAGGCCTTTTAGTTTTAATCCCAATAATTTTAACGGTATGGCTTTTAGGTACGCTAATTTCTTTTTTAGATCAGATTATATTACTTCTGCCTGAAACAGTAAGACCTAGTAACATTATAGGAACACCTGTGATTGGTTTTGGGGTAATTATGACTTTTCTTATTATCTTATTTACCGGATTTCTTGCTAATAATTTTTTTGGTAAAAAGATTATTTTATTATACGAAAATTTAGTAAATCGCTTACCTTTTGTAAAGACAATTTATGGGGGAATTAAACAGGTATCAGATACCTTATTATCAAACTCAGGGAATGCATTTACTAAAGCTGTATTAATTGAGTTTCCTATGGCTGGAACTTATAGCTTTGCATTTATTACCGGAGAGCCTAATGAAGAAATAGATAAAAATTTAAAGGGTAAGTTTGTAAATGTTTATGTTCCAACAACTCCAAATCCTACTTCAGGCTACACCTTAATTGTTCCGAAAAACAAAGTAATTGATTTAGATATTAGCGTTGATCAAGTATTAAAATATGTTATTTCAATGGGTGTGGTACCAGCCAAAAAAAATCAAAAAATTAAAAATACTTCTAAGTAAAAGAGAGCTAAATGAGAACGCATTATTGTGGAGAATTAAATAAAAGCCACCTAGGGCAGGATGTAACCTTATGTGGATGGGCACATCGAAGAAGAGATCATGGAGGTGTAATTTTTGTTGATTTACGTGATCGAATGGGGCTAGCTCAGATTGTTATTGATCCAGATACAGTTGAAGCATTTAAGGCCGCTGAATCAATTCGAAATGAGTTTGTTTTAAAGGTTATATGTAAGGTTAGACTCAGGCCTGAAGGAACAATAAATAAAAATTTACCTACCGGTGAAGTAGAAATGCTTGCCTCGGAAATAAAAATTTTAAATACATCTTTAACCCCACCTTTTATGTTAGATGATGACTCGATAACAGAATCTATTAGATTAGAACATCGATTTATTGATTTACGTAGGGATGAAATGCAAAACAATCTTAAGTTGCGCTATGACATCTCAAAAAATATTAGACAGTTTCTAGATAAAGAGCAATTTATTGAAATTGAAACACCAATTTTAACAAGGAGCACCCCAGAAGGAGCTAGAGATTATCTGGTTCCTTCTAGAGTTCACCAAGGAGAATTCTTTGCTCTTCCTCAATCACCTCAATTATTTAAACAAATTTTAATGGTATCTGGTTTTGATAAATATTTTCAGATAGCTAAGTGTTTTAGAGATGAAGATCTTAGGGCTGATAGGCAGCCTGAATTTACTCAGATCGATATAGAGGCTTCATTTGTAAATGAATCTGACATTATGACTATTAGCGAAAATATGATTCGTGAGATGTTTTTTAAGGTTATGAAAATAGACCTACCAAAAACATTTAATTCTATTACCTATCATGAAGCAATTGAGCGTTATGGTTCTGATAAACCAGATTTACGGGTTACATTAGAGCTAGTTGATATGACCGAGGTAATGAAGGATGTAGACTTTAAAGTATTTTCATCGGCGGCTAATATGAAAAATGGCAGGGTAGCTGCTTTAAAAATTCCGGGAGGTGGAGAACTTTCGCGCTCAGAAATAGATGCTTATACAGAGTTTGTGAAAATATATGGTGCCAAAGGATTGGCTTATATTAAAATAAATAATAAAGACCATCTAAATGAAGAGGGCTTACAAAGTCCAATAGTTAAAAATATACACGAAAAAGCGCTAGCATCAATTATTGAGCTAACTGCTGCAGAAAATGGAGATCTAGTCTTTTTTGGTGCAGATAAAAAGAAAGTAGTTAATGAAGCGCTAGGAGCTCTAAGGGAAAAAATAGGCCATGAAAAGAAACATTTAACAGGTGAAGAATGGGCGCCACTATGGATAATTGATTTCCCAATGTTTGAACATGATGATGAAGCTAACCGATGGAATGCATTGCACCATCCATTCACAGCCCCAAAAGATGGGCATGAGAATTTATTAGATTCGGATCCGGGAAGTTGCTTGTCTAAAGCATATGATATGGTCATTAATGGCTGGGAAGTTGGTGGAGGGTCCATCCGTATACATCAGCAATCACTTCAATCCAGAGTATTTAAAGCATTAAATATTTCCGATGGAGAAGCAAAAGAAAAATTTGGTTTCTTGTTGGATGCTCTTCAATATGGAGCACCTCCTCATGGCGGACTGGCTTTTGGCTTAGATAGATTGGCTACATTACTTGCTGGGGCTGATTCAATTAGAGATGTTATTGCTTTCCCTAAGACACAAAAAGCACAATGTTTATTGACTCAAGCTCCAAATCACGTTGATGAAAAACAATTGCGTGAGCTTCATATTAAAGTTAGATCAACTAGCAAGTCAGAAAATAAAGATGATTGAAGGTATTAATCATTACAATTTAAGATCTGATGAATTAACTATGAACAAACTAAAAGACTTTTATATAAATGTGGTTGGTTTGAGTCTAGGTAAGCGACCCCCATTTAAAAGTAAGGGATTTTGGTTGAATGCAAAAGGAAAGGATGTTTTACATCTTAGTTCTACTAAAAATAATGATATAAAAGACCATCATGTTAATTCAACATTCGATCATATGGCATTTAGTGCTTCAAATATCTCACATTATGAGAAAATTTTAACTGATAATAATATTAAATATAGTTATAGAGAAGTACCTGAAATTAGAACTAAACAACTTTTCTTTAAGGATCCTGTTGGAAATGGTATTGAGTTAATATTTATTTAAATTTTAATTTATAAACACTGAAGAGGAAGTAAAAAATGAAGAGCTATAGAAAAGAATTGTGGTTTGAAGCCCCAGAAAGAATGCATTTCACTAATATAACCTCAGATATTAGAGATTGTTTAAATGAAAGTGGTGTCTCAGAAGGTCTTGTTTTAGTTAATGCAATGCATATTACTGCAAGTGTTTTTATAAATGATGATGAGTCTGGGCTCCATCATGACTATAAAAAATGGTTAGAGCATTTAGCCCCTCATGAACCAGTTAGCGGTTATAGGCATAATGATACTGGCGAAGATAATGCAGATGCTCATATGAAGAGACAGGTAATGGGTCGGGAAGTAGTTGTTGCTATTACAGATGGACAATTAGATTTTGGGCCATGGGAACAAATTTTTTATGGTGAGTTTGATGGGCGGCGGAAAAAAAGGGTGCTAGTAAAAATTATTGGTGAATAAATGTACCTAGACCTAAATAAAATATTAAAGCTTAAAATTCAGTTTAGTGCTAAATTAAAATAGCATTATTCAATGCTAATCAAAAAAACTCTATCATAGAGTTAATAGCTACTAAATCTAAAATTTTCAAATTCTATGAAAAATAAAAAAATATTAGCAGTTGGGGGCTTTTATTAATGTCTATCATATGGGGTTCAAATATCTCTTATATGAATAAAAGTAAGGAAAAGCTATCTTAAGTTATCGAAAATGAATTAGCTGTTAAAATATTTATTTAATCAAAGTTTTTATAGGCATTTAAAATTATGGCTGGACATTCAAAGTGGGCAAATATTCAGCATCGGAAAGGAAGACAAGATGCAAAAAGGGGAAAAATATTTACTAAACTAATAAAGGAAATTACTGTAGCTGCTCGAATGGGCGGAGGAGATATTAATTTTAATCCTCGCTTAAGGGCAGCAGTTGTTACTGGTAAAAAAGGTAATATGACCGCAGAAAATATCACTAGAGCTATTAAGAGGGGAACTGGTGAGTTAGAAGGTGTAAATTACGAGGAAATACGTTACGAGGGTTATGGAATAAATGGCGCTGCAATTATTATTGATTGTTTAACAGATAATAAACAAAGAGCAGTGGCAGATGTTCGGCATGTATTAAGTAAAAATGGAGGCAATCTGGGGACAGATGGGTCGGTAGCATTTTTATTTAAGCATTGTGGAAGTTTGTTTTTTTCTCCAGATACTGATGAAAATAAATTAATGGAAATTGCAATTGAATCTGGAGCAGAAGATATCATTAATAATGAGGATGGCAGTTTTGAGGTTATAACATCCCCAACAGAGTTCTTAACTGTTAAAGATAGATTAGATGAGGTCGGGCTAGTTTATGAATTAGCTGAAATAACTATGAAGGCTGAAATTGAGATTGAATTTCAAGGAGATGCCGCGGAAAAAATGCAGAAAATTTTAGATGCCCTTGATGATTTAGATGATGTTCAAGAGGTTTATACAAATGCTGTTATTGAGGGCGTGTAATTAATAAAGAAATTAAGATATTAGGAATTGATCCTGGGTTAAGAGTCACAGGATATGGTGTAATTTTTCAAAAAAATCAATCGGTAACATATATAGCAAGTGGAATTATAAAAACCTCTAATAAAGAGTCTGATCTTGCGTCAAGAATTAAAATTATATTAAGTGGTTTGACAGAGGTAATTGAGCAGTTTCAGCCGGAAGTTGTTGCAATTGAAAAAGTATTTGTTAATACCAACCCTCAATCAACACTTTTATTAGGACAAGCAAGAGGTGCTGCAATAGCAGCGGCAGTCTCAAAGAATCTAGATGTATTTGAATACACAGCTTTGCAAATTAAAAAGTCAGTAGTGGGAAAGGGCCATGCCACTAAAAATCAAGTACAGACAATGATCCAACGATTGCTTAATCTTCCATCAACTCCGTCCTCTGATTCTGCAGATGCTCTAGCATGTGGAATATGTCATGCTAATATTAGCAGTAGCTTATCAAATCTTGGGGTGGGAAATCGTATGAAAGGTGGAAGAATTATATGATTGGTAGAATAAAGGGAAACTTAATAGATAAATCACCTCCGATAATTTTAGTGGATTGCCAAGGTGTAGGATACGAATTAGAAGTCCCTATGACAACATTTTACGAGCTCCCAGATATTGGGAATGAAGTAATGTTATTAACGCATTTTGTTGTTCGAGAGGATGCACAATTACTATTTGGATTCGCATCTCATCAGGAGAGAAAAATATTCAGACAACTGATAAAAGTTAATGGCATTGGCGCTAAGGTTGCATTGTCTATTTTAAGTGGAATAAGTCTTAATGAGTTAATGAGGGCTATTAATCAATCAGAATCGGATTTACTAGTAAAAATTCCGGGGATTGGTAAGAAAACAGCAGATAGATTAGTTTTAGAATTAAAAGATAAATTCAAAGATATGCCAGCCTATGGTTCGACAAATAGTAACCCATCTCAACTTGATGATATACAAAATGCCCTGATTGGCTTAGGCTATAGCTTAAAAGATACTGGAAATGTTTTGCGTGAGTTGCCTGATGAAATTTCTGTTAATGATGGTATCCGACAAGCCTTAAAAATGTTGTCAAAGAATCTTTAATGAATGAGTATATATGATTGAGCCAGATAGATTTATAGACCCTAGCCCAACTGATAACGTTGAAGAATCTTTTGAGCGTGCCTTAAGACCAAAAGAACTCAACGAGTATATTGGGCAAGAAAAAATTCGAGAGCAGCTCAGTATATTTATGGATGCTGCAAAGAATAGAAAAGAAGCATTAGACCATGTACTTTTATTTGGACCACCCGGCTTAGGTAAGACTACTCTAGCTCATATTATCTCGCGAGAAATGGGAGTTAGTCTAAGGCAAACATCAGGACCTGTTTTAGAGAAGACTGGTGATTTAGCTGCCCTTTTATCAAATTTAGAAGAGAATGATGTTCTATTTATAGATGAGATCCATCGTTTATCTCCTGTAATTGAAGAAATACTTTACCCAGCTATGGAGGACTATCGCCTCGATATCATGATAGGCGAAGGACCTTCAGCCCGTTCAGTTAAATTAGAATTACCTCCTTTTACTTTAGTGGGAGCTACTACAAGGGCTGGTATGTTAACGAACCCATTAAGAGATCGATTTGGGATTGTTTCGAGGCTTGAATTTTATAATAATCAAGAATTAGCTATGATAATAGAAAGATCTGCAGGATTATTAGCAGTAGATATTGATCAAGATGGTGCAAATGAGATTGCAAAACGCTCAAGAGGGACTCCTAGAATTGCTAATCGCCTCCTTAGACGAGTTAGAGATTACGCTGAAGTAAAAGCAAAAGGTAGAGTTAATAAGGAAATTGCTGATGAAGCATTAAGGATGTTAGACGTCGATTTAATAGGTCTGGATTTGATGGATCGAAATTTACTTGAAGCAATTATTGAAAAATTTTCGGGGGGCCCTGTAGGCCTAGATAATCTATCAGCAGCGATTGGGGAAGAAAAAGAAACAATTGAAGACGTTATTGAGCCTTATTTGATTCAACAAGGTTACCTTATGAGAACACCACGAGGAAGAATGGCGACCCAAAAAATATATATTCATTTTGGATTAACTCCGCCAGAAAGAAATGAAAATTCATGATAAAAGAATTTAATTGGGCGGCTAGAGTTTATTTTGAGGATACAGATAGTGGAGGTGTTGTCTATCATGCTAATTATTTAAAATTTATGGAGCGAGCCCGTACAGAATGGCTAAGAAGTTTAGGTATTGACCAAAGCCAATTAAAAAATGAAAGAAATATTATGTTTGTTGTGCATAAAATGAATATAAAATTTAGAAAACCTGCAAGATTTAATGATGAATTATTAATTAAAACTAGGTGTATTAAGGTTAAATCAAGTAGCCTTGTTTTAGATCAATTAATTGAGAATAGTAATATTTCATTGATAGAAGCTGAGGTTGAAATTGCTTGTATTGATGAAGTTTTTTTTAAACCAACTTTAATTCCTAAGAAAATTAAAGAACTTATGGAGACATTATGAATATAGGAAGTGATTTATCTTTCTTTTCTTTAGTTTTTGGGGCAAGCATACCTGTTCAATTTGTGATGCTTATTTTAATATTAGCCTCAATAGTATCCTGGAAGTACATATATCTGAAGGTCAAAATATTAAAAGAATCTGAAGACAATACAAATGAATTCGAACGATTCTTTTGGTCTGGCGGCGATTTAAAAAAGTTTTATGAGCAGCTTAATTCTACAAATAGAAATATGTCAGGCTTGGCTGAAATATTTAGGTCAGGATATAAAGAATATATTAGCCAAAAAGAAAGTGGAACATTTGATAATAAAAGTGTGGAGAGTGTCAGAAGGGCAATGCGGGCAGAATATAATAGAGAAGTAGACATCTTAGAAAGTCATCTACCATTTTTAGCATCGGTAGGTTCAGTGAGTCCTTATATTGGATTATTTGGAACAGTTTGGGGAATCATGAATGCATTTATTGGACTTGCAAATGTAGCACAAGCATCACTTTCTCAGGTTGCACCAGGCATTGCAGAAGCATTAATAGCTACTGCTATTGGTTTATTTGCTGCTATTCCTGCTGTGATTGCTTATAATCGATTTGCAGCAAAAGTTGATCGATTATCTTTAAGATTTGAGAGCTTTATGGAGGAGTTCATTAATATTATGGACCGTAAAGGCTAGGTCATGAGAAAAAGAAGATTAATGAATCAAATTAATGTTGTTCCATATATAGATGTAATGCTAGTACTTTTAGTTATCTTTATGGTTACGGCACCAATGATTAATCCTGGCGTAGTTGATTTACCAAAAGTTGGACAATCACTCAAACAAAAAATTAAGCCTATTATCATTTCAATAAAAAAAAATGCAACTATAGAAATTAAAGGAAAAAAATATAAGCGCGATGAGTTATTAGCATATTTAAAAGTAACAACAAAGAAGAACCCTGATCAATCTGTTGTTATTGCTGCTGATAAAAAAGTTAGATACGAAGAAGTTATCGCTGTCATGGATCTGCTCAAACAAAATGAAATTAATAAAGTCGGTTTATTATTAACTCCTTCAAAGTAAAAAAATGATTTTTACAAAGCTTAGTAAAACAATGATTATTTCGAAACTTCAAGATAATTATGACCTTCAAGCTAATTTATTTTCCTTTGTTATTCATTTTGGGCTATTTATTTTTATGTTGTTATCGATTCAGTGGCAAATAAAGGATGTGTATTACTCAGAAATTGAATTATGGGATGCTATGCCGATGCAAGTTAAACCCCAACCAGTTAGTAATAAAAAGAAGTCAGCTGATATTAAAAAATTAACACCTAAGGCTATTGAAAAACAAAAACAACTTAAAATTAATGAAGATGCAGAAATTAAACTAAAGAAAAAAAGGAAAGCAGAAAAAAGAGCAAAAATTAAGAAAATACAACGAGAAGCCCTAAAGCAGGAGAAATTAGAGCAATTTCAAAAAAAATTATTAGACCAGGAGAAATTAGAGCAATTTCAAAAAAAATTATTAGAGCAGGAAAAATTAGAGGCCATACAAAAAAAAATATTAGAGCAGGAAAAATTAGATAAATTAAAAGAATCAATTCTGGACCAAGAATTTAAAAAAGAAGCACGTATTGCAGTAGAAGGAGATCAAGAAGTTTATGCTGGTTCGAATACTGGAGAGTTAAATAAATTTAAGGCAATGATCCAACAGAAAATATACCAAAACGTTAATAAACAATTATGTGGTTTAGATTTAGTAGAACTTGAATTTGAAATTCAACTAATGCCAACAGGAGAGTTATTAGGTGAGCCGAAGTTAATTCAATCAAGTAAAATTGAGAGTTGTGACGAGGCCCTAGAGAGAGCAATATTACAGTCTCAACCTTTACCTGTTCCAAAAGATCCTAAATTGTTCGCAAGATTAAAAAAATTAAAGTTAATGTTCCAACCTAATGCTTACACAGAGTAATATTTGTGTATGATAATTAAAATGAAAGTTATAAAAAATTACATACATCATTTTATTTTTCTTATATTACTTGTCACATTAAGTTACCCATCCAATTCGATTGAAGTTATTGAGATTTTAGGGGGTAAAGCAAGTCAAATTCCGATAGCAATTACCCCCTTTAATGAAGAAAAAAATAATACTAGTCTTGAAAAAATGCATAAGATTATTGCTAATGATTTAGAGCGCTCAGGATTATTCTCTTCCTTGAATACTAGCGGTGTATCGAATATTCCTGATAGTGATATGCTCATAAACTTTAGTAATTGGTCCGCACTACAAGCACAATTTTTAGTAGTTGGAAAAATTATAACAATAAAAAATAGACTAACAACTCGCTGGAGCTTAATTGATATTTATAAGGAAAAGACTATTCTATCTATGGAATTTTCTGGTACAAATAGACAATATCGAGCAATTGCCCATAAGATTTCTGACCTTGTCTATGAGAAATTAACTGGAAGTCCGGGCGTATTTCACACAAGAATTGTATTTGTAAAGAAAAAATCAGATAAAATATATGGTTTATATGTTTCAGATTATGATGGTTTTAATCAAAAAGCGATTGTAAATTCTTCGCAGCCTATTATTTCTCCCCGGTGGTCTCCAGATGGAAAAAAAATAGCTTATGTTTCATTTGAAAAGAAGAAACCAGTTATTTATGTTCAAGATTTAACTACAGGGAAAAGAATACTTGTAGCTAATTTTAAAGGTAATAATAGTGCCCCCGCTTGGTCGCCAGATAGTAAAAAACTAGCTATTGTTCTAACCTATAGTGCCAACTCACAAATTTATATTATTAATAGTGATGGAAGCGATATTAAGCAACTAATGCGGACACGATCAATTAATACAGAGCCTGCCTGGTCACCTGATGGTAAGGAAATATTTTTTTCCTCCGATCGAGGGGGTAATCCACAAATATATAAAGTTAATGTTGATGGTGTAACTGATGTTAATAGAGTAACTTTTGAAGGAAAATATAATTTAAGCCCTAGCTTGTCACCTGATGGAAAATTACTTTTATTTTTAACCCAAGAAAATGGAAAATTTCGAGTAGCAGTTCAAAACCTTGCCTCTAATCAGGTTTTAAAGCTTACTAAGGGCCCACATGATGAGTCGCCTATATTTTCTCCAAATGGACATATGATATTATTTACCTATAAAGACTATGGAAAAAGGACAAAAATTGGTACAGTGTCGGTAAATGGGCTAAAGGTTACACCCTTAAAAGTTGGTTCTGAATCAATACAGGAATCAAGTTGGGGACCAATAGTATCAAATTAGCATTATAAAGTGTTATTATTATCTTAATATTACATAGGGAGTATAAATTTAAAATGAAAAAATCACTACTTATAGGAACACTTTTATCATCATTATTGTTTGGTTGTAGTTCTACTGAAATTCAAGAATCTATGGGCCTAAATGCACCATTTCCTGAGTTAACATCACAAACTGCAGAGTTATCTGCTGCAGCTATGGACGAACTAGCAAGTAACCCATTGTTATCTGAAAGAAGTGTATATTTTGGATTTAATAAATACGATATTAAACCAGAATATAGTGATATGTTGGCAGCGCATGCTGAATTTATTAGTAAGTATAATGTAGCAGTAGCGATTCATGGAAACGCTGATTTTAGAGGGTCGCATGAATACAACCTTTCATTAGGTCAAAAACGTTCTGTTGCAGTAAGTGATTCTTTAAATGGTCTAGGTATCGGCAATAATAATGTTGAAACTGTCAGCTATGGCGAAGAATATGCTAATCAAGAATGTACTGGTTCTGCGTGTGATCAAGATAGACGTGCTGATATTGTCTACGTAGGCGAGTAATTTTAATAAAAAGTAGTTAATGAAAAAATATTTTTGGGTTGGTCTTTTATTTGTTGCACATTCTGCCTTCGCTATATTCGAAGACGAGGAAGCAAGAAAGAAGCTAAATAGTATACAAGACCAACTTGATAATATCCAAAGTAATATAGATTATAAGGTTAGTCAGGCACTTAAGAATCAAAATCTCGTAAAATTTCAAAATGAATTAAATGGTATTCTTGATCAGATTCGGACTCTAAATGGTGAGATAGAAGTGCTTCAGTTCCAAAGCAAAAATTCCGAGGAAAGACAAAAGATTCTTTATCAAGAAATAAATGAGAGGCTTACTGGCCTTGAATTGAAGATTGAATCTTTGCCAAAAGAAGAGAAGAGAGAATCACTACCTGAAGTTTTAAAGGGACAAGAAGAAAATACAATTAACCCGGATGTTCCTCAAGAATCAATTAATAAAGAAATAGCAAGAGATGTAGACCAGCAAAAAATAGATCCTGAAAACATTAATGTTGTTGATGAGAATATCTCCCCTGAAGAGATTGATATTGTTGATGAGAATCTACCATTACTAGTCGATAAAAATATTGAAATTGATGAGTTTTCAGAAGCAAAAGCCCTTTTAAGGGCTACAAAGTATAAGGAAGCGTTTGCAGCATTCGATAAATTTGTAATCAATTACCCCAATTCAGAATTAATTGCCGAAGCTAAATATAACTTAGGTTACTCTCAATTTACTCTAAAAAATTATAAGGCTGCAATAAAGACTTATACAAAAATTTCTAAACTTCATCCGGAAAGTAGTATTTTACCTGAAGCATTATATGGGATTGCAAACTGCCAAATTCAGCTAACACGTATTACCAAAGCTAAGAAAACCTTACGAAATTTAATTAAGAAATTTCCCAATGCTGAAATTATTCCTAGCGCTAAGAAAAGGCTAAAAGCCCTAGAATCAATCAAACTTTAATATTTTTATCACATTGTGCCTATATCTGAATCTTTAAAAATTAATGAAATTTTTTATTCCGTTCAGGGAGAGTCGACACGTATTGGGTTGCCTACAGTTTTTATTCGTACAACAGGCTGCCCAATGCGCTGCGTTTACTGTGATACTGCGTATGCTTTTCATGATGGGAAGAACTATACATTTGAGCAAATTTTCGACGAAATTAAACAATACGGTACAAAGTTTGTAACAGTTACAGGGGGGGAGCCCCTGGCACAAAAATCTTGCTTTAATTTTTTAAGCGAGCTTAGTGATTTAAACTATGAGGTTTCACTTGAAACTGGAGGTGCAGTTTCTATAAAAAATATCGACCCTAGAATAAAAATTATTTTAGATATTAAAACTCCTGGATCCGGAGAAGTTGAGAATAATGACTGGAATAACTTGTCATTGATTAAGTCAAATGATGAAATTAAGATTGTGATTAAGGATGAAAAAGATTATGAATGGGCAAAAAAAATAATAAAAAATAAGAATTTAGTGGGGAAAGGAGCAATTCTCTTATCTCCTGTTCATGGCGAGATTAATCCAGAATTATTAGCTTCTTGGATATTAAGAGATAATCTTCCAGTAAGGTTACAATTACAACTGCATAAAATTATTTGGGGCAATAAAAAAGGTGTCTAAAAAAGCAGTTATATTATTATCTGGGGGATTAGATTCAGCTACAGTTTTGGGTATTGCATCAAACGAAGGCTACGACTGCTTCGCTATGACAATCAATTATCAACAAAGACATCATGCAGAATTAGCAGCAGCAGACAATATAGCAAATTTTTTTAATATCAAAGAACATAAAGTTGTTAACATTGATCTCAGTTGGCTAAAAAGTTCTTCGCTAACGAATGAGAAGATGGATATTCCAGAGACTGCCTCTGAAGGAATCCCCTCAACTTATGTCCCAGCAAGAAATACTATTATGATGACATTAGCCATGGCGTGGGCTGAAACAATTAAAAGTCAAGATATTTTTATAGGTGTAAATGCAGTAGATTATTCTGGTTATCCAGATTGTCGGCCAGAATACATTGCTAGTTTTCAGAAAATGGCAAATTTAGCTACGAAGACTGCTATTGAGGGAAGGAAGATAAAGATACATACACCCTTAATTAATTTGTCTAAATCTGAAATTATTTGTATAGGTAAAAAGTCGAATATAGATTATTCTTCGACGGTATCATGTTATCAAGCTGACCAAGATGGTCGCGCATGTGGAAAGTGTGACTCTTGCCGACTAAGAAAAGAAGGTTTTAAGCAGGCAAATATTAAAGATCCTACTCAATATATAATTTCTGCTTAGCTTTATGACAATCGAAAATGAGCAATGGATAACAATTAACTTGCCAAAGTTGCTCAAAATAGCGTAAAATTTCGCCCTTTCTGTAGAAAATTATTTAGTGAAGAGAATAAATTATGGTAATTATTAGACTTTCAAGAGGTGGATCTAAAAATAGACCTTATTTTAACGTTGTTGTGGCTGATTCAAAGAAGCGAAGAGATGGCAGATTTATCGAGCGTGTTGGCTTCTACAACCCAATGGCAAGAGATGGAGCTGAAGCATTAAAATTAAATTTAGAGCGAATAACATATTGGCAAAGCCATGGAGCATTATTGTCAGAAACTATGAGCCGTATTGTTAAGTTAAATGCAAAGGGGCCTGAAGGCCTCGCAGCTATGAAGAAAAAAGATTTAGAAAAGACTGAGGCGAAAAAAGCGAAAAAAGCTTCAGAGAAAGCAGCAGAACTTGCAGCGGCAGAAGCAGAGGCTCCAGCGGCAGATAAATAAGGTTGTTATTGATCTACTAAACAAATGAATAAATTTGTTGTTATGGGTAAAATAGTTGGCCCTCATGGAATTAAGGGCTGGTTGAAAATTCAGCCATTTACTGAAGATCTAAAAACCTTAGGTAAATTTTCTTCTTGGTTTTTATCCAAAGATGAAAATAAATGGAAAGAATTTAAGGTTGAAAGTTCATCAATACAAGGTAGAACAATGCTATCTAAGATTGAGCATGTAAATGACAGAAATGATGCAGATGAACTTAAAGGGTTTTTAATTGGTATTAATAAAATTGATTTGCCTGCATTAGAAAAAGGGAAATATTACTGGTCAGATCTAATTGGTCTGGAGGTAATAAATCAGTCGGGTTTCAATTTTGGCATTATAGATTCAATAATGGAAACTGGCTCTAATGATGTATTAGTTGTAAAAGATTTAAAGGAAACGTTAATTCCCTATTTGAGTGACGTGATTCTAAAGATTGATTTAGATAAGAAAAATGTCCTAGTTGATTGGGATGAAAATTTCTAAGGTAAAATTTACCTTTGATGTCATAACTTTAATGCCAGAAATGTATCTGGCATTGACTGATTACGGGGTAGTTGGTAGAGCATTTAAAGAAAAAAATGTGGATCTCCATTTATGGAACCCCAGAGATTTTTCTCATAATGAACATAAAACAGTTGATGATAGAACATATGGCGGTGGACCTGGAATGTTAATGATGGCAGATCCAATTGTTAAATCAATTAAAGCTGCCAAGAAAAGACAAGAAGCACTAGGATTTAGTAATAGTAAGGTCATTCATATGACGCCAAGGGGTAAAACATTAAAACATAAGTTGGTTAAAGATCTAGTAAAGAAAAAAAACTTAATTTTAATTGCTAGTCGCTATGAAGGGATTGATGAAAGAATTGGTGCATGGATTGATGAAGAAATTTCAGTTGGTGATTTTGTAACAAGTGGAGGAGAGCTTCCAACCATGATGCTAATGGATTGTATGGTTAGACAATTACCTGGGGTATTAAATGATGCAGAATCAGCAATACAGGATTCGTTTGTTAATGGCTTATTAGACCACCCACATTTTACAAGGCCAGAGATTTATAACAGCATTAAGGTCCCTGATGTTTTAATATCGGGTGACCATGAAAAAATAAGAATATGGCGACTTAAAGAGTCGTTAAGAATAACCTGGATAAAACGTCCAGATTTATTAGCCGAAAGGTTGTTGACAAAAGAAGAGTCTCGTCTGCTTGACGAAATAAAAAATGAGCAGGAACAAGACTTTTTATAACTAAAAGGAACTAAACAATGGCAAATATTATTGAAACATTAGAGCGTGAGGAAATTGCGCGACTTGGAAAGAAGATTCCTAAATTTGCACCAGGCGATACAATTACTGTCGGAGTAAATGTAGTCGAAGGAACAAGAAAGAGGGTTCAAGTTTTTGAAGGACTAGTAATAGCTAAAAAGAATCGAGGCCTTAATTCATCATTTATTGTAAGAAAAATTTCAGAGGGTGAGGGAATTGAAAGAACATTTCAGTTGCATTCACCATTAATAGAAAGCATTGTTGTTAAAAGAAGAGGCGACGTAAGAAGGGCAAAACTATTTTACTTGAGAGATCTTTCAGGTAAATCAGCACGAATTAAAGAGCGACTTAAAATTCGTACGAGTGATACTGAGTTTGAAGTTATTCCTGAAGTAGAAGCACCTAAAGCAGAAGCAGCTCCAGAAGCTGAAGCGCCTAAAGCAGAAGCAGCTCCAGAAGCCGAAGCGCCTAAAGCAGAAGCAGCTCCAGAAGCTGAAGCGCCTAAAGCAGAAGCAGCTCCAGAAGCTGAAGCGCCTAAAGCAGAAGCAGCTCCAGAAGCCGAAGCGCAAAAAAAATCAGATAATTAATTTAATATTAGCTAGTACATAGAAAAGCCCCTTAATGGGGCTTTTTTGTTGCAATTATATTTTGTCGGGATTATATTGAATTACTTACAAGCCAAATTGATAATCTAATGACTAATCTAGAACGACTTCGTCAATTATGAATACTAAAATCATTGATCAATTTATTGATCATTTATGGCTTGAAGACGGCCTATCAAAAAATACACTAAATAGCTATCGGTTTGACCTTACGTTGTTCGCAGACTGGCTTTCAAAAGATGGAAATATTGATCTGATTCATGTTTCTCAATTAGAGATTCAGCAATATTTGGCGTATAAATTTCCAACATCACAAGCTAGGAGTATTTCTAGATTATTAGCAACCTTAAGAAGATTGTATAGGTTCTTGCTTAGAGAAAAGAAAATTGATCAAGATCCTACATTAAAAATACAATCACCAAAAACTCCAAAAACATTACCGAAAAGTTTGAATGAAGCGGAAGTAGAGTCTCTCCTCAGCGCACCTAATTTGAAATCACCGATGGGTATAAGAGATAAGGCTATGCTTGAATTGTTATATGCTTGCGGACTTAGAGTAACAGAATTAGTTAGTATTTTATTAACAGAGGTTATTATAAGTGATGGAGTTGTTAGAGTAACGGGTAAAGGAAATAAAACAAGACTTGTCCCCATGGGAGAAGAAGCTGTAGAATTTGTTCAGCAATACATTGCTGATGCGCGACATAATATTTTAAGAAAGAAAACATCAAAGTATTTATTTGTTACTGCAAGAGGGAGTGCTATGACTCGCCAAGCTTTTTGGTACCTGATAAAAAAATACGCCTTAGTCGCTAATATCGATATACCTCTTTCCCCCCATGTTTTGAGACATGCATTTGCAACTCATTTAATTAATCATGGAGCGGACCTTAGGGTGGTCCAAATGTTACTTGGGCACAGTGATATTTCGACAACACAAATTTATACTCATGTAGCTAGAGAGAGACTTAAAAAAATTCACCAAGAACATCATCCTCGCGGATAAAAAATAAAGATGACTTTAGCGTTCTAATATAACTCCAACAAAATCTGTATTAGGTAAAATATTTTTCTTATTTATTTTAATTAAAATTTTCTTCACATCAAATTTTTTCTTAATCTTGTTCGTAATTTCTTCACCTAATGATTCAAGTAATTTATAGTGATGGAGCTCACCTATTTCTTTAATTAAATATTCAATTTTAGAGTAATCAATTGTGTCATTGATATTATCATTTTCAAATTTAGTAGTTTTATTTAGTTCAATATCAATATCTATTATTAGTATTTGTGGTGAAGATCTTTCGGCAGCAGAAACACCAATTTTAGTCTTAAGATTAATTCCGTGAAGAAAAATATGGTTTGTCATGAATGATAAGCAGTTTTGAAATATAATTAACTATATGATAAATCAAATCACCCCTGTTTTAATGGCTTATTTTGTTGGTTCGTTATCCTTTGGGATAATAATTAGCTATCTTTTTAAATTATCAGATCCAAGAACAAGTGGCTCTGGGAATCCTGGAGCAACTAATGTAATGAGAACAGGCAATAAAGTTGCTGCATTATTAACATTATTAGGAGACATGTTAAAAGCTACAATTGTAATTACTATTGCTAATCATATGAATTTAAGTGAGATTCACTTAGTAGTAATTTCTATTGCAGTTTTATTAGGGCATATTTTTCCAATTTATTATAACTTCAGGGGTGGCAAGGGTGTAGCAACCGCACTTGGGATTTTATTGGGCATCAATTGGATGTTAGCACTAGCTGTTTTTTTTGTATGGTTGTTTGTATTCGTAATCTGGCGATATTCATCTCTAGCTGCCATCATCGCAACATTATCTGCAACAATTATTAGTTACTATTTAGAATTTTCTAGCGAGTTTTTATGGCTGAATATTATAATTTCTACTATAGTAATTTATCGACATAAAGACAATATTAAAAATTTATTAAATGGTACAGAACATAGATTTAGGAAATAGATTCAATTTCTGATAATCTCCATCTTGGCTTAACTGTGTATTTAAAGTCATTTTTTGCTGACAAATGATAGCGGAGAGCTCCAGCTAGAGCAATCATAGCACCATTATCTGTGCAGAATTCAAATGCAGGGAAAGAAACCTTAAAATTATTTTTTAATGCAAGTTGAGTCAATTTTTCCCTCAATTTCTTATTTGCACCTACTCCACCTGAGACCACTAACTGATTTAGATTTAGATGATCTAACGCTAAAAATGATTTTTTTACCAGAACATCAGTAATTGCATCTTGAAATTCAAAGGCAATATTTGCTTTAATGGATTGGTTTAGAACTTCTTGTTTTTTAACGAGAGTAAGGACAGCTGTTTTTAATCCACTAAAACTAAAATTAAATCCATGGCTATTTAGTAATGGGCGAGGTAAGGAAAAAAAAGGACCTCCCTTTTCTGCCAAATTTGATAAGGCTTGACCTCCAGGGTAGCCTAGACCGAGAAGTTGAGCAGTTTTATCAAAAGCCTCACCCGCGGCGTCATCAAGGGTATCACCTATAATAATGTAGTCTCCGATTGCCCTTACATGGATTAATTGACTATGCCCACCTGAAACTAGAAGTGCTAAAAATGGAAACGAAGGACTCTCTTCTTCAAGCATTGGGGCTAACAGATGGCCTTCCAAATGATGAATAGGGATAGAAGGTATATTTAATGAACAAGCTATAGCCTCAGCTACAGAACTTCCAACTAACAGAGCTCCAGAAAGTCCAGGACCTGAGGTGTATGCAATGCTATCAATCGCTGTTAAATCAATTGACTGATCTTTGAGAAGTTGATCAATTAATGGGATAATATGACGTATGTGGTCTCTGGAGGCAAGTTCAGGCACTACACCTCCATATTCAGCATGAAGCTTAATTTGTGAATGTAAAGTATGCCCTAACAACCCTTTTTTAGAATCATATAAGGCAACTCCTGTTTCATCACATGATGTTTCAATTCCTAGGACTAACATTATAATTTAGCTTTTTGTTGCAATTAGGTTGAAAAAAATGAATATTAGCATTAAAATGGTCGGCTTTTCATGGGTAGTATAGTTTATGCTACTAAATTGAAGTTTTAACAATTATAGAGATTATTTAATGTCAACAATTAAAGTTAAAGAAAACGAACCATTTGA
>JAQWQF010000023.1 GCA_029244935.1 Methylophilaceae bacterium | reverse complement strand
GGCAATAGCTAAACTTAATGAGCATGGAGCCGATATTGCAACAAGCGGTTTAATAGATTTTGGTAACTCAAAACGCGCAACATTTGATATAAGCTTTGAATGTACACGTAGATCAGAATTTGAAGCATTTGGTGCACTGGGAAGAGTTAAATGCCCCACAGTATGGCAACCAAATGATAAACAAGCAAAAATAATTATCAACACAGAAAGTTCTGGCTTAACTGAAGAAGTTGTGCCAGCAGCTGACCACTTTATTTTAGAGATTAATCATTTTAATAAAGTTATCAGTTCGGATATAGTTCCCAAGTTATCAAATGAGGATGCATTTTGGAACGCAAAGACACTCGAAAGTATTGAACAAAGTATCAAAAAAGACTGTTGGATCCATCTTTGAGTAAAGCCATTATTTTTGATTTTGATGGCACACTGGTTGACTCTGAAATTACTATTTATCAGTGCTTTCAAAGCATAACAAATTATCTTGCGCCAGAAAGAGTTGATTATGCCAAGAATATCTTAATAGGCCCTCCACTCCGTGACACTGCATCTGAAATATTAGGCCCAAACCATCAGAGTCAATTAGATGAATTTGTAAAACTTTTCATTGAGATGCATGATGAACATGCAATTAAAAATACCCAACCATACTCTAAAGTAAATGAAACACTAAAAAAATTAAGTTCGAAAGGAGTATCAATGGCAGTCGCCACTAATAAAAGATATACGCCTACCATTAAACTAATAAATCATTTTAATTGGCAAGAATATTTTACTTACATCGAATGTAGTGATAGCCAAAATCAAATAAGAAATAAAGACGAAATGATTCAAGAAATTTTAAAACATAATGACTTTAATAACGCATTTTTTGTTGGAGATACTGTTAATGATGGCTTGTCTGCAAACCTCAATCAATTACCTTTTATTTTCGCGCGCTATGGGTATGGTCGAGATCAAGATTGGTCAAAAGTAAATGTGAAGAAAGATATCCAAAATTTCTCCGAGATACTTAACTTAATTTTAACCTAGTTCATAAAGCTATCCCAATTCCCTTTATTGATGAGTAAGAGACGTATAGAAAGTGATTTTTTTGAAGAAAAATTTATAAGTTAAACTTTTTTAGATAAGACATCCATGATTTTACTTTGGGGCTTAAAAGTTGGTACAAGTTGAATTAAAAACTTACGAATTCTTTCATTGTTACCACTTTCAATTTCCTCTTTAATATTTTCTAAAATTGGCTTTAGCTTATCCCAAGGCAACATATCCTCTTTAGCACGCATAATAAGTGGATTATCCGTATCAATGGTATTTTCTCCAATAAGAAGCTCCTCGAAAAGTTTCTCGCCAGGTCTTAAACCTGTGTATTTGATTTCAATATCACCATCAGGATTAGATTCATCTTTTATGTTCAACCCGCTTAATTTAATCATTTTTTTTGCCAACAAATTAATTTCAACAGGCTTACCCATATCGAGAACGAAAACATCACCACCTTCTCCCATAGCACCTGCTTGAATAACTAATTCCACCGCCTCAGAAATCATCATAAAATAACGAGTAATACTTTTATCTGTAACTGTGACCGGACCACCATTTTTAATCTGACTTTTGAATAAAGGTATTACGGACCCACTTGAGTTAAGCACATTTCCAAATCTAACCATCGTAAATTTGGTACCTCTTTGAGTCATTGAAAGAGCTTGTAAAATCAACTCAGCACATCTCTTCGTCGCTCCCATTGTATTTGTAGGATGGACTGCTTTATCTGTAGAGATTAATACAAAGGTTTCTACACCGCTATTAATAGCTGCTTGAGCACAGCTCAACGTACCAAAGATGTTATTGTTAACTCCTTCAGTATTATTAAATTCAACCATAGGAACGTGCTTGTATGCAGCCGCATGATAAACAGTATCCACCTTAAAATGATTAAATACATTATTAAGTCGAACTTGATTATTAACACTACCTAATAATGGATATATATCTGTTTTCAGCACGTTGAGGTTGGAAAGCTCTTTTTCAATAGAAAAGAGCGCTAATTCACTCATTTCATACAAGACTAACCTTTTTGGTTTCAAATTTATGATTTGTCTGCAAATCTCTGAACCAATTGAACCACCCGCACCGGTTACTACAACTGATTTTCCTGTGATAGCCTTGCTTAATAATTGTTGATTGGGTGACACGGCATCACGCCCAAGCAAGTCTTCTATACTTACCTCCTGCAAATCATCTGCAGTCACCCTACCCCCAGCTAAATCTGAAACACTTGGAAGCACTCGAACATGAACAGAAAATGCCTCTAAAGAAGCAATAATTTCAAATCTCTTAGAGCGAGAAGATGATGGTAATGCAATCAATACATCATCAATCTTAAGCTTGTTTATTAAATCACCGATATCTATTGTAGGAAAAACATTTAACCCTAAAATGTTAGCACCTTGTAATCCTTTTGCTTCATCTAAAAATCCAAAAACTTTGTATTCATTAGAATAATTTAAGGCACCAGCAAGTTGAACGCCTGCACTCCCCGCACCATATATTAATGCTCTTTTTCTTTTTTTAGTATTTTTTTTCCTTATAGTTAGTAACCATCTTGCACCTAAGCGTATAGCGCCCACCGTACATAACATTAGAATCCAGTTTATCAAAACAACAGACCGAGGAATACCATGTCCACCTAAAAAAACAGCTCCCCAAATTAGAGAGTACATAGAGACCGCTTGAATAATAATCCATAAAGCATCAAAACTAACAAAACGGGTAACTGATCGGTATAGTCCATAGAAAATAAAGATAACGGTACCTATGACTGGAGCAGTAAAAAACATCCAAAAAATAAAATCGCTTTGTGGTACATACCATTCTCCGAGTCTTATTGAAAAGGATGCCCAGAGCACTAATATAATAAAAAAAACGTCAACAAAAAACATGATTAGTTTTTTATATAAGCGTGGTAACTTAAGTAGATTATTTAGCAAAGTGATATTTAATTAACTTAATGACTTGGATTAATTATAAGCTTTTTAGGAAGGTAAGGGTATGTTTAAAAGCAAGGACTCCTAAGAAAAAAAGTAGTTTTTTCACTCATATGATGTGTGTCAAATACATGGCAAACAAAATTTATCTAAGCGTTACTCCTGAAGAATATCAAATGTAAAATCATTTATTGTCAACCATTCATTCTGGTGAGAAAGATTTCTAATCTCAAAACTGCAGCAAAATAATAGCTTCAATGACTTACATCATTATGCTTTATAACTTTAAGAAAAGTCATCCACAATATTTTTACATCAAACCAAAATGATTTTCGATCTAAATACTCTACGTCTAATTCTACTTTATCAGGAATCGACAATCCGTCTCTTCCATTAACTTGAGCCCATCCCGTAATTCCTGGTAATAGTTTATCCACACCTCTTTCCTTACGAAGAGTAATTAAATCTTCTTGGTTAAATAGAGCGGGTCGAGGACCTACAAGGCTCATATCCCCCTTCAATACTGAAATTAATTGTGGGAGCTCGTCTAGGCTAGTTCGACGTAAAAATCCTCCTATTGGAGCTAAATGCTTTTCAGGGTTGTCTAGTAAATGAGTCGCTACTTCAGGTGCGCTTGTTAACATTGATCTAAACTTTGGCATTCTAAATAATTTATTATTTTGACCTACTCTATCAGACCAATATAAAACTGGACCGTTTGACAATAATCGAATAGCAATTGAAATTACTATCATTGGAATTGCTAAAGTTATAAAAACTAAAACTCCTAGCAATAAGTCAAAAACACGTTTCATTCATATCCTTTAATGATTTCTTAGCATGAAATCCAAGAGCTTCTAGCTTACTTGATGAATAGCTCTCATCACCTAATAATTTATTAATTTTATATTTAATAAGGGGGCTAGCCATACTTGCTATATCAAAAAATATTTTTGGAGTGCTCCATTTTGGAATTGATTTACCTAATAAGCCGCACATAACATTATATATTTCTCGAGAAGAATATTGCCTACCATCTGTTGCAATAAATATTTCTCCATTACAACGTTTATCCCTAGAAACAAAAAAAATTGCCTCGACCAAGTCATCTACATGGATCATAGAGCGTTGATTTGATGTCTTAGGTAACGGTGGAAACCAGTTTCTCTTAATTCCCGTTAACATCAATTTTAAATTACCCTTAACCTCAGGGCCATAAACCAATGAAGAGCGAATTATCGACATATGCATACTAGATTCGTTACCTATTTCTAACAGCTTTAATTCTGCCTCACGTTTACTTTTACCATAAACTCCTTCAGGATCACTTTGATCAGACTCACTAAAAAATTTATTAGAAGCTAATACTCCTCCTGCTTTTACACTGCTAAGAAAAACAAATCGTTTTACATTATTTTCTACTGCCAACCTAGCTAATTCGATTGAAGCATCTACGTTGATTATTTGATATAAATCTTTAACCTGATTAGGGTCTTGAAAGTCATGAGCAAAACCTGCAAGATGAAAAATTGTATCTACAGATTCTAAGGCTTGTTTTGGTATTCTATCCTTCTGCAAATCACATACGACTGTCTCATAATTTTTAACATCAGATCTAGAAAGTAATCTAACATCACCTTGTTTGGAGCTCAACATTCCAAGGAGCCTTTTTCCAATAAATCCAGTTGATCCTGTTACTAAGTACTTTGACATTTAATCAATATGTCCAATTAATTGACTGGTCAATCTATTGATAATACTATTTTTATTAAAAATCGTTTTAAGTAGCTTTGTATTATTAGTAGTAAATTTAGATTTTTCTTTCTCAGTCATATCTACACACTTTCTAAAAGTCTCTTTGATAAGTATTAAATTAGAAGGATCTGCACAAACTCCTAGATTATAATTTTTCACAATATCTGCAACATCCCCATTAATAATTGCTAATATAGGTTTTTTAGCGGCAATATAAGTTTGAGTTTTAGCAGGAATAGTTATAGAAAATATTGGTTTATTAATTAAAGATACAATCAGAAAGTCACTAGCTTTGTAGAATTTAGCCATATCTTGACGTATTTTCTTACCGTGGAAAATTATATTTGAGTTACCTTTCGCAAGTTTTTTTAAATAATTTATATTAGAGCCTTCACCAATGATATTTAATTGAGATCTTTTTTTGTATTCGCCTGACAGCATACAAAAAGATTTGATAATATTATCTAAATTTTGGACTTTACCAACATTCCCCGCAAAGGTGAAATGGACTTTCTGGGTTAAGCTTAAGGCAGCAGGATCCATATCCATATCAAGATCATCAGCCCAATTAGGAGCATAGGTAAATTTTAGGTCTTTCTTAATGTAAGGTTTTAATTTTGACTCAAAGCCTTTGCATGTAATAGCGATAGCTTGTATATCACTATGCATAAACTTTACGAATGCATCCAAAAAGGTTGAAAGTATCCATGTCTTTTTAAAACCATATGCATAGACACTATCTGGCCATATATCTTGTATCCAAAACATAATTGGTTTCTTATATAACTTTCGAACTACAATTGCAGGGAACATATCTGTAAGTGAGCCTAAATTAAACCCAAAAACACAGTCATATCTTCTACCAATAAAAATTGCGACAATGCTACCAAAAAACATAAAACTCATATATTTAAAAATTTTTTTTATAGCACTGTCTTTGTAGCCTGTAACCGTCCATAGCCTAAAAATATTAATACCTTTGTAATGATCTTTCCAAAAGAAGCGATTTTTATAGCCAGCGGAAACTTTTCCTAAAGGATAAGTAGGGTTCATGGTTAGTACGTCAACATCATGACCTTTCTTTTTCCATGATAAAGCAATGTCATTTATCTTAAATTCCTCAGGATAAAAACACCCTGTTACAATTAATATTTTTTTTGGCACTAATACTTCTTCCAAACTACTCTATTAACATAATCAGTATAACTATGGATAATACGCACAATCTTGTCAGATACATTTGGCATTGAGTAATCAGACACCTGCTCCATAATCCTTTTTTTTCCTCTTTGTTGTTTATCAATAATTGCTAATGACTGTATAATTCTTTCTTTTTTTACCCCCGCCATAATTACGGAAGCTTCTTCCATTGCCTCTGGACGTTCGTGTGCTTCGCGAATATTTAATGCAGGAAAATTTAAAATAGAAGATTCTTCATTGATAGTGCCACTATCAGATAGTACTGCTTTAGCAGATATTTGAAGCTTGTTGTAATCCTTGAATCCTAGAGGCTTTAATAACTTAATCATAGGATTTAGCTCAACATTCATTTCATCAATACGTTTTTGTGTTCTTGGATGTGCAGAAACAATAATCGGTAATTTATAAATTTCTGCAATTGCGCTTAATGATTCTATTAAATTGAAAAAATTATTGTCAGAGTCTATATTTTCTTCACGATGAAAGCTTACAACAAAAAATTCATTTTCTTTAATTTCTAAACGTGACAATATATCCGAGCTATTGATGCCATCACGATAAGTATTCAATACTTCAAACATAGGGCTACCCGTTTTAATAACTAAATCCGCAGGTAAGCCTTCAGATAAAAGATAATCTCTAGAAATACCACTATAAGTTAAATTGATATCAGCCATATGATCAACTAAACGACGATTGATTTCCTCTGGAACACGTTGATCAAAACAACGATTACCTGCCTCCATATGAAATGTTGGAATCTTTCTTCGCTTAGCTGGTAATAAGGCCATGCAACTGTTTGTATCTCCAAGAACAAGAACGGCCTCTGGCTGAATGCCTTCTATAGCCTTATCAAATTTAATGATGACATTTCCAATAGTTTCAGCACTAGTTTTACCTGCAACATCTAAAAAATAATCTGGTTTCCTAATTCCAAGATCATCAAAGAAAATTTCATTTAATTCATAATCATAATTCTGTCCTGTGTGAATAAGAATATGTTCACAATATTCATCAAGTTTTCTAATTACACAGGCAAGACGCACGATTTCTGGTCGTGTTCCCACCACCGTTACAATCTTTAATTTTTTCATATTTATATTTACCTCTAAACTTTGTGAGTAATAGTGTCAGGATTGTTAGGGTCAAAAATTTCATTAGCCCAGAGCATTACGATCATATCTTTTTTACCAACATTAGTAATGTCATGAGACCAACCAGGCACCGTTTCAACAATCTTTAAATCTTCACTATTTATGAAAATTTCATACGTCTCATCTAAAGCTATATGTTTAAAACCAAATTTTGCTTTCCCCTGGACAACTAAAAACTTTTCAGTCTTGGAGTGATGGTAATGCCCTCCCCTAGTAACTCCGGGTTTTGCAGTAAAAAATGAGAATTGTCCACTATCTCTTGTTTTAAGAATTTCTGCAAACACTCCTCGGTCGTCATGGTATGAGGGTATTGAATAGGAGAATTGTTTAGGAGAAAAATAACTAAGATATGTTGAGTAAAGTTTACCAATTAACCCATCACCAACCCTTTCAGTAATAAGTGACTTGCGACTGTCTCTAAAAATTTTAATCTGATCAGCTAATTTGCCTAATTTAATTTTATATTCTGGCTGCACAGATAATTCTTTTTTTTCAACCTTTACACCATTTATTATTCTAACAAATTCTCGAACAACATCATCAATATAAACCAGACGCAATTCAAAGTCTGCATTATTTACCTGAACAGGGAGGTTATTACTTATATTGTAACAAAAAGTAGCGACAACAGAATTATAATCAGGCTTACACCACTTACCAAAAACGCCAGGCAGTCGGTAAACATAAACAGGCACTCCTACAAGTTCAAGTGCTTTTAATGCAGTTTCAGCATTCAACTTACTTTTTCCATAGGCATTATCTAGTTCAACTTGGGAAGATGATGCAAAGATAATAGAAGTTTTTTTATTTGAAGCGCAAACAGCGTCACAAATAGATTTAGTTAGGCCGTTATTTACAGTATCAAAGTTTTTTTCATTTTTGGGTCTGTTCTCTCCTGCCAAATGGACAATAAAATCAGTATCTTTAATAAGATTCTCTAATTCCTGAGTTGAATTCTTACGAGTGAATGTTGAAACTTTTATATTCAGTTCATTTAGACGGACAATTAAGTTTTTACCAATAAAACCATTAGAGCCTGTAACCAACACATGCATTTATTTTACTCCCATCTCCTTTAACTCATCTTGAATCTCGAATAGACTCAACAATAATTTTTTTAGCTCATCTTCATTAAGTTGATGGGTATTATGAGAATGATATTCTTTAGCCTGTGAAATAACTTCTTCACCATCTTCAATAAACTTATTATAGTTCAAATCCCTCGTATCGGCTGGAATACGATAATAATCATTTATTTCTATTGCCTTAACCATTTCTTCTTTAGTAAGAAGTGTTTCGTATAGTTTCTCTCCATGGCGTGTGCCAATTACCTTTATTTTATTTTTTGATTTCCCTAGTAAATTCTTTAGAGTACCTGCTAACAATGACAATGAAGCAGCTGGCGCCTTTTGTATAAAAATATCTCCACTTTCTCCATTTTTAAAAGCAAATAAAACCAAATCAACCGCTTGATCCAAGCTCATCATAAAACGCGTCATATTTGGATCAGTAATGGTTAAGGGCAATCCATTTTTTATCTGATGAATAAACAATGGAATAACCGAACCACGGCTTGCCATCACATTACCGTATCTTGTACAAGTAATTATTGTGTCTTTAACATTTCTTCCTTTTGCAACAACGACTCTTTCCATCATTGCTTTACTTATTCCCATTGCATTAATTGGATAAACAGCCTTATCAGTACTAAGACAAACCACCTTCTTGATACCAAATTTAATTGCAGAATTTAATAAGTTCTCAGTACCAATCACATTTGTTTTTAAAGCCTGCATTGGATAAAATTCACACGAAGGAACCTGTTTAAGTGCCGCAGCATGAAAAACGAAGTCTACTCCCCTCATAGAATCATCAATTGAATTCAAATCACGAATATCACCAATATAAAACTTAAGCTTTTTATTGTTGTAGGTTCTTCTCATTTCATCTTGCTTAAGCTCATCACGTGAAAATATTCTGATCTCTTTAATATTTGTCTTTAAAAATCTTCTCAAAACAGACCTCCCAAAAGACCCAGTTCCACCTGTAATCAATAAAACCTTATCTTTAAAAATATCATTTGCCATGTATAAATTCCTCTTTCTGTTGTTGCTCAGGATAATTAATTAAGACTGCTCGATACTTACCTTTAAAAACAAATAAACTGCCTGCAGCAACGCCCATCAATCCACATTGCTTAATTGCATCACTCATATTTTCAAGTGATTTAGCACCACCCATTACAGTAAGAGGCACATTAATAACGTTTTTTAGCCGCTGAATATCCTCTATAGGATAACCAGCTTCAGTGCCATCAAAATCAATAAAATTTAAAATAATCTCTCCAACACCTAAACTCTGAACTTGTTTTATAACGTCAACTACGTTTTTTTTTGTGTTGTGTTTTCCATTAAGTGTCCATACGTTATAACTACCTGATAAAAATTTTTTCTTTACATCCAAAACTATAACAACACTCTGCAGCCCAATTTTATTAGCAATTTCAACAATAAGATTAGGTCTATCAAATAAAATAGAGCTTAATGCAATTTTCTCTACACCCAAAGTCACAATTTTTACAGCATGTGCCAAATTTTTTATACCACCACCATAACAAAGTGGCATTCGACACTCTTTAGCAATATTTTCAATCATTTTATAATCTGGTTCTGCATTGTTTGCACTTGCATCTATATCTAAAACAATCAGCTCATCAGCTTTCTTCTCATTAAAAATCCTCACAGCATTTATTGGATCACCAACGTATTTAGAATCATTGAATTTAACTGTCTTTACAAGACCTCCGTCCTGAACCAATAAACATGGTATTACTCTTGAACTTAACATTTATCTAACTCTGCAAAACTTTTAAGTAGGCTAATACCAGCATCATGACTTTTTTCTGGATGGAATTGAACACCATAAATATTACCGTTATTTATAGCACAACAAAAATTTGATCCATAATTAGCGTGCGCAATAGAATTTTCTTCAAATGTGCAGTTAAAAAAATATGAATGTAAAAAATAAAATTTTAATAAATCCGAATCAATATGATTAATTAAGTCATTATGTTGTGTAACTATTGTATTCCATCCCATATGCGGAAGTGGAAGATTATTTTCTGCCTTTAATATTGACTTGAAACTCTTGACCGTCCCATTAATCCAACCAAGTCCTGGCTTAACGCCCTCCTCACTAGAATTTGCCATTATTTGCATACCAACACATATTCCCAGAACAGGAACCTTACTATTTAATATAAGACTTTCAGATTTCTCCCTCATACCAGAGTCATTAAACCTTTGCATTGCATAATCAAAATGTCCAACTCCAGGTAAAATTAGTTTACTAGCGCCATCTAAATCATCCTCACTCTTTGCAACATGAACTGGGATATGTAGCTTCTTATATATGTTTATAAATGCTTGGATATTTCCAAGGCCATAATCAATTATTGTAATCATCTATATTGCCTTCGCTCCAACCCTAAAATATTCAAAAGCCTCCCACCTAAATTAAAAATTTTATATTTGTTTTTATAATCATGGAAGCTCTTATTTTTACCATCAAATATTTCTTGGAGCTCATGAACTGATAGACCAAGTTTGTTAGCAATGAACTCAAATTCTGACCTAATAAATTTATCATCCATTTCTGAGTTTTTCAATCGCTCAATCGCTTCATCTCTTTTCATTTGGCCAGTCATGATCAAACTTGAGAAATGTGCACGGCGTTTTTCATACCCATATTTTCTTGGCATCCAAAAGTCTTCATAAAAACGAGTAAACCGAGATTCATGATGTTTGTGTTGAAAAGATTTCCAGCCATATTTTTCTTTCAATAGATTCTCGGCATCTTCTTTAATATAAGGAACTAGATCTAAAGGTTTAAATACTTTCATACCTAAGATCTTATGATAAAAAATCTTGTACACAAATGCATCAGTTATTGGAAAGGTCTTCAACTCCCTTGATCCAAATCTCTTATGTATATCTTGAATTAATATTTTATCTATTCCAGGGTATCCACCCCACTCAACAGGCTCTCTACAACATTCCGTAGAGTTATTTCCACCAGTTAAGACATATTTAATTTTATTTTTCCTTGCAAACATATACAGAGCTGAAAAAAATGCTGTATCTTGAGGTATATCCTGATCAGGTATTTGTGATTTTAGAAATGCTACTTGTAAGTCTTGCATTTCCTTCCAGTTTATTACTTCTGTAAATAACTCTATTCCTAAGCCATTTACTAACTTTTCTATATTACTCACAGCTTGATCAGTATTCCAACCTGCATCAACATGAAACAATAAAGGTCTTAGACCCAAAACTTCCTTGGCGATATAAGCAGTATATGAACTATCAAGACCCCCACTTAAGCCAATAATACAATCAAAATCTTTTCCAGCTCCTTCAAGCTTTATTTTTTTTGCTATTTTTTCTAACTCAGAGAAACTTTTATCATTGGTGTGCCAATTAGGCTTAATATTAATTTTAAAATTCTGACAATGGTCACATATACCGTTTTCATTAAATTTAATTTGCTTATCAGTTGTATCCATTACACAATTACTACAGATTTTATACATTTAGATTTACTCCCTTAATTTTTTTCCAACTTGTACGGATGAAATTTGTGCACGAAAAGTTTTATAAATCCTTTTATATTTATTTTTTTTTGATTTTTGATAAATATGTTTCCGATAAAAAACTCCATGTATGATCAGCACATTTACTCCATGAGTACTTTTCAGACAATAATTGAGCCTTACACCCTAACTGATCTCTTAATTCACGATTCTCAATAAGCCTCTGTACTGCGTTTGCTATCGAGGAAGGGTTCTCAGGATCAAAAAATAAACCTGCGTTCCCTAAAACCTCAGGCATAGGACCTCGATCTGAACATGCGATCGGTAGGCCTGCTGCCATTGCTTCGATTAATGTATTAGGCATATTTTCACAACTAGATGCAAAAATAAAAATGTCAGCTTTTTTTAGAATAGCCGGTAGTTCGGTATGTGGGATAAATGGATGACACTCTACAAATTTACCATTTGGATCTGACAAGTGAAGTTGATCTTGTAGTTTTTTTTGTGCGTATCCTGAACCACCACCTACTAGAGATAACTTAATATTATGTCTTCGTGAATGCAACATCTCAACTGCTTTAATAACGTGCCATTGATGCTTATAAAGGTCAGTATTTGAAACATATAATAACCTTATAATATTTCCGCCTTCACCAACGTGCTTTGCTCTTCTCTTACTTTGTCTAAAGCAATCAGAAATCCCATGAGGAATTAATCGTACATTTTTTAAAAATCCACTATTACTCTGAATTATATTGGCAGCATATCGCGTTAAAAATATCACTCCATCCGCTCTTCTTAAGGATGCATTTTGTATATAACGAAGTAATAAAAGCCTTATTCGAGAAGATCTAAAACCGAATCGCTGCATTTCACCTGG
Organism: Methylophilaceae bacterium; assembly: GCA_029244935.1. Lineage (GTDB taxonomy): Bacteria > Pseudomonadota > Gammaproteobacteria > Burkholderiales > Methylophilaceae > BACL14. The sequence continues at coordinate 25,715 of JAQWQF010000023.1, read as the reverse complement.
CTCATATGAAAGCATATCTCGACTCATTGTAATCGCTGGTTTTATGCGCCCTATTGTACCAGCGTCAGTATTAAGAACCATTTGGCAATTAAATTTTTTAAACTCAGAAGGAAATAAAAATAGTTGCCAAAACATCTGAAAAAAAATTGATTTTTCTAATAGGGGGTGGGTATGTTTTTTTAACCAAGACTTTTTAGGAAGCTTATTCAATAACTCATGATTTGCCCAGACATGTACCTGATCAATACCATGGCTCCTAGGATCGCCATCACTTATAATGCCAACTAGGTGTGCAATTGCTCCACCTGATCTATTTCTACTTGCATCAATTGCCAAGTGATATCGACTGTAGTTTTCTTTCAAATTAATTTTATACATTGTCTTTTTAGTTTCAATAATACAAATTTATCATTGAGTCATATTTAAAAAATTAATATCGTATGTTGTAAATAAAATGGATCAACCTTAAAGTACGTTTGATATCACATATCTCAATTTTCCAGAATCATGTGGAATAAAAGAAAGTGGATAAAACTTCACTTTTAGATCTGCATGCTTTAAGATTTGATTTAAATTTTTCTTAGCATTAATTAAGTTAAAAATCGTCATATGCTTTATATACATCATCTATTAATTTAATATTTTCAGCATTTTTCTCACTAGTGATAATTGTGTAGGTATATGTCTTATAAAAAAACATTGTAGAAAAAAGTAAAATAAATAATAGTTTAAAAATTTTTAACTTAGAATTATGACCTCTGTTTAAATAATTAGGAAGTACTAAAATTATAAAGATAAAGCCATATAATGAAGCTTGAGAAGCTAATATCTCGGAAAACTTAAACATTGCATACAAAGGAAAGCTGGCTATACTAATAGAACATACACCACTCAACACTAAATCGTCTTTTTTTCTTACCTCATTGTATATAAACAAGAGAATAATAAAAATAATTAATCTGGAGAATGTTTTAAAATCAAAGTAACTTGTAGTGTAGAAGCTTTGAGAATAGAAAAAAACTCTTTCGTTATAAGGCAAAAAATTTATAAATTGTACAATTTCATGCTGAAAATAAAAACTAAGAAAAATAATTATTATTGATAGAAAAATAATCATTTTCTTACTCAAATGCATTTTATATACAATGAAGAAAAATATGAAAAAAATTGCTGACAAATGAATTAAGGAAAGGGCAAAGGAAATAAGAATGAAGAGGATGAATTTATTATTATGAGCGCAATACATAAAATAGTAGGCTCCTATACATAATATCAACCCTTGCCTAATACCGCTATATGGCCATGTAAAGTAAAACATTGAGAAAAAAAGGAGCGCTGTCAATATCGGAAAAGCGCTGTAACGCCAAGCAATTTTTCCAATATAATAAAGAGATATAGCCGCAATTAATGATAGAAAGCTTTGATATTCTAATCCAAATGCTTTAATTGAACTTCCCAGTAATCGAAACAATAATTCTTGGTAGGCAATCGGATTTGATAGCTCATCAATAGGGTTGCTATCTAGAATAAGATATGCGTGATAATACCCATAATAATCAGGACCTTGACCTACCCTAATAGAAGCTATTATCCATAGCAAAGTCATAAATAATAAGAAAAGTTTCTTCGAACTTGAAACAGATGTAAACATTCCTAGTAAGAAGGTAAAGTAAATTAATATAGTTTGGAGCATTTTAGGTTAATACTTATTATAGTAGAGTTTCTAAGCTAGCCGCAGCGATTTCTGGAGTATTTCTAAGTGACAACTTAAGACTATTTGAGCCCATTATACTCCTCTCTTTTATTGAATAATCCTCCATTTTTTTAAATGCGTGACCTAGGCTTTTTTCACACATAGCTGTAAAAATCAAGGAGTTAAACTTATGTATAGCGAATGTTGCAGCATTTCCAACATTTGAGGAAAGTATCAAAGGTTTTCCAGCACTAGTAGCCTCATGAACGACTAGTGGAGAGAAATCTCTGTCACTTGGCAATACAAATGCTCCAGAATCACTAAAATGACTTGAAAGTCCTTCAGGTGACATAAACTCCAACACCTCAATATTATTCGATTCTGTCAAGACATTTTTTAAAGGTCCATTACCAATACAAGTAAGGCCCCATGTCCCTTCAAGCTCCTTAATGTAATAATTAAATCCATTAACAAGCGTTTTGATACCTTTTTCTTGAGAGAATCGTCCTACATATAAAAACTGATTTTTATTATTATGATTATTGTTCATGTTTTTACTGGAAAAGTTATTTGTATCACAGGTTAAAAAATTAAATACAATTTCATCATCACAAAACCCTAATCTTTTACAATACTCATATTGCCTTGGACCAGAAACCCATGCATGACTTATAACTGATTGCCTAAGAAATTGTGGTATAAAGGAAGCCATTCTTTGCCTTAAAGACCCAGTCCACCAATCATCACACCCAAAAATAACAGGAATGTCATTTTTTCTCGCTCTAAATGCCGACAAAAGGTAACCTTTATCCATCCATCCAGAAATAAATATTAAATCTGGATTAAAATCATAAAGATGTGCATTTAGCATTTCTTGATTAAACTTAGATCTTGGATGGAAAGTTACTCCATCTTGATTTGAAGGTATATATGGTGTTTTACTTTTTTTGTCCCAATGAATTACATCAACTACTGAACCATTAATTACTAATTCTTGAAAAACAGGCATCCAGCTGGGCACCATGTGTGAATAGAGGAACAATATTTTTTTTTTCATATATTCATAGTAAAAATAGACATATGTATATTAACAGAAGTTTATAATGCTATTTAAAGATCACCGCAATATTCTAGTTATAGTTAAAAGATAAAACTAATAAACGATATCTATATCCTGCTACATATGTCTTTCAGTGCATTCGAATAGTTCTCAATATTTTCATCTGATGTAAATTCATCTGCTCCTTGTATAAAGCACCCAGGGTATGTTAATTGTTCATATGCAATCAACAAACGACAAAGATCTAAATTTGACTTTAATCCAGCTTCTCTTTTTGCAGAGCTATCTTTTCTGGATAGAGAAGTAAGGACTGTTCTAATTTCTTCAGGTGATTTTGGTTTAAAAACATCTTTCAAATCGGTCCAAAAAGTTTTACCAAAAGCTATAACAGGAATTTTATCTATCATCGCTTCAAGTCCAACCCTTCCGGTTAGAGTTATTACGCCTTTTGAATTTTGTATAAGCTCCCTCAAATTTATTTTTGATGAGGCACAAATTACATTGTATGAATGAGATAGTTCTCTATAGAAAATTGGTTTACGAAATCCCTGATTGCCCCTATGGTCCTTAACAATTAGAATGCAATCAGGAGGAAGTAATCGAGAAATTTGCTTTATCAATGCCAATTGATCACTAAATTCAAATGCTCTTACTTGAACTGAAGCCTCTGGTTCAAAATGAGCTGCATAAACAAAAAATTTATGCTTAGAAGATATTGTTGATATTTCATCATCATTAAAAACCCAACCCCTAATATTCCACGTCTTAACTATTGCCTCTCTAAAGGCATTTATGCGCCTATGCTGATAAATTGATACTTTAGGTGATTTTGGTGCAAAAAATAATACTCTGAACAAAGACCTTATTGCTCTGAGGGTAAATAATCTATGCTTTCTTCCACTCCTTTTCATATAGTGTGGCAAGGCATTGGGCTTCACACTCTTCCTAACGATTTGAATTGCCTCTTTGTACAATAATTTTTCATCTTTTATTTTTAGTGCCTGTATAGTTTTCTCTAAAAATATCGGGCGGTCATAGGGATTGTCACATATAACTACACCTTCTTTCGTCTTTGAAGGTCGAATGCCCAAATATGGAATTTGACGAGTCTTTGCGACCTCAAAAAGTGCACCATCTAAAATACCTAATACCATCTCAGAGACAATTAGGTCTGGTTTAAACTTATCAATATAGCTCTCGTAGCAAATAAAAAAAGCACAGCATAATTTAATTTTTTCATAACGAGAAACAGCTTTATCACCATAATAAAAAGGGAAATAATTTATTTCTCTGTCACTTTGGATAATTCTATTAACATTCTCATAAGTTTCACATATTCTTTTAAACTCATTTAAATAATTAATTTCTCCTGAAACGATTTTATTGGAAACTTCGCTCTCTGGATAAAAACTAGAATTTGAACTTTCCCCTACTCGCGGATAAATAAATCCACATTCAAATCCTAAATCCTTTAAACGATCAGCAACACCTTCAAATAAAAAGCTCTGCCGACGATTCCTTGGAAAAAATGATATTTTCATCTAGTGCTAACCTTTTCCACTAAAAAAAAAGTGATTAATTGTTTTTTAAGTTTGCTTGAAACAAAATTATATGAAAGTAAAAAAAATAATATGCCTGCTATCAAATATGCAAAAAATAAATTTTTGATATCTATATTTTCAGTATAAATAAGTGCAATATAAATAGTTCCGAATGTTAATGTCCCCAAAAAAATTACTTTAAATAATAATCTAAAAAATTCCCATTCATTAATATTGAGACATAATCGATAAACTTTAGGCACCATATAAAAGCAACTGAATATAACATATAAAAGCAACCCAAGTGATGCTCCTACTAATCCAAGAAAATAAACAGCTAAAATTACAAAGGGGAGAACAAACATTAATGCAAAAAAGTCTTGTTTAACAGCTATTTCGGTTCGACCTTTTACAAGTAATATTCTATAAGGAAGACTCAACGAGCCATTTAGGTAAAAACCAAAGCTCAATATTACCGATGGTAATAATAATTCCTTCGATATATTTTCATCAAAAATGAAGGTGAATAATGGAAGTGACGCAAAAATAACAAAAGCAAAAATCGGCACATTCGCAAACAATAACATTTCTTGTAATAAGCGATATCTAAATAATAGTTTTTTTTTATTGGTATTTTCGTTTAATTCACATAGTGAAGGATATGCCGCACTAGAAATTGATGACGTTAATATTGTCGCTTTTGAAATAGCATTATAGGCAAATCCATAAAAACCAAGAGTGCTTATAGATTGTATTTTACTAATTGCAACTTTATCAGCTTGTTTATAAATCATTGCTAGAGCTGACATATAGATCATATCCAAAGTAAATTTCGTATTTCTTTTAAAGACGATATAAGAAAATATAGGTAAAAAATTGTAAACGTTAAAAAACTTTATACAAACGAGAAAATATACCATTAATTTTAATACATAACTCAGACCTATCCAATAAACAACATGAACAAACTCTCCAGAAAATTGAATTAAAAATATAATCCCAATTTGTTGAACAGCCATCAAAGAAACATCAATAATATTTACATATTCCATTCTTTGAATACCACGCAAAAGACTTGCATATAACGACGTAGGAAATACCATAAGTGAAGATAAAGTTAATATTTGAACAATTATGATCGTTTCATTTATAGATATTGACGAAATATTTATCCACCCTGAGACAAGATAAGGTACCATTAAATATAAAATTAGTGAGAAACTTAAAACTGCGCCCCAAGTAATAAATGAGAAAGTTTGAACGAATTTATTTATATATTTTTTATTCGAATTAAAATTCATAGAAACTTCACGTACGGTCGTACTATATATTCCCTTATCAAGGATCCCAATTAGAATAGCGTTGACTAAAAAACTAAAATATATAATCCCAAGAGCCTCATCGCCTAAGGATTTATATATAAATTTTACTGCAACAAATCCAAGTAAAGCTAATAAAAGTTGTCCGATAATGTTAGAAAAAACATTTTTAGAAAGTATAGTCAATTAATTATTAATCCATAAATTTTTCTCCAGAACCTGGTCTATATTATTTTTTTCATCAAGCGTTAACTCTCTATAATAACCACTCATAAATTCCTCGCATATTCCTTTTTTACTCAACACATACTTTCCTTCCGCTACCTTAAGAAAATTATCTTTTCCAGGCTTATCGGGCATCTGCTCCAGAAACCTATTTAGTTGTCTCTGAGCGATAAGTGAAGCATTTAAGTCACCCCGCTGAAAACTTCTATATATTTCGATAACTAAATCAGTATATGGACAAGCATCTACAGTCGTTGCTGCCTTTACTCCAAGGCAAAGATTAGGATAAAAAGTTTTTACAACGGCAGTGAGTACTTGAAAATCTTTTGACTGCATCTCAATTACTTTTTCAGTATGTGCAAGATTACTTGTGCTAAATTTAACACCTGCAATATTTGGGTAATCTTTCATACTTTCAATAAAATCCGGCGCAATAAACTTGCCCCAGTTTGCGCTTGTATACATCCATAATGGTTTATTCGCATGGTCTGCAAACGCCTTATACATCCACTCAACTCGATCAAGGCTAATCAAGTTGTGATATGGTAAAACATGGTATGCATCAAAATCTAAATGAGCTGTATCATCCATAAAGTTAAGTGAATCTTTCATTGAAAAAAAACCGGCTCCAACAACTAATGGTGATTGCCCTTTATTCGCCTTAACCACTGTGTTGACCACTTCTAACCTTTGTGAATATGTAAGATTCATATCTTCAGCACCGGTTCCAAGCACCCAAAACCCTCCTATTTCTTTGGTGTTTAGATGTTCTACTAACTTAGCCAGTGAAATATTATCTATCTCACCGTTTTTATCGAATGGTGTTAACAGCACGGGTACTACGCCTTTTAATTGTTTCATTACTCTCTCTCGCTATTAATTTTATTTAGGTAAGTCTCGGCAACAATCAAGTCACTAATCTCATCAACATCGGTGGAATGATATTTATCCATAACTAAGGGAATTTGATTATCAGCTGTAAACTTTTTTTCTGTTACAAAATAATCCCTCTTTACTGCATACAAAGAAGCATTATAAATATAAAATGGCTCATTCGTTTTGTTTTTCATTTTATTACAATATGCTACTAACTCCCCTTTTTCATTTATTCTTTTGAGAATTGGGTCTCTTTTTTGGAAAGGGCCTTTTACAGCCGCTAAACTATCAAGATTACTATTTATTAATTTAGTAATAGCCTCATCGATGTGTTCAGAAGATCTAATTGGGGATGTTGGCTGAAGAAGAATTATGATGTCATATTGATAACCTTTTAATCGCTCCATATATTCCAAAGCATGTAAAGTTACATCGATATTCCTTATATCATCTGTTGCTAATTCTGGTGGCCTTTTGAATGGTATAAATGCACCATATCTCTTAGCAACCTCAATAATTTCGTCATCATCGGAGGAAAGCAGCCAATCCGTGACCATAGTCGAATCACGAACTGACATAATGGAGTAAGCAATCATTGGATGACCTGCGATAGGCATAATATTTTTTCTAGGTAAACGCTTAGAGCCACCACGTGCTGGTATTACTGCTAATACTTTTGGATTATTAATAAATGTCATTAACTAAAATCCCAAATAAACTCATTAATTATAATCATTATAATTTTATATTATCGCTTCACTCTTCATTGGAGATATGCCTGCATACATCTTAATTGTTTTCAAAAGCATCTCATCAAATCTTGAATTAGGTGACCAGCCAGTTTCATTTTTTAATTTATCAGCATTAATTGCATATCGCCAGTCATGGCCAAGCCTATCATGAATATGACTTATCAAAGATTTATATCCCCCATCTAATCCACTAGGAATTAATTCATCTAAGAGATAACAAATTTGAAGTATAAGATTAATATTTGATAATTCATTATCACCACCGATATTATAGGTATGCCCCACTTTGCCTTTTGACAAAATTGAGTTAACTGCGCTGCAGTGATCAATAACAAACAACCAATCTCGAATATTACTTCCATCGCCATAGACAGGTATTGGTTCACTATTTATACAGCTTCGAATAACTGTTGGGATTAGTTTTTCTTGGTGTTGCAGCGGTCCGTAGTTATTTGAGCAACATGAAATCGTTACAGGAAGGTTAAAAGTCCGAAAGTAAGCACGAACCAAATAATCAGCCCCCGCCTTTGAGGCAGAATAAGGGGAACTTGGGTCATAAGGTGATTTTTCTGTAAAGGCTTGATCAGCCTCTCCTAAACTGCCATAAACCTCATCCGTTGATATCTGATGAAAGCGGCAATCTTTTTCAGTCCAGCTCATATCTTCTTGCCAAAAAATACGTGCCTCTTCTAGCAAGATCGCTGTACCCTCTATGTTTGTTTTCACAAAGATGTTTGGGCCTACTATAGAGCGATCAACATGACTTTCTGCAGCAAAGTGGACGATGGTGTCTATTTGATTGTCTCGAAGCAATATCTTAATTAATTCCAAATCACAAATATCACCCTTAATAAATTTATATCTATTTATATCAGGTAAACCATTTAAATTATCCAAATTTCCAGCATAAGTTAGTGAGTCAAGATTAACTATTTTGATATTTTTATTATTGGAAAGAATATAATGAATAAAATTTGAACCAATAAAGCCAGCTCCCCCAGTAACCAAGATATTTTTGGGGTGGTATATATTTTTATTATTCATATTTATATAAACCCATGAAAAAATATTATCACTTAATTAAAGAAGTGTTTGCATTTTTAAGCAATGATATAGTTTCGCCAATACCGCTTTTTATATTGCCCTTAAAAATAAATCCTTTTGACCTAAAGCGTTCACAAGATACCTCGTATGAAAGCTGATTCATAATCTTATTATCGACAAACTCTACTTCTATTTTAGGAATAAAATTACGGATTGAATCTATCACTTGCCGTACCGTTGAATTATGCGTTAAAACATTATATTTACGGCCATCAAATATATTATTTTCAATAATAAAATTAATCGCACGGGAGGCATCACTTAGGTCTAAATAAGGCCTTTTTTGCTCATATGCGGTCTTCCATACTGTAATAGGTATTCCCATGACAGCTTGCCAACAAAATTTATTAACCGCTGTATGAAAGCGCATACCTGGAGATGCTCCAAAAATTGTACCAAAGCGGCAATGAACTGCCTTCAACCCTTTCTCATGAAATAACTTGAATATTAACTCTTCTTCCTTTAGCTTTGTTTTGGCATATGGACTCTGAGGCTTAAGGTCATCCTCTGAACAATTTTCATCCACAATATCATTTTGAGTTCCATACACACTTGTAGATGATAGAGCAATTAATGATGCCCCTGACTCGATGCATGCATTTGCCACTTTTACTGTTGATTGGTAGTTGTTCTCTTCTAATTCTTCAGCCTTATCATAAGTACCTGCTGCATCAGTGATGGCTGCTAAATGAATAACTACATTAGTATTTGTAAATATCGAATTTAAATTCATGGTTGTGACATCTCCCTCAATAAACTGGTAATTACATACCCTAGGAAGATTGAATAAAGAGGGAAAACGCTGAGTCATCATATTGTCAATCATAACAATGTGTGCCCCCGGAAATTGAGTAGGAATTTCTCTTAATAGGTATGAACCAATATGACCAACAGCTCCGGTTATTACAATTTTCATATTAAATGCTTATCCATAATTATTTTTTGCTTTACAGTAAAGCAAAAAATTCTCATATTTTTTTATATAGTCTTCTTCTTCATAAGGTCGATCACACAGAACATTGAGCACTGTATTATCTTTCATATATGTCTCTTCTGCCCATATCCCAGGTGGAACGATTAACCCAATGGATGCATTATTAAGTAAATACGATTCCTTTTCTTTTCCATCATCACATAGCACCTTAATCATACCTGAGGCACACACCATAAACTGAGTACATTTTCGATGGGCATGCATACCTCGAACTGCGTCTTTTGGAGCTCTTACAGTAAATAAGCGAGAGATATTAAATGGAATATTACCCCCTCCCTGCATAACAGATAAATCTCCTCTTTGATCACTGTAATAAGGAAGGTCTATTAACTTAACTGATTTAAGTGTGGAGAAATAATTTCTATTAACCATTGCTAATTAACACCCAATAATTTACAAATACCATTACTATATAAGTCTAAATCCTTCTCTGTTAGATTCAAAGCACATGGCAAATTAATCCCACGCGATGAAACATCATATGCAACGGGGCAGTTCTTTCTCCCCTTAACATCTTGATTGAAAGCTGGAAGGGAACTTAAAGGGTAAAAAAATGGCCTAACAGGAAAACCTAATTTAGGAATTTTGTTTAAAGCTTTGTCACGGGTCATTCCATGGGCTCTACCAAATACAAGCGCTGTAGCCCACGCACCATTCACAATATGACTAGGTTCTGGATTTAAAAATATATCTGGTATGTCTGCCAATCGCTCCTTAAATCCATTTAATATCCAGCGTTTCTTTCCAACTAATTCATCAATACGCTTAAATTGTGCATACCCAAGTGCGGCTTGTAAATTAAATGGCATATATTTGAATGTGACTTCAGTATTAAAATAAGAACCTGGTTGTCTTCCATGATCTCTCAAGAACTTGCATCGATTGAAAAGTTCTTCATCATCGATTAATAACATGCCACCTTCACCAGTAGTTATTGTCTTTGTTCGATGAAAACTAAAAGTCGAACCAATACCAAATTTACCCGATCTAGTGCCTTTGTAAACAGAACCCAATGATTCAGCAGCATCTTCGATCATATATATATTGTGTTTATCGCAAACTTTCTTGATAGCATCATAATCAGGCATATTTCCATATAAATTAACAACAATTACAGCCTTCGTTTTTGGGGTAATTGCTTTTTCAATACTTTCAGGTGTTAAGCACCAATGTTCTGAATCAATATCTGCAAAAACCGTAGTTGCACGTTGATAGGTTATGCCTGCAACAGAACCAATCCAGGTACAATCTGGGGCTATCACCTCATCTCCATCTCTAATTTCAAGACCTTCTAAAAGTAAATGTAAAGCTGTAGTACAATTTGGAGTCATAAGTGCAAAATTTCGATTATGATATTTTGCAAATTCCTCTTCAAAGGTTTCGACATAATGATAAGCTTGTTTACCATACCAACCATTTCGAACTGCATCCAAAACAAAATTAGCATCCTCCTCAGTTACAGATGGCCCAGCCATAAATATTTCAGTCATTTTTTTCCTCCATCAATAGTTTTACTGAAAAAAATTTATCCTTATATTTCAGAGATAAACTGTATTCATCCCCAAAATCATGTGCAAGTATTTTTAAAAATAATTCCTTATGAAGACTATCTTCGTTAAGATTTATAAAGTTATCACTATCTAAATCTACCCTTCTAAATGTTTTGTATTTTTTAGCCGTATTTTGAGGCTTAGGTATAAGGCGGGTTGCCCTAATATTTGGCCATTGTTCATTAAAAGACTCCCAACATCTTTTTACTACTTTGCTGTAAAGCTGCTTTCCAGTAATTGGAAAACTGTACTCAATTTCTTCTTGATAAAAAATTGGTCCTTCATCAACCCCTGCTGTAATTTCGTGTAATGTAACTCCAGCCGGATGCCCAAACCTAATTGCCCAAACAACTGGATCTCTTCCCTTGCCATACGGTAAGAATGAAGGGTGTATATTTAAAGTATTATTAACTCTTGATAGTAAATTTTCATTAAATATATATCCGCCCCATAAGTTCAATAGCCAATCAAAATGATTTTCATTCATTGATTCAATCCTGCTAATAGTTGAGTCATTTAGCAACATATATTTATGATTATAATTTTCAATTTTTGAAATAATTTCATCTGCATTTGGATTTGATACAACAAAGGTGTATTCGTCTTCATTAAACTTTGAAAACAATACGTCTAGGCAATTCATACCAATCCACTTAGAAACAAAAACTAGTATCTTCATTTGTTATCCTGAAATTTCCGGAAGTTTCACTGTTGGAATATCTTTCAATCTAGGAAATAAGCTGTCACGACTAGTTATAATGGGTTTGGAAATAGGCCATTTTATTTGCACATCGGGGTCATTCCATAGCACCCCCCCTTCATCCGAAGGGTCATACAATCCACTTACATTATAAAATAAGTCTGCCACTTCACTCAAAACACAAAACCCTCCTGCAAAACCAGGAGACATATATAACTGTGTAATATCACAATCATTTAATTCTACACCATGCCACATTCCAAAAGATTTCGAATCTCTTCTAACGTCAACACAAACATAGTAAACACTGCCATGTATTATTGATACAATTTGAGCCTGTGGTTTCATAACTTGATAATGCATCCCGCGCAGAACACCTTTGATAGATCGTGAATGATTTGTTTGTATAAATCTTTCAGTAATTCCTTCATCCTGATAGCGATTACATTGATAAGTTTCAAGAAAAAAACCTCGTTTATCACGATGGCAATCTGGTTTTATAGTGATCAGACCTTCTATTGGAGTTTTATCTATTTTCATCAAATCTAATTTAATTTAAATACAAGTTGGGAAAAATATTCGAGCCTGTGTCTTTTATCAAAATGCTGCATTGCATCAATATATGGATTTACAAATCTTGATTTAAAAATTAATTCATACCCTTTGTCTTCAACAATATCAACAAATTCTTTTAAATTCCAAAATCTGACAGGCGCTTTGTCTCCATATTGATTTTGAATTGTTACGAAGGTTTCAATATCTCCTGCAGGAAGGTCAGCAAAAATCATATATTTTGGTTGATATTTGGCGAATATATCCAATAATTTCTTCCAATCATCTACGTAGTGCATGGATGATCCTGCATGTATTAAATTAATTTTATGGTCATTTTTAAGTTTGGGTAATTCAGTCAAAAATTCAACATTGGAATCAGCATTAAAAAAATCATTTCCTATTGAACAAATAGAGTTATTTTCAACAATAATAAATCTTATATTTTTTTTATTTACTGTAAGCTCCAATGTTTCATAATACAAGCTCCCTAAGCCTCCACCAAAATCTAATACAGTTATTACCTCGTTTTTGGTTAACATTGTACTTAGTATACTTGGAAGACAATAATCATTTGTTAGGGCCAATTTTGAAATATATGAATTGTCAGAATTATTAAATAGCCTTCTTTTTTTATCACACTTAGATTCTTCTTGTTCTAACCATTTTCTCTTATTAAAAAAATCAGTATTTTTCGGAGCTTCATAAAAACTCTCATAAACTCCTTCCCATATTTTGCCATTCCATTTTTTCATTCATAAAACCTTTTGATATTACTTACAACAAATTCAGCATCACCAATTGGTAATTCAGGGTACATTGGTAATGAAATAATTTTTGATGCAATATTCTCTGTAACACCCATGTTTTTTGCTGTTTTAATTCTATCTTTATAAGCTGGTTGTAAATGAACTGGGACAGGATAATGTATACCCGCATGAATTCCTGACTTTTTTAAAAAATTAAGAAGTTTTTGTCGGTTTTCAACTTGAATGACAAAAAGATGAAAAACAGGCTCTCCTTCTTCAAAAATTTTAGGAAGCTGAATTGGTAACATACTTAATTTATCCATATAGTATTTTGCTAAATGAAGTCTTTTTTGATTATCTAAATCTAGATATCTAAGTTTTACTCTCAGAACGGCAGCCTGTAGTTCATCTAATCTAGAATTTCGACCAGAGTATTCACTTATACGATCATTCCAACCATACTCTCTTAGCTTTCGAATCTTTATTGCGAGCTCAATATTATTTGTACTTATTACACCTGCATCACCAATTGCACCTAAATTTTTGGTAGGATAGCAACTAAAGCAGCCAACATCGCCAATACTACCTAAACGTTTACCTTTATAAATAGCTCCATGCGCTTGAGAGACATCCTCAATCAAAAAAATCTTATTTCTTTTGCAGAAATCAATAATTACATTCAAATTGGACGGCTGGCCATATAAGTGAACAGCAATAATACATTTTGTCTTTGGTGAAAAGACCTCGTCAAGCTGAAATGTATTAAGTGTATAGAATTGGGGGTCTACATCTATAAGAACTGGAGTTGCACCCGCAGCTTCAATTGCTGCGACTGTTGCAACTGCAGTATGAGAAACGGTAATTACTTCATCCCCTGGCTTAATATCCATTGAGCGAAGCGCTATTTCAATCGCATCAGTTCCATTAGCGACACCAACCGCTTCAGCAGTTCCAATATATTTCGCAAACTCTTTCTCGAATGAAAGAACTTCTTCTCCCAAAACAAAACGATTTCCTCTCATTACCTTAAAGACTACCTTCTCTATTTCAGTCTGATAGCTTTTAAATTGGGCAGCTGGGTTTGCACAGAATATCATTATTAACTAACCTCTACTTTTGGAATATATGTGATCCAATGCTTATTATTAGCCATATATTCCTTCTCTTTTTTCATAATTTCCGTCGCATGATTCCAAGCAAAAAGTAATACATAGTCAGGATCACTCTGTCTAAACTGATCATAAGGGAGAACAGGGATATGCGCTCCTGGCGACAATTTATTTTGCTTAATAGGTGTTGTATCGTAAATACATTCAACTAAATCTGGAGTGATTCCAAAATAATTTGCAACTGTAGTGCTTTTAGAAGTAGCGCCATAGGCTACTACCCTTTTTCCTTTATTTTTTAATTCTATTAGCAAGCTGATCAAATCATCTCTTATTTTATCTACATTATCAGAAAAATTAGAATATGCCTCGGGAGTATGAAGTCCTAATTCCATTTCATTTTTTATTCTAGTAATAACATTATTAGATACTTTTTTTGCACCTTTATGAGCTAGTGTATATCTCATAGATCCACCATGAGTAATTTGAAATTCTGTATCTATAAGCTCCAATCCATGCATGCTTGCAAGGTGACTTACAGACAATGCAGAAAATAAAAAAACATGCTCGTCATATATTTGGTCAAATGATGTTTTTTCAATTACCTCCCCTAAATAAGGATCCTCAAAAATAAATACGCCATTATCTTTTAATAACGCTTTAACTCCATCATAGATCGAATGCATATAAGGAATATGGCACATTACGTTTGCACTTAAAATAGCGTCTGCTTTTTGATATTTTGTTATTATATTTTCCGCTAATTTTAGATCAAAAAATTCTGTTAAAACCTCTATTCCTTTTTCTCTAGCAACCTTCGCAACATTTTTAGATGGCTCTATACCTAGGCAAGGAATATTTCTATTCACAAAGTTTTGCATCATAATTCCATCATTACTACCAATCTCCAATACAAAAGACCTCTCATTCAATTCCTGTAATTCACAAACTGAATTAGCAAATTTTTTAAAATGCTCTTTCATATAATTTGAGGTTGATGAAAAAAAAGCGTAATTCTCATGAAACATTCTTTCTCTTTCTGGTTGCTCAGCTAATTGCACCATTTTGCAGCTTTTGCAAAAACCCATCTTCATAGGAAATTTATACTCATCAACTAAATCTTCTTTTTTTGCAAACGCATTAGCAATTGGCATTTCACCAAAATCTACGAATGACTGGTATTCCGCCTCACATATTAAACACTTATTCATTTATATCCTTTCAATTAAAATAACTACTATTATCCACAATATAATCTGCTAATTCGAAACTTGCAGTAAATGCAGGGGAAATTGCATTTATAACATGACTTGAATCCTGTCCATCTAACATCACAAAGTCTTGTACAAGCTCTTTTTTGTTAAGATCATATAGTTGAGGTCTAATTCCAACCTTATTACTTTTTTCGATATGCTCCATTTCTATTTTTGGAGCAATTAACTGTAATGATTTTAAAAAGTTATTTGGTCTCCAATCAAACGCTTGGTTAAATATATAATTACGCATTTTTTTATCCTTAAATATTTGAGTTGCCATATGTCTAGTAAAATTTAGAGTTAGCAAAGGATCAAAACCTTTCAGGCCCTTGTATTGCTCTCTCCCCATTGCTGGAAAAGCTGTAGGGCCCAAATAAATTGTTTTATCAATACTTGGCGTTATGTGTACACCTAAAAAGGGAATTTTTAAATCGGGGACTGGGTATAAATTTGTAGTAAATTTAAATGGCGCATTACATTTTAACTTCCAATAGCTTCCTTTAAATGGAAGCATTGTATATGAATTTCCCACATTAAACTTTTGTGCAACTTTGTCTGCTTGTAATCCTGCACAATTAATTAAATGGTCATATGATAGTTTAGAGCTATCATTAAAAATAATTGTTTTCTGATCAACTTTAACCTCCCAATTTTTTTCAAAAAAAAGGAAATTAACGCCTTTTTTCTTTAGCTCTTGCTTTAATTTTTTAACCACCTCTATTGGCTTGACTATGCAGGTACTCTCACTCCAAATAGCTCTTCCTGTGCTTGTTCGCCCATCAGGTACAAGCTCATTAAATTGTTGTTCATCAATTATTTCAACCTTAGCTCCATTTGAGCGGCCACGACCCAACAAAATTTCTAGTTGGCTATCAAGCTCAGGTTTTTGCGGCGTAACTACCTTGCCACAATTAATAACTGAAAGACTATTTCTATAACACCACTCCTTTAAGCGTTTAGCACCTAAAACGCATAATTTTGCCTTTAGTGTTTTAGGCTCATAATACAAACCTGAATGAAGCACCCCACTATTTCTTCCAGAGCTATGTTCACCAACATCTATCTCCTTATCTATAATTACAATAGACAATCCAGAAAATTTTTCTAAAATTTGATGAGCAACAGACAGGCCAACCATCCCAGCACCTACAATACAAATATCGGCAGAGCGTGAAGATTTCATAATATATTTATTGACAGACTTTCATCATTTTTTGATAAACGCCTTAAATATTGGCCATATTCATTTTTGGATAGGATTTTTGCCTGAGCAATCAATTGTTCTGTCGAAATCCATTTTTGTCTCCAAGCAATTTCCTCAAGACAGGCAATTTTAAATCCTTGTCTCTTTTCAAGAGTATGCACAAATTGAGAAGCCTCTAAGATTGACTCGTGCGTCCCAGTATCTAGCCAAGCAAAGCCACGCCCCATTATTTCAACTTTCAATTCACCTCTTTGTAAATAAACATCATTTAATGAAGTAATCTCCAATTCTCCTCGTTGAGATGGTTTAATTGATTTAGCAATATCTATTACGTTGTTATCATAAAAATAAAGGCCAGTTACTGCATAATTTGATTTCGGATTATTTGGCTTTTCCTCAATAGAAATAGGGTTACCAATTTTATCAACTTCAACAACACCAAACTCCCTAGGATCAAGAACCTGATATGCATAAATAGTACTGCCTTTTGTGATAGCAGAAGTTTTTAAAAGAGTTCGGCTAAATCCTTGGCCATAGAAGATATTATCCCCTAGAATCAAACATACCGAATCACTTCCGATAAACTCCTCTCCAATAATAAAAGCCTGCGCCAAACCATCTGGGGATGGTTGCTCAGCATAACTAAAGGTTACACCAAATTGCTCACCACTCCCCAATAGTCTTCTTAAAAGTGGCAAATCATGTGGTGAACTTATGATTAATATATCCTTAATTCCAGCTAACATAAGCGTAGAAATTGGATAGTAAATCATCGGCTTATCAAAAATAGGAAGCAATTGTTTGCTTACAGCCATTGAAAGGGGATATAAACGTGTTCCACTTCCTCCAGCTAATACGATTCCTTTCACTTTCGTCTCCTATTACTAACCAAAATATTTATTATTAAAATTCTTCAAACAACCATATACTTTTTTTGGAAGCAGTCTTTCCAAAGTTATTTTAAAAGAAGAAATTAGCCAAACATAAATACAGACAGCAGAAAGGGGAATAATGTATAGCTTCTTGTACTTTGGAATAGTTTTCAAATAGAAAACTGAGTAAATCATTTGAAATACCCCTTTAAGAGGGTAATACCAGTGAGATTGATTTTTACTGATTAAGTCATGAACTCGTCTTGAATTATCTTTATGAACACGTCGATGATAAAGAATTTGATCAACAAATAAAAATTTTCCTGATAATGCCAATTGAATCAAAAAATGTCTATCAACTAACATGTCCCCAGGAAATGAATCATTTGCATCTTTTAAAATCTGAGTATTTATTAGGCCATGAAGAAATAGATTATTCTTTATAAATTGCTTCTTATAGAATGGATACATAAGCCAAAATGCTTGGCTAAAATAGCTATTAAAATTAGAGTTACTCTTTGGTAAGATCGTCACTTCATAAGGTTGTTTATCATCTGAATGAATCACAGTTCGTCCCATCGCAATTACTGAGTCAGAATCACCTTCCAGTCTTGGGACTAATAGCGAAGTAAAATCTTTTTCCCAGTAATCATCCTGAGAACACCATACAAAATATTTTCCTTCCGCTTTACTTAGAACTTTTTTAAAATTAGCTATTGCCCCAATATTTTTATTGTTTCTCTCAATTGTAATATTGGCATGCTCTTTTGAATATTCTTGACAAATATTCCAACTATCATCAGAAGAGCAATCATCAATTAATAAAATTTGCGTATTTGGATAATCCTGTGCTACTAATGTCTTAATTGCTTGATTAAGCCAAAGCGCCCCATTATAAATAGGCATTCCCAATGTAACTAAAGGACTATTTTGATTCATCATTCCAATATAAAATTTTATTTAAATTCAATTTCTTCAGGTGTTGTTGTCTTTAGGCCATCACTATCAGATAGTCCATAATTTTTTTCAACCCTAACCCTGTCATTAAAATGTGGTGAAGAAACTTCAATTCTTTCAACATCGGTAATTGCCTCTTCCTGATGAATGCATCCAGGTGGAAAACGAAACCAATCTCCTGCTCCGACCTTTTTTTCTATTAATTTTCCAGTTCCATCATCATATCTCAATATCATCTCCCCTGAAATGATGTAACTAGATTCATCTTTGAGCCTATGGTATTGCAATCCACCCTTTCTACCAGCCTTAATAGACAATTTTTTCATTGTATATTGGCCACTAGAAAGAACTAACAAACTTTCCTCTCCCCAAGCTCTGGGGCCTACAGACTCTGCCTTTGGAAAAATTGGTACTGGTATTTTCTTCATTTATTCTCTCCTAAGATGATAAATGGCACTCTACAATCAAATCACAAATCTCTCGAACTGCACCTTTACCACCATTTTTTTTTGTTTCATACAATGCCAAATGTTTAATATCTTCATGTGAATCTGCTACAACGATTGGTAGACCAACTTTTTTCAAGCATTCACTATCATTAATATCATTACCGACAAACGCAGCATCTTTAATATTACAATTACTTTGTTCTAATAATTTAATTAGTGCTGATAATTTATCATTACAGCTTTGTAGGCATTCTATTTCAAGCTTATTACAGCGCATAGAGACTACCGGATTTTTTTCAGTTGAAATCACCCATACTGGTATCCCAAGTTTTTTTAATTTTGACAAACCAAGACCATCACTTCTCCAACATGTAACGAACTCCTCTCCTGCTTCAGTCGTATGAACTAAATTATCTGTAAAAACTCCATCGAAATCAAAAGCTATAAACTTAATAGAGGAAAATCTTTTTAATAAATCCGGAGTCACTGTCAAGTAAGATCCTTTCTCTTAATAAGCTCACCTTTTTTGATATCTTTATTGAGAGTTTTTCCAATAATTTCATTGGATTCCCTTACAGGAATGAATTGCTCACCAAAAATTTTACCAGATAAATTATTAAGAGTTAATTCATCGCCATGCTTAAGATCACAACCTGCAACAATAGATTTTCCAAGTTTTAGGAAAACTGACTCTTTCCCTAAATCGATTGTTGACTTAGGAGGCATCATTTCAGGAACGCGACGAATGTCTCTTACAAAATTTCTAAACCCATGACGAGTCAAAGCAAAACTATGATCAGTCCCCTTCCATGCACGGTTGATTGTAACGTGTTTTTCAAAAACTCTTGCTCCCTTCATATATGCAACTGGCCCACTTTCAATACCACTAAAGTGATCAGATAATCCAATAGTACAATTAGGAAATTCTTCTGCTAAAACTTCTATATTGTTAAGTCCGAGACGATCATGAGTACATGGGTATTCCGATACACAATGCAAAATTGCAATTTCATCCACATGCTTATTTAAAACTGCAACACTTTCTCTAATCTGATCAATCTTTCCACCGCCAATACTTAACACAACGGGCTTGCCTTTTTTTGCAACTCTATTTATGAAAGGTAAGTTACCTACATCAAATGATGCTATTTTATAAAGATCAACTCCTACTTCATCCAGAACCTCAAGGCTTGGCTCGTCAAATGGAGTAGACATAAATTTAAGGCCATTATCTTGGCATTCTTTTTTTAAAATAGGTAGCCATGAAATATCCAATTCTAGTTTTTCTCTGTGTTGGCCATATACATCTGAAAAAGCATTCTCACTATTGTAGCTTTTATTGTATGCACAATCTGAAAACAAGTATTTGTTATTCCTTGTTTGGAACTTTATTGCATCAGCACCAGTACTAGCAAACTCTCTTATATATTGAATTGCTAAATCTAAGTCACCTTGATGATTTTGTCCTACTTCAGCAATTAAAAATGAATTGCTTTTTAACTCATTACGCTTAAACATATTTCTCCTATTAGTATCTCAGAATTAAGCCTATTCCATTTTTTATTAAATTTATAAATTATTAATGTACCAATCTATAGTTTCATCCATACCTTTTGACACTTTATGGCTGGGCTGATAGTCAAGAAGGCTTTTCGCCTTTTCAATATTGGCTTGAGAATGTCTTACATCCCCAGCTCTAAAGTCTCTATAAAGCGGCACTTTATTTTTTAAATCATGTTTTCTTTGAATGAGTCTTTCTTCAATCATTTTATAAAGTGTGTTTAGGCTCGTTCTATCATTAAGAGCTACATTATAAATTTTATCAGTAGCCTGGTCATTAACAGTAGTTGCTGCTAAAAGATTCATTTGAACTGTATTAGCAATATAACAATAATCTCTGCTAGTTTCTCCATCACCATAAATATATACATCTTCATTGTTTAAAATAGCTGATACCCATTTAGGTATCACTGCAGCATATGCGCCATTAGGATCTTGCCTTTTACCAAAGATATTGAAATATCTTAAACCTATAGATTTAAATCCATAAGCTTTTGCAAAAACACTTGCATAAAGCTCGTTAACGGCTTTTGTCACAGCATAGGGACTCAAGGGGTTACCAATCTTATTCTCTACTTTTGGAAGATCTGGATGATCACCGTAAGTGGAGCTTGATGCGGCATAGACAAATCTCTTTACATTTGCATCTTTACTAGCAACCAACATATTTAAAAACCCATCGATATTTGCTCTGTTAGTTTTAATAGGATCTTCTATTGACCTTGGAACCGAACCTAATGCCGCTTGATGCAAAACATAATCAACACTTTTGCAAGCTTGTTGACAACTCTTTAACTCTCTTATATCTCCATCTATAAATTTAAAGTTACCGCCTAACTCCTTTCCAGAGAAATTTTTAGCATCTTGGATTGCTTGATCAATATTATGTTGATAACCAGTATCAAAGTTATCTAAGCCTACTACCTTTTGATTAAGAATTAATAACTTCTCAAGTAAATTAGAACCAATAAAACCAGCTACGCCTGTCACTAACCAAGTACTTTGGTTATTTTTTAAATAATCTTGCAATTTTTCGAACCTGGACATTTATAGCCTCCCATCTACTTGGTTAGAATCTAAGATATACTTGACATCATAAAGTACGTGGTTATCTTTACCAAAAGCTTTTATTTTCTCTAATGTCAACAATTTAAATTCATTATGTGCAACTGCTAAAATTATCGCATCATATTTATTTTCTTCAGGTTGATCAATTGGACTAATACCATACTCGAGTTCAGCTTCTTTTTTATCAACCCACGGATCATAAATGTCTACTTTACAGTTAAATCCTGTAAACTTTTCAACTAAATCTACCACTCTTGTATTACGTAGATCAGGACAATTTTCTTTGAAAGTTAAACCCATAATTAATACGTTTGCATTTTCAACTGCAATGCCCTTTTTAACCATTAGTTTTGATACTTGATCAGCCACATATGGCCCTATACTGTTGTTCAATCTCCTACCTGCAAGTATCATCTCAGGATTGTAACCAACCTCTAGAGCCTTATATGTTAAATAGTAAGGATCAACTCCTATACAGTGCCCCCCTACCAGTCCAGGCCTAAAAGGAAGAAAATTCCATTTTGTAGCTGCAGCCTCTAGAACAGATTCTGTATCAATATTAAGTTTATTAAATAAAAGAGCAAATTCATTAATAAGAGCAATATTTACATCCCTTTGCGTATTTTCAATAACTTTGGCAGCTTCGGCAACTTTTATACTACTGACTTTATGTGTCCCTACTGAAATTATCTCCTGGTATAATTTATCAACTTCTTCAGCAATTTCTGGAGTTGACCCTGATGTTACCTTTTTAATGTCTGTCAAGCGATGTTCTTTATCTCCTGGATTGATTCTCTCAGGGGAATAGCCACAATAAAAATCTGTGTTATATACCAGTCTTGACCAATTCTCTAGAATTGGGACACATACTTCTTCAGTGGCACCTGGGTATACTGTCGATTCATAGATAACAATATCTCCCTTTTTAAGAATTGAGCCTATTGACTCACTTGCATTTTTTAAAGGTGTTAAGTCAGGTTTTCTGTTTTTATCAATTGGGGTTGGGACGGTAACGATAAAAATATTGCAATCCTTGATGCCTTCTAAATTATTCGTATAACTTAGATAAATTGCATCCTTTAACTCTTTTGAAGTAGTTTCAAATGTTGAGTCAATATTTCTTTTAAGTTCATCTACTCTAAACTTATTAATATCAAAACCAGTAATTTCGCGAACTTTTCCAAATTCGACTGCAAGGGGCAAGCCTACATACCCTAAGCCCACTATTGCTATTTTTTTATTGCACATATTAAAGTTTTATTTATAGACTTATTTGTTAATTAAAAGTATTAATTGAATAATTTTTTTCTTAAAATTATTATTCTTTCAAATCCAAACCCTCTTCAATTAGATCACATAAAATATGTCCAATAAGTATATGCATCTCTTGAACTCGAGCGGTAGATTTTGAATCAACAATAATAGAGTGCTCAACAATATTTGCTGCCACTCCCCCTTCCTTACCTAGCAAACCAACTGTTATCATCTTTTTATGATTTGCAACTTCGATTGCATTCAAAACATTTTTACTATTACCGGAGGTTGAAATACCAACTAAAAGATCCCCTTCTGCCCCTAAAGCCTCAACCTGTCTTGAAAAAATATAATCGTATCCGTAATCATTAACGATACAAGTCATTACCGCAGAATCTGCAGTTAAAGCAATTGATTTTAGCGGCCTTCTCTCTTTTACAAACCGACCCACAAGTTCACCAGCTAAATGTTGGCTGTCAGATGCACTTCCTCCATTACCACACCAAAATATAGTTCCATGGTTTTTTAAACATTGAATTAATAAATCAGCAGCTTTTTCAATTGAATCATCCAAATTATTAATTGAATCAAGAACAACTCTATGCTCTTGAAAATGCTTTTTAATTAGTTTTTTCATATATTAAATTAGTCTACGTTAAAAATATCCCTTGTAAAAACTTTATGGGAAAGAGAGCTTAGCTCCTCATTAATTCTATTTGCTAAAATAATTTCAGATTGTTTTGAAAATGATTTGAAATCATTCAATATCTCAAATTCATCAAAGCTTTCATTATTCACTAATGGCTCATAAATTATTACTTTTATTCCCTCCGAAGCAATAACTTTTATAACCTCTTGTATGCTTGACTCCCTAAAATTATCTGAACCCTCTTTCATCACTAGACGGTATATACCAACAACTTTTGGCTTCATTTTAACTACTTCATCAGCAATAAATTTTTTTCTTAAGCCATTAGATTCAATAGTTGCTTCCATCAGTTTTTGAGGGATATTTTTATAATTTGCCAATAATTGTTTAGTGTCTTTCGGGAGGCAGTAACCGCCATATCCAAAAGATGGATTGTTATATCCAGAACCAATTCTTGGATCGAGACTTAGTGAATTTATAATATTTTTTGTTTTTAAGTTTTTTGTTTGAGCAAATGAGTCCAACTCATTAAAGAATGCAACCCGCATTGCCAAATAGGTATTTGAAAAAAGTTTAGATGATTCAGCTTCAGCAGCATTCATCGTTAGTAAATCAATATCATTTTTCTTTGTGCCTTCTTTAAGTATTGATTCAATAAGCCTAAATTTATTCCCAGACCCTCCAATTAAAATTCGTGATGGATAAAGGCTGTCATGTAATGCACTCCCCTCTCTAAGAAATTCAGGGACAAAATAAATATTGTTCATTTGGTGCTTTTCAATCATTTGATCAGTGAATCCGACAGGTACGGTAGACCTTATTAAGATTATAATATTTGGATTTTCATCAATAGCATTTTCGATACTTTTTTCAACTGAATCAGTATTAAATGAGTGAGTTTGTTCATCATAGTTTGTTGATGTTGCTATTACAGCAAAATCTGAGTCTTTATAAATGCCCACATGAGGAATTTCTGCATGAATGTCTAGTGATTCATTTTTTAGATAATTTTCAATATCCTTATCTTTAAGAGGTGACAACCCCTTATTTATAAGGTTTACTTTGTCAATATTAATATCAACCGCAGTCACAGAATTGTTTAGTGCTAATAAAATGCTGTTACTTAAGCCTACATAACCTAGCCCGACAACCACTATTTTATTTTTTTTCATATAATCTTAAGTAAAATTTGTTTTAATTAACCAACATGTGATTGTACTAGATATAACTAATTAATAGTTTGGAGAACAAACATAGAATCTAATTTATCAAAAAATTGGACTCTATGTTTGAAGAATAACTGATTAAGTCTATTTTTATTCGATCTATTTTTATTCGATCTATATAATGAACTAACTTTTTTCTAGTTGCTCTTTTATTCTAAGCTTTTCTTTTTTAAATTTTCTTATCTTAAGGTCAGGTACATAATTCTTGAAGCTTAATTCGATGATTTCATCTAACTCTTTATGTCTACTTTTCAACTGCTTTATATCCATAAAATACCTCCGAAAATTGATTAAAAATTACATAAAAGCTCTTTTTACTTGACCATATATTTTTTCAATTGCACTTCTACTTTATACCGATTTTTTTATTATTTCTAGCTTTTTATTTACTATAAAAATCTTGAACAATCATTCGCAATAATTGTCTTGTTTGAATGATATTTGAATTATAATTAAGGACTTACTTTAATATAATGGAATTTAATGAAAGCTTTAGTTAAAAGCCATGCCAAAGAGGGCATTTGGTTAGAAGACGTACCTGAGCCTGAAGTTGGTAATAATGATGTATTAATTAAAATACACAAAACGGCTATATGTGGCACAGACGTACATATTTATAATTGGGACGATTGGGCAAAAAAAACTATCCCTGTTCCTATGACTACAGGTCATGAGTATGCTGGAGAAATCGTAAAACTTGGTTCCAATGTAACAGACCTTGAAGTTGGCGATATTGTCTCAGGAGAGGGACATATCACTTGTGGGCGTTGTAGAAATTGTCTAGCAGGAAAGCCTCATTTATGCCCTCATACAATTGGAGTTGGAGTAAACAGGACAGGCGCTTTTGCCGAGTATATTTCAGTTCCATCAAAAGTAGTTTTTAAGCCAAGTAGAGAGATATCAACTGATCTATTGTCGGTATTTGATCCCTATGGCAATGCGGTACATACAGCCTTATCTTTTAATATGGTGGGTGAAGATGTTTTAATAACCGGTGCC
>JAQWQF010000021.1 GCA_029244935.1 Methylophilaceae bacterium | reverse complement strand
TGCACCTTGATTTACTCGGCCCGCTGAAGCTGCATGGTTCCATGCGGCTTCAATTTCAGACTCAGCCATAACTTTAGACTGACCCTTGCCCGATGAAGACATAGTTGGCTTCACAAAACAAGGGAATCCAACTTTATTCAAAATACCTTCTTTAAGTTCTTCAAGACTTCTTGCAAAGATATAGGCTGAAGTTGCAATACTTAATGTTTCTGCTGCTAGCTTTCGAATACCTTTACGATCCATTGTCAGTTGCACTGCTTTAACACTAGGTACAATAATTGATTGTTGTTTATCTTCTACTTCAGCTAATAAAGTTGTATTAATTGCTTCAATTTCAGGAACAATATAATGAGGATTTTCAAGATTTATGATTTTTTTTAAGGCGTCTTTGTCGGTCATGTCGATTACATGAGCTCGATGAGCCACCTGATGTCCAGGGGCATTTAAATATCGGTCAACTGCAATAACCTCTGCACCCAACCTTTGAAGGGAAATAATAATTTCTTTTCCAAGCTCGCCACTTCCCAAAAGCATAACACGGGTAGCATTGCCAGACAGAGGAGTTCCAATTGTCATAATATGCCTTTAAAAAAGACTATTATAGCAACATCTAACTAAAGGTAGAAATTTTAGAATTCGTGACGCAGCCCAATCCATGCGGCTTGTGGAGATCCTGGGATTAAGCTAGCAACTGCATCACCTTCATCTCCGTTATGGAGTCTATCTGAGGTTTGTACTGAGCTTTCTGCTAAGCGCCCACCAGTATAGTAAGCCGCATCAAGAACATTAATGGCTTTAATATACAGATTCCATCCATCAGTAAAATTATATTCAGAATCCATGTTTAGTATTGCATATCCTGGGATTTCTCCTTGTAATCCGCTTCCCGTTCCAGAATCATGCTCTTGATTTTCATTTCCCATCATATAAGATTTTGTGAAAGCAGAAACAGTTGCGCCAACCTTAAATTTAGGGCTAAAATTATAATCAGACCTAATTTTTAGATGATGTTTTGGCATATTAGGTAAGTAATCTCCTTTATTTACTGAGATTAAATCACCCGAAGCTGAGCTGTTTACTTCATTTGGTAACTGAATATGACTTCCATAACGAGCTAAAAGGAATCCATAATTAATATTCATTGATGCCTTATTAATATCAAATGCTAAACCTAGATCAACACCTTGTCTTGTTGTCTTTGAAACATTTGAAAAATAACCCGCTCCAGTAGCGGAACTCGCGTTAACAAATATAATATCATCATGATTAGCCGCACTATAAATAGCTGCATTCCAACTTACACCATTTGATAAGCGACCACGAGCACCAAATTCTACTGTTTTAGCAACTACTTGCTCTAATGGTGGATCATCAGCCATTTGTGTTGGAAGATTACATGGTTGATCTGGATTTGCACAGCCTAATTCAATACTAGTTGGCGCACGGCTCGACTCATTATATGAAGCATAAGTAGTATAGTTTTTTGTTGGGGAGAAAGTTATACCAATTGAAGGATTAAGTCTTTCATAATGATGTTTGCCAGTTAAGGATGTATCACCACCAGGGGCATTAAAATTATCTTGATTGTCAACCTGTATAAAGTTATATCTGGCAGCTGTGTTAATACTTACTTCATCTGATAGGGAATGCGTATTACTTGCAAAAATACCAAAAGTTTTAGTTTTTCCTGTAAGGCCTGTCGATTGTTCTTCCTCTTCCCTATCACCGGTAAAGAAACCACTCGCATCCAATGTTGCAACTTCTTGACCAGATTGGTTGAATCGAATAACTGAGTACTCAATACCAGAACCGATAACTAACTGATTTTTTCTTTGTTTGTAATCATGATCAAACGTGACTTGAGTATTTGCTCCGTAAGCATCTTGTTTTGTTATAGTTCTATTAAAAACGCCTTCCTTTAAGTTTTGTGTACCGTCAGCGTCAAAAGCGGTAAGGGATTCAGCAGAACATTCATCTTCATTTCCCATATCAGTCGAACAATAATCATCATTCAGATCGCCATTAAAAGTAGCTCGGTCTGAACGTATATAGTAGGCATTTGATGACAGCATAGTCATGTCGTCAATGAAATGAGTTGAGGTTACCACCCATTTCCCAAAATTATTATCAGTCTCGTCTTCTAGGGTATGAATACCAGCTCGGTCATCTCCCAATAATTCTTTTGGAGTCAAACCATTACCAATCATTAAATTATGTGCTCCCGTATAACTAACCTCATAACGGGCTTTTTCAGTATCCCAGCCTACTTTAGAAAATAATTGATTAACATGAGTCGGTGAAAAATCTCGCCACCCATCCTCGGAGAAATGCTCATAACCTAAATAGTAGTCAAATTTACCATCTTTAGAAATGCCGCCTGTCTCAAATAAACTAACCTTTCTTCCCCAAGATCCAGCTGAAATATCAATGGCAGATTTATTAAATGTTCGGCCAGATTTAGTTTGCATGGATAATGAACCACCTAATGTATTTAACCCAAAAACTGGATTTGAACCACCAATCATCTGCATCTTATCTACTGAGAAACTTGGGATCAAATCCCACATCACAGTATTACTAAATGGCTCATTAACCCTAATGCCATCGACATAAACTGAGAGACCCTGTGGATTTCCAGCTATTGGTGTTGCATTATAGCCGTGATAATTTATCTCTAGTTGATATGGGTTACCTGCAATTTCATTAACAGTAACTCCTTGAAGATTATTTACCATATAATCTGCAATAGAGACCCCACTCTGCTCCGATATTTCATCCCGATCGATTATTTGAATATTTGCAGGGACCATATCCCTTGGAAGTCCAATTGATGGTAAAGGAGTTGCAGTATAAACATCAATTTTATCAATACTAAGTGGCTCTTCTGCAAGGAGAAGATTTGATACCATAAATAGGCTTAATAATTTTAAAACAAATTTCATAATAAGATAACTTTCTTTAAAAATATAGACCGTATTGTACATAAGTACGCTTATGATTTATATAGGAATTTTTCCTGAAATTAAAGGGGCTTTAAACTATTCAACTAGACCATTATCTTTTGCTAATTGAAATAAATCCATCGATGTTTTTAATTCTAATTTTTGCTTTATTGAGGTTTGATAATTTGCTGCTGTTTTATAGCTAATATTAATATTGTTTGCAATATTTCTAAGGTCAATACCTTTTGCTAAAGATTTTAATATTTCTAACTCTTTATCATTTAATATACTCAAAATATTATCACTTTCGGATGCTAAAGATTTCTTAATAGCTTTTGAAAAAATAACCTCTGAATTACTTACAGCATATATTGCATTAATTAAATCATCTGCAATATCATTTTTTAAGATATAACCGGTCGCACCTGCATCCAATACTTTTTTTGTCATTGTAGGATTATCATGCATAGATAAAATTAAAATATTAATTTTTGGGAATTGTTTTTTTATCTGCCGTGTTGACTCAATACCGCCTTTTCCAGGCATAGAGAGATCCATAACAATTATATCAACCTCATTTTCTCTTAAGAATTGATAGGCAGCTTCTCCACTACCAAAATCTCCTACTACATTAAAATTTTGTTGATTTTCAAGTAGCCTCTTGATTCCAGCCCTAACAATTTCATGGTCATCAACCAGAATTAAATTAATCATGATGCAACCTTTATAACAATAATAATTTCAAAATTATTTTTTCTCTTAAAATTGACTGTACCCTTCATTTGATTTACTCGTTCAGTCATTCCTAATAATCCAATTCCACTTCCCTTTTGAAGTTTACTTTTAACACCATCATTAAAAATTTTAATTTCAAGATCCCTCTTATTTTTTTTTAACTTTAAACTAATATTAACGTTCTTCGGATTTGAGTGCTTTGCAATATTTGTTAGTGCCTCTTGAATAATACGATAAATTCTAGCTTCAAATGAAGCCGGTATTAAATTATCAAGTTTTTTGTCATAAAAATATTTTAATGTATTTCTTGGATACCTTTTAGACCAATTATTTACTAGATCAGTAATAGCAATTTCAAGGCCCATCTCCTCAAGAATTCCTAAACTTAATTTCTTTATAAGCTCTCGAGTTGAAAGCATCATATTTTTTGAAATTGTAATAATACTTTCCAGCGCCAGAATCCTAGATTCTTCTCTTTTATTGCTTTTTATTGAAGCTGCCTCAGCTTGAATTGCAGTGAGTGATTGCCCTAATTCGTCATGTAAATTTCGAGCTAATTCGTTTTTTTCCTGCTCCTGAACATTAATCAAATCCTGGCTTAGCTTATGAATCTTTATATTCCCTTCTCTTAACTTTTTAACCATTTCATTAAACTTCATACCAATAATATCTAATTCCAAAATATTCGTTTTATTAATTTTTGCTTTATAGTTCTCATCCTCTAATTTTTGGAATCCTTCGATGATTGCATTTATTGGTTTTAGTGTGTGATAGAAGACTATAAATATCATAATATTTACAAGCCCAAAGAAAAGTAAGATAACCAATAAACCACTTGTTATTTGTTGCCATATTTCTGAATATTCATACAATGGTTCTGGATTAATTAATATATAACCTAATTTTTTATCAACTAAATTAACGAAAATTTTCTTTTCAGGAAGACTTTTTGAAAACTCTTCCATAATATGAATAAACCAATCTGGAGGTATTTTTATCTTTGATAGATCTGAACTTGTTCGGTCTCTTACTTGATTATTTTCATCATAGAATTTTATCTTTAGGTGACGTAATTCATTTAATTTTGACAATCCAAAGTTCTCTCCTCGTTTTTTAAAATAAATATTTCCTGGATTTTTTTCTATCGCATTTTCTATAGCAAAAACTGCGAGAGATTGGGTTGACAATATTTCTTGCCTTACGTTATTTTGTGCAGATAAAATAATTGCAGCTAGTCCAATGAAAACTGCAGCCAAAAGTAACAAATTAATATAAATAAGTAATCTAAATTTTAGACTCATAATTTACCCATTCTATAGTTAGCCCAATCTTATCTTCATCAGCAACAAATTCATGATGAACACCAAAATTGGGTACTGCAACTAATGTATCCTCTGAAAATATTAATGGAATTTTTTCACGCTGCCATGGAGGTATTTTAGATTTTTGAAGTAAGTATTTAAGAGTTCTTGAAGGCTGATTTAGGTTAGGTTTAAATTTTTCTCCGCCTAACCGATTTTGAATCCTTAATGCTGTAACTCCCAATTTTTCTAATGAAAACCCTGCACCTTTTTCAGACCGAAAAATTAATTGAGATTGATCTGGGAGTAATATCTTATCCTCACCGCGCCATATTATTTCATAGGGAGATAAAAATCTCTCAGATTTTACTAGCCAAAGTTCGTCTTGAAATGCTCGTACATTAATTTCTTCTGAAACCTTAATTAAAAGTGAATTATCTTTTTTAATTTTTATAATTTGCTCATAAAGACTGTCTATAATCTTCTTTGTTGGCATTAATATATTATTTTTATTTAACCACCAACGAATTAAATTAATGATTCGATCTTTTGGTAGCTCTTTTATCATCGTTAATGACAGGCGGCTCAGGTCATCTGAAAAAAAACTTTTAGCATCCTCCTTAGCCACAGTTTCGGTTAAATTTAGTCCCTCTGCAATATGTTCTACTGAGCGAGTAAGGGTTTTGACTAAATGTGGAAACCGCTTGGTTAGAACTGGAAATATTTCATGTCTTAAGAAGTTTCTATCATAATGTATATCTAGATTGCTTTCATCATCAATAAATAAAACATTATTTGATTTAGCATATTCTTTTATAGTTTTACGATTTACATTTAATAATGGTTTCCATGTATCTCGTCCTTCATGATAGTGTGGCATCGAAGCTAGTCCCTTTAATCCACTTCCTCGAATTAATTGCAAAAATAATGTTTCGGCCTGATCATTTTGATGGTGTGCACTAGTTAGCGTTTCTTCCCGTAATTCATCTAATGCTTTGTAACGTAATTTACGGGCTGCACCTTCAATTCCAAGACTCTTTTCTGATTGAATATCAATTTTTTTTGTTTTAAAAACTACATTAATTTTTTTACATTCAGTAGCACAAAAGGATAACCATTTATCTGCATTAGAACTAATTCCATGATGGATATGTATTGCATTTAGTTTAAAATTAAATTCATTCCTGAGTTCATTTAGTGCATGAAGAAGAACCATAGAGTCGCAGCCACCACTTAATGCAACACTAATGACTTTTGGCTTTTTATACTGAACAAGCGATTGCTGATAAGACTGCCGAATAGCATTTAGAAGAATTTCTTGACTATTTACCAATTTCTTCGACTTGACCAAAGCTCATCAATTTTTCATATCGATTCTCTAATAATGTATCAATTGTTTGCTTTTTAAGCTTAGCTAACTCTTTTTTAAGCCCAACTTTTACATCATCCATTATTTTTATGGAGTCACGATGTGCCCCCCCTAATGGCTCAGATATGATTAAATCAGCCAATCCCAATTTTTTTAACCTATAAGATGTAATAGCTAATTGTTCTGCTGCTTTTTCTGCCATTTCTTGTTTTTTCCATAAAATCGAAGCGCAACCCTCAGGTGAAATAACTGAATAAGTTGAGAATTCAAGCATTATTAATGTGTCAACGACGCCTAAAGCTAGAGCACCACCTGATCCACCTTCCCCAATAACTATCCCTACAATTGGTGTTTTTAACTCCGCCATTACATACAAATTTTTTGCGATAGCCTCTGACTGACCTCTTTCTTCAGCCCCAATTCCTGGATAAGCACCTGGTGTATCGATAAGTGTCACTATTGGAAGGTTAAACTTTTCTGCAAGCCTAAAGAGTCTGAGCGCTTTCCTATATCCTTCTGGCCTTGGCATACCAAAATTTCGCATTTGTCGCTCTTTAACATCACGCCCTTTTTGATGACCAATTATCATAATTGATTGCCCTTCAAAAGTAGCTAATCCCCCTACTATAGCTGGATCATCTCCATATAGACGATCGCCATGTAGCTCCTGAAAATCAGGAAATATATGATTAATATAATCTAATGAATAAGGTCTTTGAGGATGGCGTGATACTTGAGAAATCTGCCATGGTGTTAGGTTTTGATAAATTTCATTGGTAGCATTAGTGGCTTTATCTTTTAAACTTTTAAGTTCGCGTGAGATATCGAGAGAAGGATGATCCTCATGTGCCTTTTGCAGGCTATTTATTTTTGATTCTAAGGCTTCTAGAGGTTTTTCAAATTGCAAATAATGACGCTTCATATTGGTAGTTTATTTTTTAAGTGGCATTAATTATAAATGATTTTTACATTTTCATCGTGAAAGGATTTAGAAAGTCCTGCGATTAAATCCTCATGGAGACTAACATCCCATTCTGGACCTAATAGTAACTCAACTTTTCCTTTGCTATTTTGATACTCTACCTTCACTTTACATCTCTTTAGTGAGGTATGAAAATTCTCTCTCGAATAGGGCCTTAATAGTACTTTTAATTTTTCAGCATCGGCTTGACCATTCATTGATATTGTAAGGAGTGCTGCTTTAGAAGATTGAATGCTGATTAAATCATGAACCTTAATTGCACTAACCCGATTACCCCCTGTAAAATCATCGTGACTGACTTTTCCTTCAGTAATCAACAATTGATCTTCTTTTAATAAAGATTGAGATTCATTAAGAAGAGTATTGCCTACAAAAACATCAATCCTCGCTTTTCCATCATCAAGCGTAACAATTGCTATTTTACCTCGAGATGTCATTCGAATTCTAATAGCAGAAATAATTCCAGCAATAAGATAAGGAGATTCTCTGGGTCTAAGGCCAGATAATTCTTCTGATATAAATCTACTAAGAATTTTTTTATAAAACTTAAATGGATGACCACTAAAATAAAAACCAATACCTATTTTTTCTTCTATTAATTGCTGCTTATCTTCCCAAGGTGTCATTTCAATTAAATCAATTTTTTGAGTGTCAGATTCTGCAAAAAGACTATTTTGACCAAAACTAGCATTAGCTTGATCAGCTACGCTAATAGCAAGATTGACGCTAGCTAATAAACTTGCTCTATTCGGATTTAATTTATCAAATGCACCTGCTCGAATCAGTGACTCTATTGCCCGTCGATTAACTTTTCTTAAATCTAATCGAGAAGTAAAGTCAAATAGAGAATGAAAGGGTCCATTTTTATTTCGTTCTTCTAAAATAACTTCAATTGCAGAGAGCCCTGTTCCTTTTACGCCCCCTAACCCATAAAGAATTTCTTTTTGAGTAACTGGAGTAAATTTAAAATTACTAAAATTAATATCCGGGCCTAGTAGCTCAATACCATTCAGGGAGCAATCATCGAATAGTAAATGAATGTTGTCTGTATTATTCATATCGGCAGACATTGATGCCGCAATAAAAGCAGATGGATAATGAGCTTTTAAAAAAGCAGTTTGATAAGCAATTTTTGCATAAGCAGCAGCATGTGATTTATTAAATCCATAACCAGCAAACTTTTCCAATAAATCAAATAAATCACTAGCCTGTTTATTGCTCAACTCGTTTTTCATTGCTCCTTCAATAAAAATTGCACGTTGCGCATCCATCTCCTCAGGCTTCTTTTTTCCCATGGCTCTTCTTAAGAGATCTGCCTCACCTAAACTATAACCAGCAACAACTTGTGCAATTTGCATTACTTGCTCCTGATATACGGCAATACCATATGTTTCTTTAAGGATTGCTTCAGTTGCAGGATGTGGATATGTAACAGTTTGTTGGCCATGTTTTCTTCGACAAAAATCAGGAATAAGGTCCATAGGTCCTGGACGGTAAAGCGCAACAAGAGCAACAATATCCTCAAAGCAATCAGGCTTAGCTTGTTTCAGCATATCTTTCATACCTCGAGATTCCAATTGAAATACTGCGGTAGTATTTGAAGACTTCAACAGATCAAAAGTAGATTTGTCATCAATGATAAGTGTTTCTAAATTAATTGGATTAAGATTTTCTTTTATTCTAATATTGTTAGCATTTTCCAAGGCCATGGATAATATAGTTAATGTTCGAAGCCCAAGAAAATCAAATTTAACAAGGCCTACTGATTCAACATCATCTTTATCAAATTGACTAATTACTCCTTCCCCTCCTGGTTGACAATATATAGGTGAAAAAGCAGAGATTTTACTTGGGGCAATTAATACACCACCTGCATGCATACTTACATTCCTTACCAAACCTTCAAGCTTTAAAGCGAGTTCAAATAATTCTTTAACTTCTTCCTCTTTTTTGATTCTATCCTTAATTTGAGGCTCTTTATCTATCGCATCTTTTAAGGTAATCCCTAGTTCATTTGGAACTAATTTAGCAATACTATCAACAAAAAGATATGGTAAATCAAGAGCTCGTCCAACATCCCTTAAAACTGCTCTAGCTGCCATTGTTCCAAATGTTGCAATCTGTGAAACTGCATCAGCTCCATACTTTTCTTTTACATAATCAATTACTCGATCTCGCCCTTCTTGACAGAAATCAATATCGAAATCTGGCATCGATACACGCTCTGGATTTAAAAAGCGTTCAAATAGTAAGTTATATGCTAATGGATCTAGATCAGTAATACCTAAACTGAATGCAACTACAGAACCAGCGCCTGAACCTCGTCCAGGCCCAACTGGAATAGCATTAGTTTTTGACCAATTTATAAAGTCAGCAACAATTAAGAAATAACCAGCGTAGCCCATTTCATTAATAACTTTTACCTCAAAATTTAGTCTCTCTAAATACTTTGATAACTGACTTTCAAGGTCAGAAATATCTGGATAAAGTAATTTCATCCTTTGATCTAAGCCTTTTTTTGACTCAATTAGAAGGTAGTCATCAATTTTTATTCCTTCCGGTATAGGAAAATTTGGGAGGTAGCTGTCTCCAAGACTAAACTCAAAATTACAGCGCCTACTGATTTCAACAGTATTTTGAAGCGCAGATGGAATGTCCTTAAATAATTCTTGCATCTGGCCGCTATCTTTAAAATACTGTTCAGATGAATATAGCTTTGGTCTCCTCTGGTCTCCCAACACATAACCATCAGCAATGCATGTTTTAGCTTCATGTGCCATGAAATCACTTTCAGCCATAAATTGAATCGGGTGAGAAGCCACTACTGGGACACCGTGCTCAACCGCCAAATGAAGTGCCTGATCAATGTACCTCTCTTGCTGTTGTCTATAATTTCCTTCGCCATGCCTTTGAAGTTCTAAATAAAACCTGTCACTTAAAATATTTTTCCATTCTCGGAGGGCCGAATGAGCCTGGTCTAATTTACCTTGAATAATTAGCTGACCTATTTCGCCTGAAGTAGCACCAGAAAGTATTATCAATCCAACAGTATTTTCATTTTCAAACCATTCTTTCTTTAATTCAGCACGACCACGATACTGATTCTCAAGGTATGCTTTTGATAGAAGTTCAGATAAATTCAGAAAGCCATTTTTATTTTGACAAAGTATTAAAAGACGGTAGGGTTGATCACGAGTAACTGAATTTTCTAACCATACATCACAACCAATTATTGGTTTAATTCCTGCCTCAATTGCCGACTTATAGAATTTAACAGCTCCAAATGTATTACTTAAGTCAGTTAATGCCAATGCTGGCATACCAATTTCTTTTGCCTTTTTAGTATATTCAGGAATTCTTACAATTCCATCTGAAATTGAAAATTCGCTATGGCAGCGAAGGTGGATATAATGAATGTTATCGATTTGCGGCATATAAATTATTTTACCTTAGAAGCTTTGATAGAATGATTGCAAATCCAATATTTATTGTAAATTTTAAGGAGAATTATTATGAGTCAGGTTATGTTAAAAGGTGGCCCAGTTTCAGTTGGTGGATCTTTTCCTCAAGTAGGAGACAACGCTAAGGATTTTAGCTTGGCGGATAACAAGCGTGAAGACATTAACTTGGAAAGCTTTAAAGGGAAAAAAAAAGTAATAAATATTTTTCCAAGTATTGATACTCCAACATGCGCTCTATCTGTCAAGCGATTCAACGATGAAGTCAGCCATTTATCTAATACTGTAGTTTTATGTGTTTCAGCTGACCTACCATTTGCACAAAAACGTTTTTGTGGAGCTGAAGGTACAGATAAGGTTATAACGCTTTCATCTTTTAGAAATAATGAAAAATTTTCAAACGATTATGGTGTTTCAATTCTAGATACAAGTTTAAAAGGCTTGACTTCGCGTGCAGTTATTGTGCTTGATGAAAATAATAAGGTTATTCATAGCGAACTAGTTGCTGAGATTACAGAAGAGCCAAATTATGAAGCTGCACTTAGTGTATTAAAATAAATTATTATTTTCGGTTGCTACCTGCAACCATCTTTATTTCAAACAAACGACAATCTAGGGCACCGTTATAAAGCGGTGTCTTTTTACTTGGGGATAGCCGCATAAGTTTTGGCATTCTTAGGTCACTAGTCAAAAAGTATGTTCTCCAACCTGCAAAAATATTCTTTAGGGTAGAGGCCCATAAAGGATAGATCTCTGCTAACTCATCATCTTCCCCGATACGGATTCCATATGGAGGATTGGTCACCAGGACGCCTGCACCTTCTGGCGCTGTAATTTGATTAAATTCCTTACAACTTAACTTTACTGAATTATCAAGACCAGCTGCTTCTAGATTTTTCTTTGCGACACGAATTGCCCGTATATCTTTATCGGAACCATAAACATTTAATGGCTCTCTCTTAATAATTTGAGCTTGGTAGCTTAACTTAAGTCCTTTCAATAAGTTAGAATCGAAATTCTTCCAGTTCTCAAAACCGAAATTTCTTTTTAGGCCGGGTGCTTGGTTTGTTGCAATCATTGATGCCTCAATCAAAAATGTACCACTTCCGCACATCGGGTCTAAAAAAGCCTCTCCTGGTACCCATCCAGACAAATATATAATACCTGCTGCTAAATTTTCTCTGAGTGGAGCCTCAACGCTGTCTTTCCGAAAGCCACGTTGATAGAGGGCCATTCCTGATGAATCTATATACAACTGAAATGTATTCTTTTCTAAAAATAAATGAATCCGAACGTCTGGATCTCTAACTGCAACATCTGGCCTACGATTAATTTTACTTCTAAACTGATCGCATACAGCATCTTTAATTCGTAATGTCATAAAATCTATGCTTTTCAATGGGCACTGAATACCAGTCGTACTTACCTTGATTGTTTTTGATATATCAAAAAGATCTGTCCACATAACAGAAAGAGCAGCATTATAAATATCATCTTCCTTGATATAGTTGCCCGCCTTAACTCTACATAAAATTCTAGTGGCTATACGACTCGACAAATTAGCCTTATACAGAGTCTCAAGTGAACCAGAAAAACTAACTCCACCATCAGTTTTTTTAATTTCAGATGCGTCAATCTGACTCAGCTCTTGAATGAGAATGTCTTCCAAACCTCGAGGGCAACTTGCAAAATAATTATGATCCACTAATATCCTATTCGAATTTAATACGGCGTGCATTACTGTTAGAACTACTTTCTATCAGGCGGTTGAAATATACCATTAAATTGAAGTTAAACTGCTTTTCTAAATCTTTTATTCTTAATTTTAAAAAAGCAATTCTTAACTCTGATGGTATTGAATTAAATGCAAATATAATTATGTTACCAGGATTGTCAGCGGCAGCATAAAGAACTCTCCCATCAAATACCGATTTAATACGATCAATGTAAATTATTGTCTTTGGATCTGATCCCCATAGGTTAATCATAAAAATTCCATGTTGGCTCAGCCTACTTTTACATAATGAAAAATACTCCAACGTACAAAAATTCTCAGGTATTCCAATATCATCGAAGGCATCGGACAATAAAATATCATATTGCATTTCATAGTCAAATAAATAGCGAATTGCATCTCCTTCCATGATATTGAAGCGTTTAGATTGAGGTATTTTAAAATAAGACTTTGCCACACTTATAACTTGTGAATTTAATTCCACAATATTAATTACTGATTTTCTGGAATGCTTGTAAAAGAATTTTGCTATTGAGCCTCCACCTAAGCCTACAACTAAGATTTCCTTGGGTAATTTATTAAATATAAAACACAGACTCATAACTTTTGTATAGTTAAGTTCTAAAAAAAATGGGTCAGCAATATTCATTGAGCTCTGAATAGTCTCTGAACCAATATGCATCGAACGTACGCCATTTAATTCGCTTACATCTACTGAACAATTTATAAAGTCACTATCGTAATTGCTATTGCTATCACTCATTCGATAATTGAAAAATTTACTAATAATTTTTTTTCTTAGCGCCATTATTGTAAATCTACCAATTGCTGCCATTGTCGGTCCATTCGTTTAACTGAAATTGGATAAGGAGTTTTAAGTTCCTGAGCAAATAATGAAACACGGAGTTCCTGAAGTGCCCACTGAAATTCAATAAACTCAATGGGAATAGTCTTATCTCTTCTAACCATTTCTGTAACTTTTTCAATCCATTTGTCTTGCAATCTAATAATATCCTTAATTAATTGATCATCTTTTTTTCTTCTTTGCGAGTATTTATCTAGACGAATAATTACTGCTTTAATGTATCTTGGTATATGTTCAATATGTTTAAATAAAAACAAAGGTTTTTCAAATGGTGGTAAAAGAGTATCTATTTGATCATTACAGTCCTGTAATACTTCTTTTGGGAGGTTCTTGAATTGATTCATAGTCTTAATTAACAAATGATAACTTTCAGCAATTGCAACTAAGCCAATAGAAAGCTGTTGGGTAAGCTCTGGCATTAATTTTTTACTATTCAAAACTAATCGATCAAATTCATTCTGATTTCTAGGTACTGAAGGAGAAAAATTCATCAACTCTTGTATAATTACTTCAATAAAATTTATTTTAAGTTTGTCTGAATTAATATGACTTTGCATTGGAAGTGCAATACTTTCGAAGCGAGGTGGGGTTTTTGATAAATTTCTTAATTTATCTTTCAGCTGAATACACAATAATCTTCTCACACCATTGTAATGAAAGGTATCTGCTTCATTAGCATTATCTAAAACAGCTAAATCTACATGAGTCTCACGATCTATTAAAGCAGGATAACCAACTACTCGTTGTCCTCTCAAAGACTTCTCAATATAAAGAGGAATTTTAATATCTGGCCAGTATTGGAGTTCAGTTTGCTCTATTTCAAATTGAATCTCTTCAATTACCTCTGTCACTAATTCCTTATAATCGAACTGAAGTTTCGAGAGATTCCTTCCTTCGTCAATAGGAATATTTTCTTCATCTAATAATACATAATTAACTTTTAAATGCGCTGGGATTTCTTCTGTCCCTTTTTCCAACAATGAAAATTGTGATTTTGTTTTTTTTCTTACAAATCTTATAAACTCTAAATCGAATTCATTATTTTGATCAGCAACGCCTAAGAATTCTGTTACAGCTTCTTGCAAAGAACCACATTGATTACGAATATCTTTTGGAAGACCTTTCATCATAAATGTCACTTTTTCTCTAATCATTCCTGGTACCAACCAATCGAAATTTTCTGCTTTTAATTGGCTCAAAAGTGGGTAAGGGAAATGTATAGATAAACCATCATTTTTATTTCCAGGTTCAAAATGATATTTGAGTTTAATAGGTGTATTGTTAATTTCTAATTTTTCAGGGTACTGAATTTCATCGACTTGATCAGCGCTTCTTTGCATTAAATATTCTTTAGTTAAAAATAGGTATTTTGGATTGTTTTTCTCAATATTTTTTCGCCAAAACTCAAATCCAGCCCCATTTACAATATCCTCCACAATTTTTTTATCATAAAACTGACATAAAATATCTTCACTAATTAATATATCTTGCCTGCGTGATTTATGTTCTAACTTCTCAATATCATCAATTAGTTTTATATTATGCTCCCAAAAAGATCCTGAGCTTTCGTATCCACGCTCAACTAACCCCTCTCTAATAAAAATTTGTCTAGACTTAACAGGGTCTATTGAACCAAAGTGAATAGTTCTTCCTGGGTCAATAATTAACCCATAAAGATATACTTTTTCAGTTGCATCAACTCTACTCAACTTTTCATTCCACCGAGGATTACTGTACTCAAAATTTACTAGATGTTTCGCTAGCTTCTCTACCCAATTAACTTGTATCTTCGCTACGCATTGTGCATATAGTCTTCCTGTATCAATAATCTCAGCTGCTAGCATCCATTTGAAATTTTTCTTTCGGAAGAGTTTTGGGCCAATAAGAAACTTAATTCCTCTAGCTCCTTTATATTCAAAGCCTTCACTATCTTTAAAACCTATATTACCTAAAAGGCCAGATAGTAAAGCTCTGTGTATTTGATCATATGTTGCATTCTTATTATTTAAACGTAAATCTAATTCAGTAGTAATTTGATATAGCTGTCTATGAAGTTCTTGCCATTCTCGCATTCTAGTAAATGACAGAAAATTCTTCTGACAAAAGATTCTAAAGGATTTGCTTGTTTTCCCTTTACATTCTAATTGCAAGCTTTTCCATATCTTTATAAAGCTAATAAAACCTGACTCGGGGTCATGAAATTTTAAATGGGCAGTATCTGCTTGTTCTGATTTTTCTAGGGGTCGCTCCCTAGGATCAGAAATGCTTAATGCACTGATGATGATTAGAATTTCAGTTAAACAATTTTCTTTTTTTGCTTCCAATAAAATTCGTCCAAGCGAAGGATCAATCGGCAATCTTGCAAGCTGCCTTCCAAGTTCTGTAATTATATTTTCTTTGTTTACAGCGCCTAGCTCAAAAAGCAGTTGATAGCCATCTTGAATAAAACGCGTTGCAGGTAGTTGAAGAAAAGGGAAATTATCTACTGGTCCCAGATTTAATGCTGCCATTTTCAGAATTACTGAGGCAAGAGAGGTTCTTAGTATTTCTGGGTCAGTATAAGCTGAACGTTGCTCAAAATCCTCCTCTTCATATAATCGAATACAAGTGCCTGGACCAATCCTTCCACAACGACCAGATCTTTGATTTGCTGATGCTTGTGATATTTTCTCAACCAGTAATTGTTCAATCTTAAGTCTAGGACTATATCGAACGACCCTTGCAAGCCCTCCATCAATGACATATTTTATTCCAGGGACTGTTAATGATGTCTCTGCAATATTAGTGGTTAGTATTATCCTTCTTAAGCCAGATTGTTTAAATATTTTTTGCTGTTCAACTACAGGGAGTCTAGAAAATAATGGAAGGACTTCATACTCATTCTTTAATTGATCTATTAGTATCTTTTTTACATCATAAATATCTCGCTCCCCGGGTAAAAATACCAATATGTCTCCAGAATTTTTTTCGATTGAATGGATCGCCCTTAGAATTCCATCCTCAAAAGCCTCTAATGACTCATTATTTATTTTTTTAAGCGGATGATAAATTATTTCTACTGGGTATGTTCTGCCTGTTACCTTCAGAATTGGGGCATTATCAAAATGAGCAGAAAATTTATCTATATCTATCGTTGCACTGGTAATAATGATCTTTAAATCTGGGCGCTTAGGTAATAATCTTTTAATATACCCAAGTAAAAAGTCAATATTAAGACTTCTTTCATGCGCCTCATCAATAATAAGTGTGTCGTATTGTCTTAGCTCTGGGTCGTTTTGTGTTTCAGCTAATAGTATGCCGTCTGTCATTACCTTTATAGATGTTTTTTGACTAACTTTGTCAGTAAATCTAACCTTAAAACCCACGACATCTCCCAAAGGAGTATTAATTTCTTCTGCAATTCTAGTTGCAACTGCTCGAGCTGCAATCCTTCTGGGCTGAGTGTGACCAATAATTTTTTTCTGGCCACGCCCTAAAGCCAAGCATATTTTTGGTAATTGGGTGGTTTTTCCTGAGCCGGTTTCGCCACAAAGAATAGTTACTTGGTGATCATTTATAGATTTCTTAATATCATCAACCCGCTGACTTACAGGAAGATCATTAGGGAAAATAATCTTAGATTTTTCTTTATCAAATAATGATGGTTTGTTTTTAATTTTCAGTCACCTAATTCCTGTTAAATTAAAAATTTAGATTTTAAAACTTCGAGATTAAATTCTTGCAATATATCTTCTATACGTTCAGCTGCATTACCTTTTTTATTTTTTGTTTTTTTTGCAATTATTAATTCATTTTTCATAGAATGCTCCCACCCAACTAACTCTGTTACTGTGACCTGATACCCTTGTGATTCTAAAAGTAAACATCGCAAAACATTTGTTAAGTGACTTCCCATTTCTCGAGTATGAATACCATGACGCCAAAGTTCGGCTAAAGGCTTTTTGAGAGATTGAGCCTTATTTTTCTTAAGAAGACTAGCTACCTCAGCTTGGCAACAGGGAATTAAAATTATATAGTCTGCATTTTTCTTAATTGCGAAATTTAGTGCATCATCTGTAGCAGTATCGCAGGCATGCAAAGCAGTCACGATATCAACAGTACTTTTTATTAAACTAGAAGCAGACTTAACATTAGTCGCTAAAAATTTCATGCGAGAAAACTGAAGTTTTTCTGCAAGCCTTTCTGACTGTTCAACTAATATTGCATTTGATTCCACACCTATAATTTTCCCTTTCGTTAGCTTGACAAACAAGTCATACAAGATAAATCCGAGATAAGATTTTCCTGCACCATGATCAACAAGAAGATAATCTTTTTTGATCTGATTAATCTCAGTTAAAATGGGTTCAATAAACTGATAAAGATGGTAAACCTGTTTGAGCTTCCTTCGTGAATCTTGATTAATTTTTCCATCACGCGTCAAAATATGAAGAGATTTTAATAGTTCGATAGATTGCTGGGGCTTAATTTCTTCTATTGGCTGCATCGGTATAGTTTACCTCAAAGTTAAATGTGGCAAAATTGGAATTAAACGATTTTTTAAAGGCTAGTTAAATGAGTATTCAGTGGTATCCAGGTCATATGACGCGCGCAAAGAAAAAAGCTGAGGAGGCTTTAGAATTCAACGACCTAGTTATTGAGGTATTAGATGCCAGAATCCCTGGTAGCTCAATAAATCCTATGATTCAATCACTAAGACAAGCAAGGCAGCGGCCACACCTTAAAATTTTAAATAAATCAGACTTAGCTGATCCATTAATCACCTCTCAATGGTTAGATTATTTTAATGAGCAACCTCATACAACAGCAATTTCTTTATCCGCAAAAGATATTCGTGAGGTAAAAAAAATATTACTTATTTGCAAAAAGTTAGCTCCTCATAGAGGAACAACAGTTAAGCCTTTAAGAGTACTTATAATGGGGGTTCCTAATGTTGGTAAATCAACAATTATTAATGCATTGAAAAATAAGAGAATTGCTAAGGTTGGTAATGAACCGGCTGTTACTAAAATTCAACAACGTATTGAGTTAAATGATCACATCATCCTTACAGATACGCCTGGTATGATGTGGCCTAAAATAACAAATGAGCTTGATGGTATTTTTTTGGCGGCCTCGCATACTATTGGAATTAATGCTTATGATGAACTAGAAACTTCTTTGTTATTATACGACATAATTAAAGAGATTTATCCTGATATTTTATCTGCTCACTATAAAATTAAACTTCCTTTTCCGAAAGATGAAGAATTTTTAGAGCATATTGCATCTGCACGAAAGTTTGTAGTTAAAAAAGGTGAGTGGAATATTAATAAGGCAGCAGTAACTTTTCTTAATGATTATCGCCAAGGCCTTATTGGAAAAATAAGTCTTGAATCCCCATCATCAAGAATCGCTATGCTTAAAAAGATTAATAAGGAAAAAAACTAAGAAATAAATTGTTTATTATCCTTCCTCCAACATGCACTGGTAACTATCTAGCTGCTCAGTTTTTGCTACCTGTGTTTTATCATAGATAAATTTTCCAGAGTCGTAACTTAGCCATTGATGAAAAAGTTGGTATGTGGACAGATTAAAAGTAATTTTCTCTGCATCTCTATCTATTGCATTAATAATACATTCAATAGTACTTAATTTTCTACTACATTCTCCTTCATCAAACATTTGATTGCTAAAAGTTACTTCAGCTTTACCTAGAAGAAACCTATAAACAATTAATTTAGTTGAAGGACCTCCATCAATAAGGTTACACATAAATTTATTTGTTTGATAAGGATTAATTAGAAAATAATAACTAACTAA
This sequence comes from Methylophilaceae bacterium, assembly GCA_029244935.1. Taxonomy (GTDB): domain Bacteria; phylum Pseudomonadota; class Gammaproteobacteria; order Burkholderiales; family Methylophilaceae; genus BACL14. The sequence goes on along the minus strand of JAQWQF010000021.1, from coordinate 24,421 downwards.
TAGTATTAATCCTGCACTTAGAAGCCCAATTATTAACTTTTTATACAGATCCATATTTAATTAACAGTAAATTTATCAATTTTTAGGCATCCCAGTTCATCCATACATGGCCAATCACTTTTTGGTCCGCATGAATTAAGAGTAATGCTTGATTTATGGACACAATATTTAACACCATCTATAAACTTAACCTCATTACAGTCAGTTGAGGGTAAAAATGGATTTTCTTTAAGGAGGTATTCATCACTTCGCTCTTCATTGGCAGATGAAATATTTATTAAGGCAACCAATTTAACCAGAATAATAAATAAGCATAGAGTGTAGAGTTTTTTCATATCAGAAGAGTGTGTTAGATTGTCATCCTTTTCTAATTTAAATCCATAACATCATAAGGTAATTATACATATAATGCATTTTTCAATGAATTTACAAGATATAAAAACTAATATACTAAGTGGTCTTACCGTGGCCCTGGCTATGGTCCCAGAAGCAATTGCATTTGCATTAATTGCTCATGTCTCCCCACTAACAGGTCTTTATGCAGCCATCATTGTTTGTTTAATTACAGCAATATTCGGAGGAAGACCTGGGATGATTTCTGGAGCTACAGGCGCCTTAGCTGTTGTAATGGTTGCATTAGTATCGCAGCACGGAGTGGAGTATCTTTTTGCGACAGTAATATTAATGGGAATCCTACAATCAGCATTTGCAATAATGCGACTAGGAAAATATATACGAATGGTTCCATATCCAGTGATGCTTGGTTTTGTTAATGGGCTTGCAATTGTTATTTTTCTTGCTCAATTTGGTCATTTTAAAGTTCTAGATTCAGAAGGAACGAACGTTTGGATGTCAGGAGCTCCTCTATATAATATGCTTAGTTTAACTGGATTGACTGTAATAATTATTTATTTATTTCCCAAATTAACTAAGGCAATTCCGTCATCTCTTGCATCAATTATTATTGTTTCCTGCCTAGTGATTTTTCTTGATTTAGATACAAAAACCGTTGGAGATTTAGGGTCAATTGCTGGAACAATTCCATCATTTAAAATTCCTGAAATTACATATGGATTTGACACATTAAAAATTATTCTTCCATATGCATTCCTTCTAGCCTGCATTGGTCTAATTGAAACACTTCTAACACTAAACCTTATTGATGATATGACTGATACACGAGGGAGACCTAATAAAGAATCAATGGCCCAAGGCTTTGCAAACATTGTGACAGGTTTTTTTGGTGGAATGGGTGGGTGTGCAATGATTGGGCAAAGTATGATCAATATAAATAATGGGGCCCTTAAAAGACTATCAGGAATTGCTACAGCCCTCTTCCTGGCAGCATTTATATTATTTTTATCAAAGTGGATTGAGCTAATTCCATTGGCAGCACTTATTGGTGTAATGTTTGTAGTTGCTGAAAAAACATTTGAATGGGGAAGTTTACGACTATTTGGAAAGATTCCCAGAGAAGATATTTTTGTGGGGCTATTAGTCGGAGGAATTACAATAATAGCAGACCTAGCAATTGCCGTGATCTTAGGTGTAATTGTATCTGCACTTATGTTTGCCTGGAGTCATGCAAAAAAAATTGATGTACAAGCTTCTATAAATAAAAAAGGGTGGAAAACATACAAACTTGATGGCACTCTATTCTTCGCTTCAGCTAAAAACTTTCATGAATTATTTGACATTAAAGAGGATCCAAAAGATGTCGTTATCGACTTTGGAAATTCTAGGGTAGCAGATCATTCTGCAATAATGGCTATAGACAATCTAGCCAATAAATATAAATTAGCTGGAAAAAAATTACATTTAGTACACTTAAGTCCTGATTGTCTAGATATTCTAGATACTGCTAGGAGTATGGTGGAAGTTAATTTACTTGAAGATCCCAAATACCACATTGCTGATGATAAATTAAGTTAATATTCTAATTAATATGTCTTTCTATCTTGTAGCAAATAAATTCCAAAAACAATTGGCCTTGCACCTCAACTTTTAGTGTGATAAAAATTAGTTGATGGAAGATAAAATTATAAAGCTAAGGGAATCATTAGATAAAATAAACTTCTTCGAAAGAAAAGATATTCTTAAATTTCCAGATTTTTATGAATTTGTTGATTGCAAATACATAGATGATAAGAATTTCCAAATGTTTCTGGGAGGTCATGATGATTTAGTGGCAGCGAGATTCTATTGGAATGGTTGCTATGAAAGAAAAACCTTAGGTCTTTGGTCAATCTTTTGTAAAAATATAAATCAAGGTTTTATTATAGATATTGGAGCGCACACAGGATCTTATACTTTAACCTCTATGAGTACAAACAAAAGTAATCTCACCCTTTCATTTGAGCCACATTTTATTAACTTTAGCAGAATGAATCTCAATCTTAGAAAAAATAATTTTACTACTAGAAACGTATTTATGGTTTGCGTAGGCAATACCAAAAAAATTGTTCCATTCTCTATAAATGGTAATTTTGATTTCATGACTTCAGGAGGTTCTGTAGGAGAGCGCAATACATCAGTATCAATCACTCAAAATTTACCACAAATTTCTCTGGATGAATTTGTGAATAAAGAAGACTACCAAAAAATTGCACTTATAAAAATTGATGTTGAAGGTTATGAACTTAATGCTTTTTTAGGGATGACTGAGATATTAAATGCAGCTAAGCCTACAATATTTTTCGAGGCATTACCTGATGCTAATAAAAATGAAATCTCTAAGCTCTTAAATAGTTTTGGCTATGTTTATTATGATATTGACGACAAAAATAATACGGTAAAACTTAATACAACATTAGAAAATGGTAGTGATTATTTCAATCATAATAAAATTGCTATTCATAAAGATTCTGTCCACAAACAATTAATTGAAATAACTTAATAAGATTTAATTTAGATGCTAATTAAAAATTTTGCATTTTTTTGGATTGGTAATGATACATCAGTACCTAATTTATTAGTCAGATCAATAAAGCTAGTTTACGGTGAAGATGCCGTTATATATTATTTAACCGACAATGAAACGCCTCTCATAGAAGGTGTAACTAAAACAATTAGAGATAACTTACCAAAAGGTATGATGCTTGCAAGGCTCAAGGCATACTCAAATCTTCAATCAAGTGAATACGTTGTGTTTCTAGATGCTGATAGCTTAATAATCAATAAGTTTTATCTACAGGAAAATGCATCAGATAAAATTCTTATTGTTGGGCGGAAAAGAGAGGGTTATATCATTGATCATAATTATCCAGAAATATATCCAGAATTCAGGAATAAAACACAAGAAGAGATGATGCCAATTTTATTCGGCATCATAGTTACAAAGAATTCGAATACTTTTTTTAGTGAATTATTGAAATTATTAAAAAATGAATTTCCGGAGCGCTATCATCGATGGTATGGAGACCAAATGTCTCTTGTTTATTATTGGGCAAATAACCAAGATTTATTTCTAGAGATTCCTCTTGATAGTTATTTTTATATCACTAGATCTAAAATAAATTCAAATGAACTATATGATCTACGAATGAAAAAAATTCCGATAGTTACATTTAAGGGGCCAGAATCAAAAGCGTTTATAATAGATACACTAAAGCACCTACAGGATGTGATTTAAACTAAAATATGCTAAATTACCGAATTCTAAATTAATGAAAAAAACTATGAAACTTAGCAAGAAGGGGCAGGAATTAATAGATCTTTACACGACCATGGTAGAAACTGGAGTACGAAGATCAGATGGCTTCAAAAAGCCTAAAGGTAAGGTTTTTAGTGAATTTGGTGCCAGACATTATAGAAATGGCATTAAAAGAGATTTTGGCCTACATGATATAAAATCAACACTAGATTATGGCTGTGGGGGCTCGGATTGGATGCTAGAAGGTTTTGAGCCTGAAACTAATCAAAGTGCAAAAGAATATTTTGGATTAGAGAGCTGCTATAGGTATGAGCCAGCAAGAAATATTGATGAAAGACAAAAGGTTGATTGCGTTATTAATTTTGATGTACTAGAACATGTCTTTATTGCAGATGTCTCAAAAGTTATAGATGAAATTTTCTCATATGCTACAAAATTAGTAGTAATAAATGTAGCTTGTTACCCTGCAGCAGCTTTATTACCAAACGGCGAGAATGCACATATTACCGTTCGAAATCCTCACTGGTGGAAGGCTCAAGTTGATCAGATAGCTCTTAGCTATCCAGATATATCTGTCCTTTTAATAGCTTCTACTGGTTATTTGCAAGCTGAAGCATTCCCCATTTACAAAGCAAATGATTGGCTTAACGGCAGTACATTTACCACAAAATAAAATACTGTATGATTGAATTGATAGAATGGAATCTAAAAAAAATCATAGCGAAAGCCCTTCACAAACTCAGTTAAAAAAACTTATAGAACAATATCAAAGCGGGCAATATGAAGAGGCGGAGAAGTTAGCAACATCAATTGCCAAGCAATTTCCTACTCATCAATTAAGTTGGCAAATTCTGGGTGTAGTATTCTCAAAAACTGGCAAGAAATCTGAGGCTCTAGATGCTAACCGCAGAGCTGTGCATTTAGTTCCTAACGATGCCCAAGCGCATTATAATTTGGCAGTTTCACTAAAAGAACTGACCAGACTAGATGAAGCTGAAGCAAGCTATAAAAAGGCAATAATTCTAAAACCAGACAATGCCGAGGCCCATTATAACTTAGCGGTTGCACTTAAAGAATTAGGTAGACTTGATGAAGCTGAAGCAAGCTATAAAAAAGCAATAATCCTTAAATCTGATTATACCCAAGCTTATAACAACCTGGGTATTATGTATCAGGAGCTGGGTAAATTAGATGAAGCTGAAGCAAGCTATAAAAAGGCAATAATTATTAAGCCTGACTTTTCTCAAGCCCATCGACATCTTGCTTCAGTGAAAAAATTTAGTAAGCGGGATGATCATTTTTTACAGATGCAGGAGCTATTAAATGAGGGTAGTTATTCTGAAGAACAACGCTGTCATTTTAACTTTGCCTTGGCTAAGGCATCTGAAGATCTAGGAGAGATTGAGAATGCTTTTAGCTATTACAAAGAAGGCAACATACTACGTAAAAAACTTTTAAATTACGACATCACCCGAGATATTAAGCTCTTCGAACAGATAAAAAAATGCTATCCCAAGATCAAAGAGAACATACTTGAAATTAAAAATACACCAAATAAGCTAACCCCAATTTTTATAGTAGGTATGTTTCGATCTGGAACAACCTTAGTTGAGCAAGTTATCTCATCACATTCAAAGGTTGCAGGTGCAGGTGAATTAACTTTTGCTGAAATTCTTGGGGACTCAATAGCTCGAGGCCTATCTATATTAGATAAAAATACTCTACTAAATTTTAGAGAAAATTATATAAAAAAATTACAGGCTCTTTCAAATGGCAGTTTAATAGTTACAGATAAGAACCCACAAAATTTTCGTTATATAGGATTGTTAGCTACTGCTTTTCCAGATTCGAAAATAGTCCACGTTAGAAGAAATTCTGCAGCAGTATGTTGGGGAAATTATAAACAGTTCTTCGCATCAAAAAATGTTGGTTATCCCTATGATCTCACTGATGTTGTTGAGTATCACACACTCTACGAAAATCTTATGGAATTTTGGAAAACACAGCTTGCTGACAGAATTTATAATTTTGATTATGAGTTACTCACTACTAATCAGGAAAGTGAAACAAAAAATCTTATCCAATATCTTGGTTTAGACTGGGAAGAAGAATGCTTATCACCTCAAAGTAACAATAGAAGTGTAGCTACAGCATCTAATAAACAGATTAGAGAAAAGATCTATCAAGGTAGTTCACAACAATGGAAAGTATTTAAACCATTTTTAAATGGTGTACTTGATCATCTAGATGGTTAACCAAAAAACTAGTTCAGGATTATATTAAGTGGTGCCCTCGGCACGATTCGAACGTGCGACCCTCCCCTTAGGAGGGGGATGCTCTATCCCCTGAGCTACGAAGGCAAAATTGAAATTCTTCTAACATTAGATGCCTAGGATTATATAATAATTATTTTAACTGGTTTAGATAAATTCTTGTGGGTCGCTTTCTTAAAAAATGATAGACTAAAATTATGTGTATCTTAAAGTTTTCTTTCGCTTTTTTATTATTTTTCTCACAACAGCTTATGGCTACTGAAGAACCAGACTTCGATCTTATATACAAAGAAAGTAACTTTGAAATAAGAGAATATATACCGAGAATTATTGCTCAAGTTAAAGTAAATGGTAATTTTAATGATGCATCAAATACAGGATTTAAAAGTCTCGCTGATTTTATTTTTGGAAATAATTCAGTTAATAATGAATCAGAAAAGATAAGCATGACTGCTCCGGTTATAGTAGAACCAAAGATAAAACAGATAACTATGACAGCCCCTATCCTTGCTGAAGAAAAAAATAATCAGTGGCTTATTTCCTTTGTAATGCCAAAAGAATATTCATTTAAAACAATACCTAAGCCGAATAACCCCAAGATTACTCTAATAAATCTTCCTAAAGAGAAATTTGCTGTTATTGTTTTTTCTGGCTTGGTCAGAGAATCTAGTTATGATGAAAAAATTGAATTATTAAATGATTTTGTCAAAAAACAAAAACTAAAAACTTTAGGTTCTGTTCAAATAGCTAGATACAATCCTCCATGGACCTTACCGTTTTTTCGTAGAAATGAAATCATGATTAAAGTTCAATAAGATAGTTATGTTTACGAAGCAAAATATTTCCATTGTATTAGTTACCTATAATAGTGAAGCCATTATTAGGGACTTTTTATTGCAGGCCCAACTGAGAGAAAAGAAAAACATCATCGTTGTAGACAATGCAAGTAAAGATAAAACTGTGTCTCTTATAAAAAAAATAAGGCCTGATATTCATATTATCCAATCTAAAAAAAATATTGGCTTTGGTTCAGCAGTGAATTTAGGTTTAACTAGCAATAGATCTAAATATGCCTTAGTTATTAACCCTGATACCTTTCTGTCGACTTCTTTTTTTTCTGATTTATACGAAGGTGTCATAAGGAATAATAAAGCTGGATTAATTGCTCCCACAATGGTGGGCGATGAATATTTCTTAACACCTCCTAATTGTGAGTTTCAAAAAACTACAAATCATATACGTCACCCAATTGACCAAATCGTCAACTTCATCAGTGGGGCTTGCTTCATAGTAAAACCTAACCTCTTTCCAGATAGAAAAATTTTTGATGAAAATATTTTTATGTTTTACGAAGATAATGATTTATCTGAGCTAGTTGGTCTAATGGGCTTAGAAAAAATTGTGCTTAAAGATTGTATTATTTACCACCAAGGAGAATCAAGCTCCTATCCAACGCCTTTTATAAATTCACTTAAGAACTTTCATTACGGTTGGTCTGAATCATATTTTACTAGTAAGTACCAATCAAGCAAAACTGCAAAATTGAATAATTTTCTATCTGCAATTAACTACGCTAAAAGAATTATTTTTTTTTCAATCACCTTGAATGTAAAAAGATTAATTCCATCTTGGTATAGACTGAAGGGCAAAATTTCGTTCATGAGGAATAAAAAAGCACAGAATATAAGGGAAAATTTTTAGCGTATATTACAAATAAAAGTATCAGTCTAATTCATAACGTTGCTCATAATTTATTTTTAGGGATTCGTTTTGTTCTTCCTTAAAAAGCAAATAATTCCCTATTGCAAGCACTTCAATTTCAGATCCCATAAAGCAATTAAATGCATCTTTAGGAGAGCATACAATAGGCTCTCCCCTAACATTAAAAGATGTATTGACAACAATAGGGCACCCTGTTTTTTCATAAAACTTTTTAATTAATGCATGATATTTTGGATTAGTATCGACGTGAACAGTCTGAATGCGGGCTGAATAATCTACATGAGTAATTGCTGGTATAGAGGAGCGGGGTATATTTAACTTATCTATACCAAACAATGCTTTCTCTTCCTTTTTCATCACAAGGCGCCTTTCCTTTTTAACATCTGCCACAAGAAGCATATATGGGCTATCACTATCATGTTCAAACCACTTGCTAACATGTTCACTCAAAATACTTGGAGCAAAAGGACGGAAGCTTTCACGATACTTAACCTTGAGATTTAGTTGTTTTTGCATAGCTGGTGACCTAGGGTCTGCAATAATGCTTCTAGCACCTAGCGCCCTTGGTCCAAACTCCATTCGTCCTTGCATCCATCCTATTGCTTTTTCATCTGCAAGAGCTTCAGCAACTTTTTCTATGAGTAAGCTTTCATTAAGCTTATGAAATTTAGCCCCGCACTTTATAAGTGCCTCTTCAGTAAAAGTATCTGAATAATATGGTCCCAGATAAGAACCCTTCATAGAATCTCTTCCAGAAGATAATTTCCTATTTTTAGCATAATTCAGGTACCAAACTGATAAGGCTGCGCCCAAAGCACCACCAGAGTCTCCTGCAGCAGGCTGTATCCAAATGTTATCAAATATTTTTTCACGAAGAAGAATCCCGTTAGCAACACAATTAAGTGCTACCCCTCCAGCAAGACAGAGGTTTTTCTCTCCAGTTTCTTTTGCAATACTTTTAGCCATTTTAATCAAAACATCCTCAGTGACTTTTTGAACAGACGCTGCTAGATCCATTTCACGTTGGGTCAACTCTGACTCTGGACTTCGAGGTGGGCCTCCGAATAATGCATCAAATTTTTTGTTCGTCATATGTAAACCCGTTGGATAATCAAAATAACTCATATCAAGCTGAAAACTCCCATCTTTTGCAATCTTGATAAGTTTTTCTTTAATTAAATTGGCATACCTAGGCTTTCCATAAGGAGCTAAACCCATTACTTTATATTCACCAGAATTAACTTTAAAACCAGTGTAATAAGTAAATGCAGAATACAAAAGTCCTAAAGAATGAGGAAAATAAATTTCTTTTATAACATTAAGGTCCTTACCATTACCTACAGCTAAAGATGTAGTTGTCCATTCACCTACACCATCTAAAGTTAAGATTGCAGCCCTTTTAAATGGAGAAGGATAAAATGCACTAGCAGCATGCGATAGATGATGCTCTGAAAAAAGGAGACGCTCATTCCATTTAACGTCCCCCTCAAGGGTTTCAGATAAATGCTTTATTAGGGATGATTTCTGAAAGAGTTTTTCTTTGATCCATAAAGGCATTGCTGATGCAAAGCTGCGAAAACCTCTTGGAGCAAATGCTAAATATGTTTCGAGCAGTCTCTCAAATTTTACAAAAGGCTTCTCATAAAATACAACGTGAGCAATCTCACTTACGCTAATATTAGCTTCTTCAATACAATATAAGATCGCATTACTAGGAAATCCAGCATCATGTTTTTTTCTTGTAAATCTTTCTTCTTGAGCTGCGGCGACAATATCCCCATCAAGTATTAAACATGCAGCACTATCGTGATAGAACGCTGAAATTCCTAAAATATACATAGCAATAGGCCTTATTTTAAAACAACGTATAGATAAAAGGAGCCACAACAGAACCTTGGGCTAAAATTAATAATCCGCCGATCATTATCATTATTATAATAATAGGAGCTAACCATAGCTTTTTTCGAGCTCTTAGAAAAGTCCACAGCTCTTTTAAAATATCCATTAAACGTACCTTAATTTATTAAAATTGATTTTTGAACGAATCAGATATCTGATTCAAAGTATTTCTAATTCTCCAAAAGGAAGAGCGAGACTCTAATTTTAGCCGCAATTCATCTCGTGAAAACAAACGCATCAGAATAGCAATTGGAGTAAATAACCCAAAGAATATAATACCCAATATTATTGGGCTGATAATTAAACCAAGGGTCAAACCTAAGCGCATCCACAATTTATTCAAGGGCAATAATAAGTCAGGCTTTACTGCTGCAAGAACGAATAAAATAGTAGCTAGCAACAGTAAAACTATTGATGCATTGATAGCGCCCAAAAAATAACAATAAATTCCAACTAAAAGAAAAATGGTAAAAAAGAATAAGCCAAACTTTTTATTGGATGGAAGCACTATGTCAGTTTTTTTCAGTTTAGACCCCCTAAATTCAGTATACTTTTAATGATAGAAAAATTGGAGCGACAATATATTTAGCTTAGCTATAGTGGATGTATTAACAGCTAAAGAAGAATACGTTTTAATTATACAATAGCAATTTAATCAACGTGTATTATTGCACATTAAAATTTATTTATAATAATTCTATACATATCTTTATTATAAATTAACGAGCGAGGGTTATGATTAAAGTTTTCAAAATCTATAATGGAGAGATGTTGTGCAAGTAACTAAAAAGAAAAACAAATTCAAGTTAGGTTTATTTTATTTTATTTTCCTTTTCTTTATTTTTTTTGCATTGGATATAGCCTGTCAATACATCATTAAATCTACGTTTAATATTTCAATTTATGATGAAGACTATTTAGATAAAAAATCTGTTTTTTACAAGGACAATCAATCAAAGTATTATGTCCACCCCTATTTTGGCCTTGCATCAATTGGAGACAAAAAATATACCACATCAGGTATTGCCAGTGATTATTTGTTTCACTCAGTAACCCTTTCACCAAAAAAAAATGACATAAAAGTACTATTACTAGGTGGCTCTGTTGCAGCCTTTCTATCAAATAATATAGAAAAAAGTGAAGTAACCCAGGAACAGGAATTCAATACAGTATTTGCCAACACATTAAATTCACACTTTGGAGTTGACCATTTTTCTGTTTACAATGCATCTATCCTAGGTGGTAAACAACCTCAACAATTTTTTAAATTAATGTATTTAGAGCTTGTTGGATTTAAACCAGATATTGTCATTAATGTCGATGGATTCAATGAGCTAGCATTAACCTTATCAGATAATTTTGATGCAAAATTGCCTGCAGTTTATCCAAGACAACATAACAGGGCAATTAGCCGTACAGCACTAGATAATCAATGCGGAGATTATAGTAATAATTTTGTTAAATCTAATTCAAAGATAGCTATTATTGAGCTAGTTGGTTTAATTGTAATTAATAATTGCCACAAAGAAATCACGGTCAGTCCAACTGATGTTCCTTATTGGGCAGAAAATAATTCTAGGTCATATTCGCAATACGTTGATGAGTCAGTCAAGATATGGACAAAATCTTCTAATCAAATTTTTGACTTCCTAAAGCCAAAACAAATAAGCTATATTCATGTTTTACAACCAAATCAATATCAATTAGATAGCAAGCCTCTATCTGAAAAAGAGAAAATTGAATATTTAAGCTTCCCATATTACGGCGATCATATAACTAAAAATTATCATTTGCTTTCTGATGATTTAATAAAATCAGATAACTTTACCGACCTAAGGCTAATATTTAAAAATGAGAAGCGAACAGTCTACGCAGATCACTGTTGCCACCTAAATGCCCTTGGTAATAGCTTGCTTGCAAAAAAAATTATAAGTAGTAATGAAGATTTGTTTAAAGAATTATTACATTAAAAATTTTATGGGTTCCTTGACTAATACTCCAGCTCCAGAATTTAAACTTGCTGACACAACCGGCAAATTAATTTCATTAAATCACTTTAGAGGAAAATGGCTGGTTATCTTTTTTTACCCAAAAGATGATACCCCTGGCTGCACTAAGGAAGTTTGTAATTTTCGTGATGATTACAGCGCAATTAATTCATTAAATGCTCATGTAATTGGTATTAGCTTAGACAAAACTACCTCACACCAAAAATTTAAAGAAAAATATCATTTACCTTTCATGCTCTTATCCGACCCTAAAGGTAATGTCGCGCAAAAATATGGCGCGCTCTTTAAATTTATATTTTTCAAATTTTCTAAACGTCACAGCTTTATCATTGATCCAAAAGGTTTAATAAGGAGAGAATATAGATCGGTAAACCCCTCCACTCATTCAATTCAGATCGTTAGTGATCTTAAGGCATTTCAGCGTTGAAGCTAATTATTTTTTGATTAAATTTTCTAACATTTTTATACCAAAACTCACTCCAAAACCATTAACATCACTACTAATCGCGCCTAAACCACCTTTACGATTGCTTGAAGATAAATCAACGTGAAGCCATGGAGTATCATTTTCAACAAAACGGCCTAAGAATCTTGCAGCATGAATATGATCTGGTCCCCCTTCTAAATTACATTGTTTAATATCAGCAATTTGGCTCTCTAAATCTTCTTCAAAATCTTCATCATAAGGAAATGCAGAAATCCTTTCACCAGATTCTGCTCCTGCGCCAACTGCCATACAAGCCAAGTCAGACTGGTTACTTATTACCCCACTATAACGATCACCCATTGCAACATGCATACAGCCAGTTAAGGTTGCAAAATCAATGATAGCTTGAGGCTTTTCCCTGGAAGCCATGGTTAAAGTATCTGCTAATACCATTCTACCTTCTGCATCTGTGTGCACTATTTCAATACTTAAGCCATTGAGTGCGGTCACAACATCATTTTGCTTATATGCTTTTGGGCCAATATGATTCTGTGCTATAGCCAGCCAACAATCTATATTTACAGGAAGCTTGGCTTCAGTTGCAGCTTGCATTATGCCCAACACTACAGCTGACCCATTCATATCTTCATGCATTCCACTCATATATTTTGCGGGCTTTAGATTGTGTCCTCCTGTATCAAAACAAATGCCCTTTCCTACAAGTGCAATAGTTTTTTTTGAATTTTTAGAGGTGTGTTTTAAATGAACAATTACAGCATCTTCAGGTTCAGAACCCTGTCCTACTGCAACAAACGCACCAGCACCTAACTTCTTGAGCTGGGTCATATTATAATCTTTATAAGCCCATTTATATTGCTTTGCTAACTGCTTAACCTTTGTCTTATAAATTGTTGGTGTTAGATTATTAGGTGGTGTAATAGTTAAATTTCTAGTTAATGTATTGCCATTAACCAACGCTAGAGTTTTCGATAGGTCGCACTTGCTAATCCCAGCAAGAATCAAATTTTTCAGCGCAACATTTTTAGCACCTTTCTTTAAATTAAGTAGGACTTGTGAATTAACTAGTGAAACATAAACACATGCATTAACCCAAGAGTCTTTAATATCTTTTGGTAAGAATGTTATTGATATTTTAGTAGGCTTATCTTGTGAGAGAATATTAAATCCTTTCCTGATTAGGGTATGCATTTGAAATGGGTTTAAATGGTATGAATGGCCAATCCAGCTAATAATACCTCCACTATCTAGTTCGGTAGTGATTGGTGCTTTACTTAAGTCCGCAAGCTTTTTCCCAGCGCGTTTAAGCTTATTTTTTAATAATGCCTCAAATGGATATTTTGTAGATCTCGAGTCAACAATAACTAAATGGTGTAAGCTTTTTTTTAGAGTCTGTTCACTTGGAATATTTTTAATAAATTCTATTTTAGCGTTCATATTCATCCTATTTTCAATTATATTTTTATGGTATGTGTAAGTAGTATTTCTATTGGTTTTTTATGCATTTAAGGTCTAAATGATTGTATATCAATTATAATGTGTATGTTGACATTGAGTTTCACCAAAAATTTCATAAACATTTTATTTTAAATAAAATACTTATTAAAACAATAAAAGAGGTAAGTTTTTAATGGCTTTATTTCCAGATACAGACAATCAAGAAACGCAAGAATGGCTTGATTCATTAAAATCAGTGATTGATTCTGAAGGTCCGGAGAGGGCTCATTTCCTAATTGAGACAATGATAGACCAGGCGCGTCGCTCTGGAACAAATCTCCCTTATAATGCTACAACATCATATTTAAATACTATTCCCACTCACTTACAGCAAAAACATCCAGGTAATCCTGATATGGAGCGAAGAATTCGCGCGCTTATTAGATGGAATGCAGTAATGACTGTTCTTAGAGCCAACGAAAAATCTCCTGGTATAGGTGGCCATATAGCCAGCTTTCAATCTGCTGCAACTCTATATGATGTCGGATTCAATCATTTCTTTAGAGCTGCTAATGAAAATTTTGGGGGTGATCTAATTTATTTTCAAGGACACTCTTCCCCAGGCATTTATGCAAGGGCTTTTCTGGAAGGAAGGATGAGCGAAGATCAATTAAGCAACTTTAGAATGGAGGCTAATGGACAAGGACTTTCGAGTTATCCACACCCTTGGTTAATGCCGGATTTTTGGCAGTTCCCTACTGTTTCTATGGGTCTTGGCCCAATAATGGGTATCTATCAAGCACGCTACCTTAAGTACCTTCATGATCGTGGTATTGCAGATACGTCGGATAGAAAGGTATGGGTTTTCTGTGGCGACGGTGAAATGGATGAGCCAGAATCACAGGGAGCTATCTCACTCGCAGCAAGAGAAAATCTTGATAATTTAATTTTTGTAATTAATTGTAATCTGCAAAGATTAGATGGTCCTGTCAGAGGGAACGGGAAAATTATCCAGGAACTAGAATCTAACTTTCGAGGTTCTGGCTGGAATGTACTCAAAGTAATTTGGGGGTCTTATTGGGATCCACTTATCGCCATGGACAAAGATGGTATTCTAAAAAAACGTATGGAAGAATGCGTGGATGGTGAATACCAAAACTTCAAAGCCAAAGGCGGAGCATATACTCGTGAGCACTTTTTTGGTAAGTATCCAGAACTTCGTGAGATGGTTTCTGCAATGTCAGATGAAGATATATGGCGCCTAAATCGTGGTGGGCATGATCCTCATAAAGTCTATGCAGCATATGCTGCAGCGACATCCCATAAAGGGCAGCCATCAATTGTCCTGGCCAAAACTGTAAAGGGGTATGGGATGGGTGATGCTGGAGAAGGCCAGAACATTACACACCAACAAAAAAGTATGGATATCGAGTCATTAAAAACTTTTAGAACGCGATTCGACTTACCAATTAGCGATAAAGAAGTTGAAAGCTTATCTTTTTATAAACCAGCAAATGACTCTCCTGAAATTCAATACATGATGGAAAGAAGAAAGGAGCTTGGTGGATCATTGCCTTTACGTCGCAAGAAAACTAAGGCCCATAAAATTCCTGAATTAAGTGCTTTTTCTAATGTAACAAACAGTTCAGGTGAAAGAGAAATATCAACTACTATGGCATTTGTACGTATATTAAGTACGCTAGTTCGTGACAAAGACCTAGGAAAATATATCGTACCAATAGTACCTGATGAAGCTAGAACATTTGGGATGGAGGGTATGTTCAGACAGCTTGGTATCTACTCATCTGTAGGTCAACTTTACGAACCACAAGATTCTGATCAGGTTATGTTTTATAAAGAACAAAAAGATGGACAGATACTCGAAGAGGGGATTAATGAAGCTGGGTCCTTTTCTTCATGGATTGCTGCAGCCACCTCTTATAGTAATTCAGACATCCAAACAATACCGTTTTATATTTTTTACTCAATGTTTGGTTTCCAAAGAATTGGAGATTTAGCATGGGCAGCTGGCGACTCACGTTGCAGAGGATTTCTCTTAGGTGCTACAGCAGGAAGAACCACTCTTAACGGTGAAGGTCTCCAGCATGAAGATGGACACAGTCATCTTCTGGCTGCAACGATTCCAAACTGCGTATCTTATGACCCTTGTTTTGCTTATGAGTTAGCAGTTATTATTCAAAATGGATTGGAGAGAATGATTCAGAATCAAGAAGATGTTTATTATTACATTACCGTGATGAATGAAAATTATACTCACCCAGAATTACCTAAAGGAGTTGAACAAGGAATTATTGAAGGCATTTACCCGTTCGCAAAATCTAAAATAAAAGGTCCAAAAGTTCAACTGATGGGAAGTGGCGTAATATTAAGGGAGGTAATTGAAGCTGCAAAAATATTAGAAGTTGACTTCAAGGTGGCGGCCGATATATTTAGTGTCACCAGCTTTAATGAGTTAAGAAAGAATGCGTTAGATATAGAACGATGGAACAGATTAAATCCAGATAAAGATAAAAAATTATCGAGTATTGAAAACACGATCAGTGACAAGGAAAGTCCAATTATAGCTTCAACAGACTACATGAAATCTTTTCCTGAACAGATTGCGCGATTCCTTCCTAACCATTTCATCGCTCTAGGAACCGATGGTTATGGAAGATCAGATAGTAGGGAAGCATTAAGAGATTTTTTTGAAGTTGATAGATTTTATATTGTAGTTGCTGCGTTAACTTCATTAGTTGAAGCAAAGAAAATAGATTCGTCTGTTTTATTGAAAGCTATTAATGATTTTCAGCTTAAAGGCAATAAACCAAATCCAATGAGAGTATAAGAGATATTTATGGCTACTGAAGAAATTTTAATTCCAGATATTGGTGATTTTGATAGTGTGGATGTAATTGAGATATTAATTAATATAGGTGATTCAATTAATCTAGACGACCCAATGTTAACAGTTGAGTCTGATAAAGCGTCTATGGATATTCCTGCTCCCCATTCTGGCATTATAAAAGAGATAAAAGTGAAGGTTGGAGATAAAGTCAAGCAAGGAAGCCTCATTGCAGTATTTGAAAAAACTCAAAACTCAAATAAAACATCAAAAAAAGAATCTACTATAAAAAAAGAATTGGACGATATTACAAGTAAGGTTTCTCTTGAGCCAACAAGTCCAGTTGCTGAGCCACCAGCAACTATTCAGCCAATTAAAAAACCACTGCCCGTTTCTGAAAGTGCCCTTGTTACAACCGATAAAATTAGTCATGCATCTCCATCTGTTAGAAAGTTTGCACGTAATTTAGGGGTTAATCTTAACTTTGTAATCGGGTCGGCTCCAAAAAATAGAATAATAATAGAAGATATTGAGGCTTATGTTAAAAGCGAGCTTAACAAGCCAAGGTCTGATGATATGGGGACCCATTTTGCTCCTATTGCTATGCCAGATATTGATTTTACTAAATTTGGTAGTACAGAAACAAAGCCTTTATCAAAGATAAAGAAAATATCAGGGGCTAACCTTCACAGAAATTGGGTTACAGCCCCTCACGTTACTCAATTTGATGATGCTGATATCACAGACCTTGAGGCTTTTAGAAAATCAATGCAAAAAGAAGCAGAAAAAAAAGGTGTAAAATTAACACTTCTTGCATTCATGATGAAAGCTTGTGTCAATGCATTAAAATCCTATCCTGTATTCAATAGCTCCATCTCTCCAGATGGTGAAAATCTTATTATGAAAAATTATTATAATGTAGGTTTTGCCTGTGATACCCCGGATGGATTAGTTGTTCCAGTTGTCAGAGATGTACTCACAAAAGATATATTAGATATTGCTCAAGACTTAGGTGATCTATCAAATAAAGCAAGGGAACGAAAATTAAAGGTAGAGGATATGCAGGGTGGATGCTTTACCATATCAAGTCTTGGGGGAATTGGTGGTACTAAATTTACACCAATTATTAATTGTCCTGAAGTTGCTATTTTAGGGGTCTCAAAATCATCAATCCAACCAATCTACAACAAAGAAAGTAAAGAATTTAAACCACGTCTTATCCTGCCCTTATCTTTATCTTATGATCATCGTGTCGTAGATGGGGCAGATGGTGCAAGATTTACTACGCACTTAAGATCTATGCTTTCTGATGTGAGAAAGTTGCTTCTATAAATCATGGATAAATATATTACAGTTGAAATACCTGATATTGGGAACTTTGATTCCGTTGATGTCATTGATATTATTATCAATGAAGGAGATAAGATCAAAAAAGAAGATCCCCTAATCACTGTCGAATCAGATAAGGCTTCAATGGATATCCCTTCACCTGTCGATGGTATAGCCAAAAAAATTCTCATAAATGTTGGTGATACTGTCAAACAAGGCTCACCGATTATTGAAGTAAATATTACTGAAGCAAATAAAAACAATACCAAAAAAGAAGAAAAACTTTCAATCAAAGAAGAAGTACCTAAAAAAGTTGCTGAGCCAGTTAAAGCAAAAGATATAGAAGAATCCGATTTAAACTGCGATGTTGCAATTCTTGGTTCTGGTCCAGGTGGATATACTGCTGCATTTCGGGCTGCCGATTTAGGAAAATCAGTAATATTAATAGAGCGTTACCCTACTATAGGTGGAGTCTGCTTAAATGTTGGCTGTATTCCATCAAAAGCCCTCCTCCATACTGCAAAAGTTATCACCGATGCTGAGGATACAGGCAATCATGGAGTTTCGTTCACTAAGCCTAACATTGATCTTGAAAAATTACGTGACTGGAAGTCCAATAGAGTAGTTAAAAAATTAACTACGGGTCTTTCTCAAATGGCAAAGCAACGTGGCGTTCAAATCATAGAGGGTTATGGTGAATTTATTTCATCAAATCAAATATCAGTCAAATTAATAGATGGTTCGGAAAAAACTATAGGATTTAAATCAGCAATTATTGCAGCCGGTTCCCAATCATCTAAAATTCCAGGGACGCCAAATGATGACCGCATTATGGATTCTACTGGTGCTTTAGAGTTACAAGACATTCCAAAAAAACTACTTATTATAGGCGGCGGTATAATTGGTCTTGAAATGGGTACCGTTTACGATGCTATGGGAAGCGATGTTTCAGTTGTAGAGCTTACCGACGGTTTAATTCAAGGATGTGATCGAGATATAGTCAGGCCCCTTCATAAAAGAATGGAAAAACGCTTTGAAAATATATGGCTTGGAACAAAGGTATCAAAATTAGAGACAAAAAAGGAAGGCATTCTAGTATATTTTGAAGGTGAAAATGCGCCTAAAGAATTATTGTTCGATCGTGTCTTAGTTGCTGTTGGAAGAAAACCTAATGGTAATAATATTGGTGCGGAAAAAGCAGGGATTGCTGTTGATGAAAGAGGTTTTATAGCGACAAACAAGCAAATGAAAACAAATATAGATCACATCTATGCAATTGGAGATATTATTGGGCAACCTATGCTCGCCCACAAAGCGACCCATGAAGGAAAAATAGCAGCAGAAGTAATTGCTGGAGAAAAGGTAGAATTTCAGGCCATGACAATTCCATCAGTCGCATACACAGATCCAGAAATTGCGTGGGCTGGTATTACAGAAGAGGAAGCTGGAGAGAAAAACATTGAAATAGAAAAAGCTGTATTTCCATGGGCAGCTAGTGGGCGAGCAATTTCAACTAATCGCACAGAAGGTATGACAAAATTAATATTTGATAAAAAAACAAATAGAATAATTGGAGCGGCAATTGTTGGGACTAATGCAGGTGAATTAATTGCTGAAACAGTTCTATCAATAGAAATGGGTGCAGATGCACATGATATTGGATTATCAATCCATCCACACCCCACCCTTTCAGAGTCAGTGGCTATGGCCGCCGAAATAAAAGAAGGCACAATTACGGATTTATATATCAAGAAAAAGTAACTTATTAATTTTTAAACCGTATGCATTTAACTCCTTTATGCATACGGTTTTTTTATCTTTTTTTTGTGAGACACTTTTATATAACATGCATTAGTCCCTCAAAAACCAAATCATCTTCCATCTTTATTCGGGATTTCCATTCATTATCTGATTGCTCGTAGATTAAAGTAGCATCTCCACCAGTTAATAGAATTGGTAAAGTTGCTGGTAACTTTCTACATACAAGATTTACCGCACCCTGGATAGAAGTAAAAATTCCGGTAGTTACGGCATCAGTAGTATTAACACTAGGATATTTAGTAGTACCTATTTCGGTATCAATTAGATTAGTACTGTCATTCAAGATAGCTAGGCTAATAGCCACCCCTGGGAGAATCATCCCCCCCTTAAAATGTGGCTTTTCTTGACTGTCTAAATCAATTAAATCTATAGTAATGGCTGTACCCGCATTGATAACTAATAATGGTTTTTTATATTTTTGCCAGGCGCCAAGAGCAGTGAGCCACCTATCGACACCTAGACTTAGGCTATCCTCGTAGTCATTAATAAGTATATGGTTTGTTTCTGATTTAGCTTCAATAATTGGACAGCCAAATAAGGATACACTTTCTTTGATTTTATCGAGGACCACCGCTTGATTAACATTAGAAATTAAAACTTTTTTTACTGACTGTAAATCAGAAAAATCTATATCCATAAAATCCTCAACCATCATGCTGTATGAATCCAGAATATTTTCATTATCACGATGCTGCCATTTAATTCGCGTATTGCCTATATCAATAAGTAGGTACATTATTCTGCCTTCCTAATACTAATTTCACCTGAAGCGTAAGTTTTAACTCCTGCATCTGTAACAACCTGCAAGGAGCCAAAATTATCAACCCCCTGTGATCTTCCTTGAATAAGATTACCGTCGCCTGAAGTTATATTAATAACTTTATCTTGAAAAGCGTCATAACTAAGCCATTCATCTTTTAAGGAAGTGAAACCAGAATCTTCAAATATAGCTAGAACCTCTGCTAGATTTTTAATAATAATTGCTAAAAAATTATTAGGATCAATTGACTCAGTTGTAAATTGATTAATACTTACAGCAGGCTGATCAATTTTTGCAACTTGTTTCTTTGAAAGATTTAAATTAATACCAATACCAATGATTGCAGCACTTTGTCCATCCATGTCCCCTTGTAATTCAATTAATATGCCAGCGAGCTTTTTATAAACACCACCATCTTCAACTAAAATATCATTCGGCCATTTTAATAATGCCTGATGAATATCGAGCTTTTTTAAACTTCTAATCAACGCAATACCAACTGCTAAACTCAGTCCAGACAATGCAGCAGCTCCTTTGGTGAATCGCCATAAGAAAGAAAAAGTAAGATTCTCACCTAAAGCAGATTGCCATTGCCTACCCCTTCTGCCTTTGCCATGTGTTTGGATATTTGAAACCACACAGGATGCATGAGGGTGTCCATTTACAGCTGCATTTTTTAAATAATCATTAGTTGAATCAACAACATCTAATACAGTAACATTGAATAAGTTAGCCATTTCACCTATTGCTTGCTTAACCTTGTTTTCTACTATTAGATCTAACGATTGGGTAAGACGATAACCCTTTCCTCTTACAGAAAAAACTTCAACCCCCAATTTTTCTGCTCCTGAAATAGCATGCCAAATAGCTGCCCTTGAGACATTAAAATTTTTAGCCATTATTTCACCAGAATGAAACTTGCCGTCAGATAAAATAGAAAGTACAGGAAAAGTAAGTGGCGTCAACGTAATTAAATACCGTAAATAATATGAATCATACCACGGTATTATTCATCAATAATTGCACTTTATCGGTGTAAAATAGTAACTAAATTATGAAAAATCCAAAAAAAAATAATCCGCCGCCGTCAAATTTTATTCGCACAATTATCGAAAAGAATTTAGCGCAAGAACTTTACAAGGATAAAAAGTGGGCGGGAACACCTGGCAATGCATCACACCATGAAGCTGGGGAAATTGATCCGGCAAAAATTCGAACTCGATTCCCCCCTGAACCAAATGGATATCTTCATATCGGTCATGCAAAGAGTATTTTTTTAAACTTTGGATTAGCTCAGGATTATAAAGGTACATGTCACCTACGTTTTGATGATACAAACCCTGAGAAGGAAAATAAAGAATATGTTGATAGCATCATCGATAGTGTTAAATGGCTAGGATTTGATTGGACCTTCAAGGATCAAACCAACCTTTTTTATGCGAGTGATTATTTTGAACATATGTATAAAGCTGCAATATCTTTGATTGAATCTGGATTTGCATACGTTGATAAACAAACTCCAGATGAGATTCGTGAAAATCGAGGTACTCTGACTTCACCAGGTATAGATTCTCCGTGGCGTGCTCACCCTATATCTGACCATATCAAATGGTTTAAGGAAATGAAAGAAGGGAAACACTCTGATGGCTCTATGGTCTTACGAGCGAAAATTAATATGGCTTCACCTAATATTAATTTACGAGATCCTGCTATATACCGAATTAAGCGAGCATTCCATCACCGAACTGCAGATACCTGGTGTATTTACCCAATGTATACCTTTGCTCATCCTATTGAGGATGCCTTAGAGGGCATTACCCATTCAATTTGCACTTTAGAATTTGAAGATCAACGTCCTTTTTATGACTGGCTATTAAAAAAATTAAAAGAGAATAAATTTTTCTCTGGCCCCTTACCAAAACAACATGAGTTTGCTAGGCTTAACTTAACTTTCACCGTTCTATCAAAAAGAAAATTAATAGAATTAGTTAAAGATAATCACGTTACAGGGTGGGATGATCCAAGAATGCCAACTCTTGCTGGAGCTCGTCGTCGAGGCTTTACACCAGAAGGATTTAAATTGTTTTCAGAGCGAATTGGAGTTTCAAAAGCAGATTCCTGGATTGATTATGCCACTCTTGAAGATTCTATGAGAGAGGTTTTGAATGTTTCTGCTTTAAGGCGTGTTGCCATTTTAGATCCTATCAAACTTATAATAAATAATTATCCTGATGGGCAAGAAGAAGACTGCCTAGCACCTAATCATCCACTTAATGAAGATTTAGGTAAAAGAACACTTAAATTAACAAAAGAGTTATGGATTGAAAGGGAAGATTTTATGGTTAGTCCAATTGAAAAATATTTTCGCCTATATCCTGGAAACCAAGTGAGATTGCGCTATGGGTATATTGTGACATGTACTGGTTTTGATGAAGATGACCAAGGTAATATTATGGCAGTATATTGCGACTACTTACCAGATACTAAGTCTGGAACACCTGGTGCCAACAGTATTAAGGTAAAAGGTAATATTCATTGGTTATCTATAAAGTATTCGATTAACGCAGTAGTAAACCAGTACGATAGATTATTTAAAGAAGAGCACCCAGGAAATAAGACGGATAATTATCTAGACGATTTAAACTTAAATTCTTTAAAAACTTCTCAAATAAAGCTAGAAGAAAATTGTTTGTCAGTTTCACCAAGTGACCAATTCCAATTTGAACGTCATGGATACTTCATTTGTGACTCAAACCAAAACTCAATTATTACTTTTAATAGAACAACAACACTTCGTGATACGTGGCAGTAAAGAGTTAAATCATTGAAAACGATATTGGAATTGTCATTTTTAAATTTCGACCTTCCGGTGGAGTCGGAAAGGGAGCACTCCTATCCATCATAGCAAGACCTTCATTATCTAGTATTTTGCGACCACTTGAGCGGATAACTACTGAACTTATTAATAAGCCATTTCCATCAATTTCTGCTTCAATCAACACTTCCCCTTTCCATCCTCTCATTTGAGCCATTCTAGGATATTTCTTAAACCTTTCAATATGTGCTCTTATTTTATTACTATAGTTATTAATAATTTGAGGTTTAATATTAGTAGGTTTTTTTTCAACTATATCTTTAGAAGTGGTTAATTTTTTAACTTGCTTAACCTCAGGCTCGGATAACGGAGGAATGATCTCTTTAATGGGAACTATATTTTCAATCGGTTTTGGTTTTTCAATCGGTTTTGGTTTTTCAATAGGTTTTGGTTTTTCAATGGGTTTTGGTATTGGTATTTCTTTTTTAATTTTTCTTTCTTGAATATTAATTTCAATTTCTGGTTCAGATATTAATTTTACCGAGTCCCACTGAAGATTAAATAACAAAACAGCATGAATCATTATCGACAATAATATCGTTTGATTAATATTTATTCTATTAAATATTGGATTTTGAAGATACATTTGTTTTTTGGTCAATTATTAAATTTAGTTTTGAATTATAAATGATAACTTAATGATTTTCTTGCGTTTTAGTTAAAAAAAAACCCCATCATTTAATGGGGTTTTTTAATTAGAAGCTTGGCAGTGTCCTACGTTCGCATGGAAAAAACCACACTATTATCGGCGCAGAATCGTTTCACTGTCCTGTTCGGGATGGGAAGGAGTGGGTCCAACTCGCTATGTCCGCCAAGCAAACTTTTACGATGATTGATAGTTTAATCATCAGAATTAGTTTTAACAATATATAGAAGAAGTAAATTTTGTGTATTGATTGCGTTTTGCTTTAGTGTCAACCATAACCTTAAGTCTTAAGGTTATAGGATCAAGCCTCACGAGCAATTAGTATCAGTTAGCTTCATGCATTACTGCACTTCCACACCTGACCTATCAACGTCCTGGTCTTGAACGACTCTTTAGTGCACTTAAAGTGCAAGGGAAATCTCATCTTAAGGCGAGTTTCACGCTTAGATGCTTTCAGCGTTTATCTCTTCCCGATTTAGCTACTCGGCTATGCCACTGGCGTGACAACCGATCCACCAGAGATCAGTCCATTCCGGTCCTCTCGTACTAGGAACAGGTCCTTTCAAATTTCCAACGCCCACGGCAGATAGGGACCAAACTGTCTCACGACGTTTTAAACCCAGCTCACGTACCACTTTAAATGGCGAACAGCCATACCCTTGGGACCGACTACAGCCCCAGGATGTGATGAGCCGACATCGAGGTGCC
>JAQWQF010000013.1 GCA_029244935.1 Methylophilaceae bacterium | reverse complement strand
TAAAAATCATTTTTATTTTTTTTGAGCCAATTGACCTTCTAACGATTGCATTATTACCTTTTGCTAACGTTGGTTTGTGAACATAAAATTCGTCTGGATTTACTGCTCCTTGGACAACTGTCTCACCGAGGCCATATGATGCTGTAATAAATACAACATCTGTAAAGCCCGATTCTGTGTCAATAGTAAACATAACTCCTGAGCTGCCCATGTCACTTCTAACCATTTGTTGTATACCAGCTGAAATGGCAACATCTTTATGGATAAAGCCTTTGTGAACACGGTATGAAATTGCTCTGTCATTGTAAAGCGATGCAAAAACTTCCTTGATAGCTTGTTTAATATTTTTTATGCCATGAATGTTGAGAAAGCTCTCTTGTTGTCCAGCAAATGATGCATCTGGAAGGTCTTCCGCAGTTGCTGATGACCTTACAGCAAAAGTAGATCCCTCAGCTGATTTTTTGATAAGCTGCTCGTAACTTTCATTAATTGAATGATCAAGGTCTTTCGGAAAAGGGGTACTCATTATCCATTGACGAACAAGCTGGCCAGATTGAGCAAGAGCTTTAACATCGTTCGTATCTAAGCCGGCAAGCTCTTTTTCAATTTTCTCCCCAAGATCATCATGCAATAAAAATTCATTAAATGCATCTGCTGTGGTAGCAAAGCCGGTAGGGACTCTTATGCCTTTTGCGGCTAATTGAGATATCATCTCCCCAAGTGATGCATTTTTTCCGCCTACGGAGCTAACGTCTTTGTTTCTTAGTTTTTCAAATGGAATTACATATTCTGTCATTAAATATCCTTAAGCGTTGAAAGTATTCTAAAGCATCAATCAAGTAAACTCCTAATTCTGCCAAATAAGAGGATTCTTGTCATTAACATAAATAAAAAAATCATAATAAAATTTGGACTAAATTAAATTGCAGACATTTAACAGATTGTTGTTAAAATGAACATGATCAAAAATATTAAACAACAAATTAAATTACGGAGAGCATAAAAATGGCAACACTATTAGATCAACTAAAAACTATGACGACAATTGTCGCAGATACTGGAGAAGTTCAGGCAATTAAAGACCTTAAGCCAGTTGATGCAACAACTAACCCTTCATTGCTTCTTAAAGCAAGCACACTACCTCAATGCGAACCCATGATTGCTGAGGCTATTGCTTATGCTAAAAGTAAAAGTTCTGACAAAGACCAACAGATTGAAGATGCAGCAGATAAACTAGCAGTTTTGGTAGGGCTTGAGATTTTAAAGCATATTCCTGGCCGTATCTCAACAGAGGTTGATGCAAGCCTTTCTTTTAATATTGACAAGATGGTCGCAAAAGGAAAAAAAATAATCGCATTATATAATGAAGCTGGAATAACTAATGACCGAGTGCTTATAAAACTTGCTTCAACCTGGGAGGGTATTAAGGCTGGCGAGATTCTTGAAAAAGAAGGAATTAACTGTAATTTGACACTTTTGTTTAGCTTTGCTCAGGCAAGGGCATGTGCTGAGGCTGGAGTTTTCTTAATTTCTCCATTTGTGGGTCGTATTTTAGATTGGTATAAAGCAAAAACCGGCGAAGAATATACATCTGAAACTGATCCAGGGGTAGTGTCTGTAAGACAAATATATAGCTGGTACAAAGAGCATGGGTTTAAAACAGTTGTGATGGGCGCTTCATTCAGGAATATAGGCGAAATAACGGCACTAGCAGGTTGTGATCGACTAACTATTGGACCATCACTCATTGAGGAGTTAGGCGCAACCGAGGGAGATCTATCACAAAGCCTTAAAGATGAAGGGGCTAATAAAGATAAACCTTCCAGGTTAGAGGAGGATCAATTTAGATTTGATCACAACGAAGATGCGATGGCAACTGAAAAGCTTTCAGAAGGTATCCGTAATTTTGTTATTGATCAGAAGAAATTAGAGGTCGCACTTTCTGGAAAATTATAGACTTTAAAATCCTAATTGTCATTGACAACAAGGATTTCACTCTATATTATCGTCGGTCTGCTGTACGAAAAGTAAGAAGGGCAAATAATTGCTTAAATCTTACGTAGAAGTATATTAATTAATAGTATTTAAATGGGAGATTTAACCATGGCACTAACACAAATGGCATTAGATTCATTAGATTTTGACGCAACAGTTGCACTAGCTGAAGCAGTTGCTCCGCACGTTGATATTCTTGAGATTGGTACACCTTGCATCAAGCATAACGGTATCAAATTACTTGAAACACTAAAAGCAAAGTTCCCTAATAACCTTATTCTTGTTGACCTTAAAACAATGGATGCTGGTGGCTATGAAAGTGAGCCTTTCTACAAAGCAGGTGCTGATATCTGTACTGTTTTAGGTGCTTCTGGAATTGCTACAATTAAAGGTGTTATTGATGCTGCTAACAAGTACGGTAAAGAATGTCAGGTTGACATGATTAACGTTGCTGATAAAGCTGCATTAGCAAAAGAAGCTGTTGCTGCAGGCGCTCATATTATTGGTGTTCATACTGGTCTTGACGCTCAAGCTGCTGGCCATACACCATTTGCTGATTTAGCAACAATAGCTGGTTTAAATACTGGCGCTAAAATTTCTGTTGCTGGTGGTGTAAAAGCTACAACAGCTCAAGAAGTTAAAGATGCAGGTGCATCAATCATTGTTGCAGGTGCTGCAATTTATGGTGCTGCTGATCCTGCTGCTTCTGCTGCAGAAATTACAGCTATCGCTCACTAATTCAGAGTTATAGTTTTGATTTAAAATTAAAAACCCGACATAGTAGTCGGGTTTTTTTTTGAAGTGATCTAACTTTACAAGGAAAAAATATGGATACACAAAAATTAATTATAGATAAGATTGCAGCTGTCCTAGATTCAACTGATAAAAACCAGTCTTCTGAGTTAAAAAAACTAATCGATCAAGCCGGACATATTTTTATAGCAGGTGCTGGTAGGTCAAAATTAGTATCAAGTTTTTTAGCTATGAGGTTGGTTCATTGTGGTTATAGCGTAAGTATGGTTGGTGAAATTGTTACTCCAGCTCTAAAAGATGGAGATTTATACATTGTAATTTCCGGTTCTGGCGGAACTAAAACACTTCTTCCTACCCTTGAAACGGCTAAATCTAAGGGTGCTAAAATTGCTGTGGTTTCAATGAAAGCTACATCTGCAATGGCCGATTTAGCAGATTTAACATTAAAAATGGGTAATGATGAAGTATTCGCCCTTACAAAAGGGTTACCAATGGGAACATCATTTGAATTATCAACACTGGTATACCTTGAAGCAATTATTGGAGAAATTGTTTTTGATAAAAATCTAACAGAAGATGGAATGAGATCAATTCATGCTAATTTAGAATAAATTGCTCTAAAGTAAACAAAAAAGGTGCGTATAACGTGCCTTTTTTTGTTTAGCTATTACTATAAACCTATTGAGTCATTATAATAAATTAATGCATATTGTTGAAATTCCTTACATTAACGACTCCTCATTTTATTATGAAAAGATTCGTCATCTGAGATGGCCAGTTTTTCTTGATAGTTCATATCAAAAAGATAGAGCTAAGAGCGAAATTGCAAGATATGACATTATTGCAGCAGAACCTTTTATAAGAGTTACCTCAGGTAAATCTGGGACATATATTGAGGATTCCGAAGGCAGAAGATTACAGAATAAAATTCCAATAAAAATTATTGAAGAAATTATGGAAAAATATTCTATCCAAAATCAAAAACTACCATTTATTGGTGGTGCTATTGGCTATCTTTCTTATGATCTAAAAAATAATACTAAGAAAAATTCCCTTATTCCAAAAATGATTATCGGTATTTATGACTGGACTGTTGTTATTGATCACTTAAAATCTAAGGCTTGGCTTATTCAAAATAACTTTGATAAAAAACCTAGTTTTTGTTGGAGTAGCCTGCAAGAATTATTCAATACACCAACAAAAAATATAAGTAAAAACTTTGCGGTAATCGGAGATGTTGATGCGAATCTTAATCTTTACTCTTATAGAAAAAAATTTACTAAGGTTTCAAGTTATATCAAGGAAGGTGATTGCTACCAAGTAAATTTATCGCAAAAATATAAAGTTTCTACTAGCGGTGATAGTTGGATTTTTTATAAGAAATTTAGAGTTATGAACAAATCTCCTTATATGGCCTATCTTTCATATGATGACTTCGAGATTATGTCAGGTTCTCCGGAACAGTTTATTCAATCGCGAAATAAGAATATTACTACAAGACCAATAAAAGGAACTCGAGCACGCGATAATGATCCTGTTAAGGATAAAGCTAACCTTAAAGAGCTTTCTCTCAGCTTAAAAGACCAAGCTGAAAATTTAATGATAGTTGACCTTTTACGGAATGATTTAGCTATCAATTGTGAATTAGGCTCTATAAAGGTGGATGAATTATTTACAGTGGAGTCTTATCCTAACGTACATCATTTAGTTAGTTCAATTACTGCAACACTTAAAAATAATTCCAATAATTATAAGCTTCTAAATGATGCGTTTCCTGGAGGTTCGATTACCGGTACACCTAAAAGCAGAGCAATTGAGATTATTGATGAATTGGAGGAGCATTCACGTGATGTTTATTGTGGAAGTGTCATTTATTTTAGCTTTAATCAAATGATGGATAGCAATATAGCGATTAGAAGTATGATTCATCAAGACCATATCCTGCACTTTTATTCTGGGGGCGGTCTTACTGTAGACTCTACTGCCACATCTGAATATCAAGAGATTAAAGATAAGGCTCAAAATATAATCAATACAATTAATTTTTTTAAGGACTCTAATGCTGCTAACTAAAAAAATAATTTTGGATGAACTCAATAACTTAATAGATTGGAAATTTATCGACTCAAAAATTGTAAAATTTATTGAAAGAGGAGGCCGAGGAAAGCATTTAGGGTATTTAGTAAAAGAAATATGGGATGCGGCAGAAAAGGCTGATCATCATCCTGACATTTTATTAACATATTCAGGTATTAAAATAACTTTATTTACTCATGATGAATCAGGAATTACATCAAAAGATATTGAATTTGCTCGTGAATTAGATGAAAGGTTAAAATATATTTTGAATCCTGAAAATTAATAAACGAAGATTAAAAAATCTGTTTTTTAAAATTACCATAATTCAGCAACAAGGTAGGCAATATTAGAAGATTTAAGATTGTGGATGTAAATAATCCTCCAATAATTATAGTTGCCATTGGGCCTTCAATCTCTTTGCCAGGTTGACCTGAACCCAGAGCAATTGGCATTAATGCAAGTCCTGCTACTAGTGCAGTCATTAGGATTGAAGGTAGTCGTTCTTTAGCACCTCGAACGCATGTCTCAAGGTTCCACTCACAATTTTCATTGCTTACTAGGTGTTGGTAATGAGATAAAAGCATTATGGAATTCCTTAGCGTTATTCCAAATAATGTAACAAATCCAACCATCGATCCAATTGAAATCCAGCCTCCATATATTGTTGCAGCAACTACACCACCAATCAGAGCAAATGGGAGGTTAAATAATGTAATAGCTAAATTCCTGAGGGACCCAAATGCAATATATAGCATTAGCAATACTGTAAAGCCTGCAAGAATAGAAAAGGTGATTAGCTCTTCTCGAGCTTTACTATTTTCTATTGCTGCTCCAGTAATTTCATAGTAATTTCCTTCTCCTAGGCGTAAATTAGATAGTTTAGTAATTAAATCCTTATTAAACGAACTAATGTCTCTGCCATCAATATTTGCAGTTATTGTTTGAACCCGCTTTCCATCCTGATGTAATATTTTTGAACGTCCACTTTCCTGCGAGATATCTGCAATTTCACCAAGCATGATAATTTGATTTGTAGAAGTCCTTATTGGTAAATTATGTATATCTAAAATATCATCTCGGTATGATTTATTAACTGTAACTTTGACGGTTACTGGTAAAACACCATCGTAAATAATAGCTGCTGGAAAACCTTCGTAGGCAGTTCTAATAATTTCAAGAACATCTGATTTCATTATTCCATATTCTGCAATTTTATTTGCTCGTAATCTTATTGTAGCTTGTGGTGTGCCTGGAGGAGATTGCAACATAATATCTTCCGCTCCTTCCATTTTACTAAGAAGCCTAGAAATTTTTTGCCCGTCTCTGTCAAGCCCATCAAGATCTTTTCCAAATAAATTAATTACAACTGAAGCATTGTATCCAGATATAGTCTCCTCTATTCGCTCTGTCAAGAATGTATTAATTGCAAAATTTACTCCGACAAATCCATAAGAGCTTGGACTATTACCATTAGAATTTCCATTTACAATATCTTTAATTTCTTCAAGTATTTTGTCTTGTTCTGGTCCGTCAGAAGGTTCGAGCTCAATCTCAAATTCACTATAGTGGGTACCGAAAGTATCTGCGCCTAGAGGAGATCTCCCTACCCACTGAGCTACAGACTTAACGCCACCAATATCATTAATTTTTGCAGAAACTAAATTACCAATCCTGATAGATTCTTTTTCAGATGTACCTGGAAGTGCAGTCATATGCATAATAAAATGCCCCTCGTGAAGCGGCGGAATGAATTGTGTTTTGAAAAAGGGAAGAAGTGCTAAACCAAGGCTAATAAAAAGTAGGGATGTAAAAATAATAACCCTAGATTTTCTTTCAATTGCCCTGAGAAATATTTCATAATAATATTTAATACCTCTAATTAATGGAGAGTCTTCTGATTCTAGCTTTGATTTAGCAAGCATCAAATAGCAGAGTGCTGGCGTAATAGTTAATGCGACAAATAATGATGCAATAATTGAAGATATATAAGCAATTCCTAAAGGACCAAATAATTTACCTGCAACTCCTGAAAGAGATAGTAATGGAATAAAAACTAATACAATAATTATGGTAGCAAAGACTACAGATTTTCTTACTTCCATGGATGCATCAAATACAACTTTATATATAGGAGTAGGGGTTTTTTTATTTTTATTTTGTCGTAAACGCCTAAAAATATTTTCTACATCTATAATTGCATCGTCAACAACTTCCCCAAGTGCAATTGCAAGTCCACTTAATACCATTACATTTAATCCCATATTGAAATAGTTCATAACTGAAATTGCCGACATAAGAGATAGTGGGATTGCCACCGCTGAAATAAAAGCTGTTTTTAAGTTGTATAAGAAAATATATAGAATGGAAATGACAAGGATTGCGCCAATAATAATGTCAAATTTTAAGCCAGCGATTGATGCATCAATAAAATTAGCTGGCTTAAATAGATCTGGAAATAGTTTAACATTATCCTTATCAAGAATCGGTAAAATTGATGTTAGGGAATCATCTAGTTGTTGGGTAAGCTTGTATGTATCTGAGCCTAATTGCCCTTGAATTGAGAGATAGACTCCGGGTACTCCATTTATTGAGACAGCACTAATAGATGGTGCATATCCATTCTTTACATTAGCTACATCTTTTATACGAAAAGTTTTATTATTAAGATTAATAACTGGTGCGTCACTTAATTCATTAATCGTCTTTGTCTGGCCTTTAGCATTTATAATGATTCGCTGGTTATTGTTTTCAATGAAGCCACCACCCTGAACAGATGATGAGCGTTTAATCGCATCTAGTATTTGTTTAATAGTGATTTGATGTTGATAGAGTTTTTTTGGGTCAATTTCAACATGAAATTGCTTAACTAGGCCACCAAATCGATTGACGTCCGCAACCCCAGGGACTGACATAAGTTGAGGGATAATAACTGTTTCAGCAATCGTTCTTAACTCAGATAAGTCCTTTGTTTCAGACGTTATGCCAATACCAAGGACACTTGATGCAGATGACGTTAAAGGGGTAATTATTGGTACAATTGAACTGGGAAGTGAACTTGATAGGGTTGAGAGTTTCTCTGAAATTAACTGTCTGTTCATTAAAATATCTGAGTCATCATCAAAGATAACCGTAACCACAGAGAGACCTGGAATTGATTGGGATCTAATTTGCTTTATGCCAATTGTTCCTGATATTACATTTTCGATAGGCTTACTAACAAGAGTCTCAACGAGGTTTGCAGAAAACCCTGGAGATTCAGTTTGAATTATTACTTGAGTAGGAGAAAATTCGGGGAAGACATTTAACGGACTTTGCTTTATTTTAAATGTGCCATACATCAGAATAAGCAGAGCAAAACCAATTACTACTCCAGGGAATCTAATTGAAAAACGGATTAATGCCGCCATCATCTAAATCAATCCTCGTTTTCGTTTTTTATTTGATATTTAAATTCTTCAGAGAGGAGTAACTGCGCCCCCTCAGTTACAATTAGATCACCAGCCTTCAAATTTCCTTCTTTAATAATCCAACCATTATTAGTTTCTTTTAGCTCACTTAATGATTTCTTTATATATTTTTCCGTGTCTTCAATATGTACGTATGCCCAGGGTATTCCATTACTCCAAATGACTGATTGTTTTGGTATAAAAAGAAAGCGTTGGTCTTTAGGAGAGGCAAGTCTATGCCCTGTAAATTTCTCTCCATTTAAAATTTTACTGTTATGAACTAAGTAATAAAAACTTTTTCCAGATCGGTTGACATCCACTTCAGGGCTATCAGAAAAGTACAATGCTTCATAGTTTGAATTGGTTTGAGCTATTGAAGATATATTTATTATATTTGGTACTTCTTGATTTATTTGATTCGGCGAAAAAGTAATTTTTATTAACTTGGCTTTTCCCGAAATAATATTTTTTAGCTTATTATTCTTTTTAACAGTAAATATTTTATAAAATTTACTGCCCCATTCATTTTGTATAGTGTTCATTATGTTGGCTTTGTCTTTTTTTAAGGAATCAATATTGCTTTCAATACTTTTGATGTCTATTTCCTTTTGACCGACAACAGAATCAGATATATTTTTGTTATCTCTATTTAACATAACCAATTTACTAAGGTGATCAACCTCTGCTTCTAAGTTAACTAGAAGTTGGTCTAACTTATTCTGGATAATTGAGAGCTTAGTATTAAGATTGATTAATGGCTTAATATTAATCGACTCCCCATAAAAAATCGAACTATCTATAAATGATGTTTTTGTTAACTCTTCGTATTTAATATTACTATTTTTTTCAACATTCTTTGGTAGCTTAATTAATAACAATCCATTTTCTACAGCAGTATAATCAACGAAAATATCTTCGTCATCGTCGATATTATCTGATAATACTTTATCTCCATCTATCATTATAACTACCCATATAAGGCAAATTATAGTTACAGATTGTATGACAATAATAAAGAGCGACTTATTTTTCATCGTTTAAATAGACCTTATTCGTAATAATAGGTTTTTGCATTATGCGCTCTGCATCTAAACCAGAATTAATTAAATTATATAGTGCTTTATGATATTTTTTGTCAATCTCAAATAAAGTAACTAATTCAAGCTCAAAGTCTAGGCGATCTATTAAACCATTATCAAGTTGTCTGCGTAACTGCGCTTCTAATCTTTTTCTTGCTTTAATCAGTGGCTTAAAGTGGTTAAGCTCTCTAACCAAACCCTCGAACTTAGGCACAAGATTTTCAGCCTTGTTAATTAAATCTAACTGATAGCTATAAACTTTACTTGCTTGTGCCCCTCGAATTTTTTTTGCTCTATTAATTAGGATCTCATTTCTTTTTGATGAAGTTATAACAGAATCAATCCCTAAGCTCCATATATAGTTTCCTAAATCATAAGTATAAGCAGGACTAAAAATGTAATCAGGATATTGTTTTGCAATTTCATATTTAAGCTCAGATTCAGAAATAGCATAATCAGCTAATAATTTCCTCAGAGATAGGCTATTTAATGTTGCCGTATACTTAATCTCATTAATTTTTTCTATGTCGTGAAATGATTCTAAGGATTTTTCAAGTGTACCCTTAATATGATCTACATTTATTGGTATTTGATTAAATTTCTGGAATTTCATTCCTACATGCGTGGCTAAATTTCGCTTTAGGTTTTCCTGCTTTATTTGTAGGCTAATTAGTAACTGGTATGCACCACTTATAGCTAGAGCATGTCTATCAATATCAACTTGAGAAGCTAACCCTAAATTAAATCTTTTTCTTGCCATATGCAATATTGATTGATTAAGCTTAACCTTCTTCTTTTGAACAATAATTAAATCTTGATTCTCTATATAGCTTATAAGATCTTCTAGGAGCTTTATTTTTTTTTCAAAAACACTAATTTGATAAGCTAGATACGCTGACTGAGTTTTATTAAAAGCAATCTCATGTCTAATTATTTTCTTGTTTGCTGATTCAAATATAAATGAAATTCCACCGCCATAAATATTTTTTGATATTTCTTCATTACTATCACTTTTTCCAATATTAATGCCAATAGATGATGTTGGTTTTAATTTTGTGAGAGCTTCATTGCTTTTAATAATTTCCCACTCAGATTTTGCTAGTGCAATTTCTCTATTGTAAAATTCTTGAGTAAAAAGTAGTTCACTTAATTTCCAATTCTGTATGGGGAGCTCTTGCTTGGTATAGCCTTTTTTAATTAAGTATTCTAAAAAATCTTTATTATCTACACCTGCATCACTTAAATCCTCATTGATGCTTATAATTTCAATTTTAGCCTCTTTATATTCAAGTAGGCTGCATGCTGAAAAAGGAAACAATAAAGATATAGTGAATATAAATAAACTAATTTTTTTAATATGTGTTGAAGTTATTTCAGTGTTCATTAGTAACTTATTAGTATTTGATCGATACCTTCAATTCTAATTGAATAGTGACTTATATGGAGAAATTTGATTGAATTTTTTCATTGGAAACATGACTAAACTGATATAATATGCTCTTTTTTAAAGTTAAGTTACTTTGCGAGAGTGGCGGAATTGGTAGACGCACTGGTTTTAGGTACCAGCGCCGCAAGGCGTGAGAGTTCGAGTCTCTCCTTTCGCACCAATTAAATTAAATATAATTAGGGAATTTTAGACATGGCAGAACCAGCAGTTGAGAATATAAATAATATTGAGCGACGTGTAACGATAACTGTCGATGTTGCTCCTCTTACCTCTCAAGTTAACGAGCAATTCATGCGACTTACTAAAACTGCCAATATTTCTGGATTTCGCCCTGGAAAAGTGCCTCTAGATGTTGTTGAGCAACAATATGGTAATGACGTAAAGTCTGAGGTTTATACTAAAGCAATTGAGAAAAGGTTTGGTGAGTTTGTTCAGAAGAACAATATTCGTGTTGCCGGGATGCCAAATATAGAGCACGGATCACTAACTAATGTTACTGACGATTTTGAATTTACTGCCACATTTGAGGTATTTCCAGATATTAGTATTTCTGATATCAAAAAGTTAAAAGTTATTCAGTATGAGACAACTGTAAAAGCAGAAGATGTTAAAAAAACAATAGACGTTCTTGTTAGGCAAAGAACAACCTTTAAAAAGATTGATAGGGCTGCTAAATTAGGCGATCGAGTGAAAGTTAAACTGAAGTCGTTCATTGATAATAAAGAAGCAGAGTCGACAGGAGATGAGTTTATAGAGATTGTTCTTGGTGACACAAGCAGAATTAAAGAGTTTGACTCCCAGATGGTTGGTCTGAATGCAGGTATAGAAAAGTCATTTGATATTAAGTATCCTAAAGATCATAACCCAATGGAGCTTGCAGATAAGCAAGTAGGCTATCAGGTCGCAGTTATCGAAGTTCATGAGCCAATTAAGCCTAATGTAGATGAAAAATTTGCAAAAGAATTAGGTATTGAAGACGGGGATATAAAAAAATTAAATGAAAGTATCAACGAATCTCTTCTTCAAGAAGTTGATAAGCGTTTGCAAGCAAATATAAAGCAGCAAGTATTCAAATTATTAGTCGACTCGCACAAAATTGATCTTCCAAGAGCATTAATAGATATAGAAATTAGACAGCTAGCTGAAACAACTCTTAAAAAATTAGAGAGTGATGGCGCTAATATGAAGGATATAAAGCTAGAGCCTTCAATGTTTGAAGATAGAGCTAAAGTATCTTGTAAATTACGTCTTTTACTTGCACATATTGTTGAGTCTCATTCCCTTGAATCATCTGAAGAACAAACTCAAGGCAAAATTAAGGAATTTTCTATCAATTACGATGATCCTGATCAAGCAATTAAATGGTTTAATGAGGACCCAAAAAGACTTCAGGAACCAAAAGCATTAGCAACTGAAGATAATGTTGTTAAGTGGTTTATGAGTCAGTGTAAAACAGAAAAGAAAGCGATTAATTTTGATAATGTAATTTCGGCTCAGTTCGATGAATAAATCACATATCCAGTCTACTAGTAACTTTTCCGCAGATAATCTTGGGTATATACCTATGGTTGTTGAGCAAAATGGAAAAGGAGAAAGAGCTTATGATATTTACTCGAGACTTCTTAAGGAAAGAGTTATATTTTTAGTTGGTCCAGTTGACGATATGACAGCGAATGTTGTTGTTGCTCAATTACTTTTTCTTGAAGCAGAAAATCCTGATAAAGATATCTCTCTCTATATAAATTCACCAGGCGGTTCTGTTACTGCGGGTATGGCTATTTATGACACAATGCAATTTATAAAGCCTGATATTAGTACTCTTTGTATTGGTCAGGCAGCAAGTATGGGAGCTCTTCTTTTGACTGCAGGCCAAAAAAATAAAAGATTTTGTTTGCCAAACTCAAGAGTAATGATTCATCAGCCATTAGGTGGATTCCAGGGCCAAGCCTCTGATATAGAAATTCATGCAAAGGAAATACTATTTCTAAAAAATAAATTAAACCAAATACTAGCAAATCATACAGGCCAAAAGATACAAAAAATTGCTGGTGACACAGATAGAGATAACTTTATGAGTGCTGATGATGCCGTTAAATATGGTATGGTTGATCAGGTTATCTCAAGTCGAGATAAAGTTAAATAGGAAGAAATATGTCCGATAAAGACAAAGAGAAGTCATTATTTTGCTCATTTTGTGGAAAAAATCAATCTGAAGTAAAGAAGTTAATTGCTGGCCCTTCTATTTTTATATGTGATGAGTGTGTGGAGCTATGCAAGGACATTATCATTGAAGAAACAGCACCTGCAGCTGATGAAAATCTAAATAAAAAACCTATACTTTCACCTAAAGAGCTTTATAAAAAATTAGAAGAACATGTAATTGGCCAAGAAAATGCTAAAAAAAGCCTTTCTGTTGCAGTATATAACCACTACAAGCGGCTTGACGAGCCCTTAATTAGCGATGATGAGCTGTCTGACGTTAAGATTGCAAAAAGTAATGTATTGTTTATTGGACCAACTGGATCCGGTAAAACACTATTAGCGCAAACACTAGCTGATCTTCTTGAGGTGCCTTTTGTTATGGCTGATGCAACGACACTTACCGAGGCCGGTTATGTAGGTGAAGATGTAGAAAATATAATGCAAAAGTTACTTCAGAAATGTGATTATGATATTGATAAAGCTCAAAAGGGTATCGTTTACATTGACGAGGTAGATAAAATATCACGAAAAACTAATAACCCATCTATTACGAGAGACGTCTCTGGGGAAGGGGTTCAACAAGCTCTTCTCAAATTAATAGAAGGAACAATTGCCTCAGTACCACCACAGGGGGGAAGAAAGCATCCGAATCAAGAATTTGTTCAAATAGACTCTACAAATATATTGTTTATTTGTGGAGGCGCTTTTGATGGCCTAGACAAAGTTATTAAAGAGAGAACAGAGAAAAGTAGTATTGGTTTTAGTGCAGAAGTTCAAGGGAGCGATGATTTGAGATCTGTCGGAGATTTACTAAAAAATGTTGAATCTGAGGATTTAATTAAATTTGGCTTAATACCTGAGTTTATTGGTAGGCTCCCCGTTATAACAACATTAGATACGTTAAGTAAGGATGCCTTAATAAAAATATTAGTTGAGCCCAAAAACGCATTAGTTAAGCAATATAAAAAACTATTTAAGCTTGAGGGAGTTGAATTAGAGTTTCGTGAGGATGCTTTAGAAGCAATAGCAGTAAATGCAATGGAAAAAAAGTCTGGTGCAAGAGGCCTAAGATCAATTATTGAGATCACGCTTAAAGAAATAATGTTTGATCTTCCTGAAATGAATAATTTAGTGAAGGTTGTAATTGATAAAGGCGTAATCATTGGTACATCCAAACCATACTTTATATATGCAGAAAAAAAAATTAAGCAAAACACAAACTAAGTAACCTTGTTTTTTTCAGAAACAACCCCATAATTAAAAATTAGATACATTAATCAAACGAAAATATAAAATAATGCCTGATAAAAATTTAATGAAACATCCAATGCTTCCGCTTAGAGATGTGGTGGTTTACCCACAACTTGTTATACCCCTTTTTGTTGGTAGGGATAAATCTATAAACGCAATTGAAGAAGCCAACAAAGGTGACAAGAAGATTCTACTCGTTGCTCAGAAATCTGCAGGTA
The DNA here is from genome assembly GCA_029244935.1 of Methylophilaceae bacterium. GTDB lineage: Bacteria > Pseudomonadota > Gammaproteobacteria > Burkholderiales > Methylophilaceae > BACL14. The sequence goes on along the minus strand of JAQWQF010000013.1, from coordinate 25,411 downwards.
TGGATGAGCCCGATGTAAAAGACTTGTATACAATTGGCACAGTTGCAACTATTCTACAAATGCTAAAGTTACCTGATGGAACAGTGAAAGTTCTAGTTGAGGGCACTGAGAGAGCTGAAATAGATACTTTTAAAGAAGGAAGCAACTACTGGTCAGCGAAATATAAAATTATTTCATTGAAAGAACGAAAAGACAAAAAGACATTAGCATTTATGAGGTCAGTATTTTCACAATTTGATCAGTACGTAAAGTTAAATAAAAAAATTCCGCCAGAAATATTAACGTCTTTGACTTCAATCACAGAACCTGGAAGATTAGCAGACTCAATTGCTGCTAATTTAACCTTAAAACTGTCTGAAAAACAAAAAATTCTTGAGTGCTTTGATATACGAAAAAGATTAGATTTACTCTTAAATCTTATGGAGTCAGAGATTGATATACTTCAAGTTGAAAAACGTATTCGTGGTCGAGTTAAGCGTCAAATGGAGAAGTCACAACGTGAATATTATTTAAATGAGCAGGTAAAGGCTATACAAAAAGAGCTTGGTGAGCAAGATGAAAATGCCGATCTTGAAGAGCTAGAAGTAAAAATAAACGATGCAAAAATGACAATTGAGGCCGAAGAAAAATGTATGTCAGAGCTCAAGAAATTAAAACTTATGTCCCCGATGTCAGCTGAGGCTTCTGTTGTTCGAACCTACATTGAAACATTAATCAATTTACCATGGCACGAGATGACTAAAATCAGCGAAGACTTATATAGCGCTGAAGAGTCTCTTGACAATGATCATTACGGCCTTAAAAAAGTTAAAGAAAGGATTATTGAGTACTTAGCAGTTCAGAATAGAGTTGGAAAACTTAAAGCACCAATTCTATGTTTAGTTGGCCCCCCCGGTGTCGGTAAGACTTCCCTTGGTCAAAGTATTGCAAAATCAGTGAACCGTAAGTTTATAAGAATGGCATTAGGTGGTGTTAGGGACGAGGCAGAAATCCGTGGACATAGAAGAACATATATTGGATCTATGCCAGGAAAAATTTTACAGAATATGACAAAGATTGCGGTTAAGAACCCACTCTTTTTATTGGATGAGATTGATAAGATGGGTCAGGATTTCAGAGGTGATCCATCATCTGCTCTTCTTGAAGTTCTAGACCCAGAACAAAATCATACATTTTCTGATCATTACACAGAAATTGAATATGATCTTTCAGATGTAATGTTTGTTGCAACAGCTAACTCTATGAATATTCCAGAGCCGCTTTTAGATAGAATGGAGATTATTAGATTAGCAGGGTATACCGAGCAAGAGAAATTAAATATTGCAAAAAAATATTTAATTCCAAAACAACTCAAAGCGCATGGCCTTAAGCTAGCAGAGTTGAATATTTCAGATAGGGCAGTGAAGGATATAATACAATATTACACAAGAGAGGCTGGAGTAAGAAAGTTAGAGCAGGAGATTGCAAAAATTTGCCGTAAGGTTGTAAAAACAATTTCAGCAAACAAAAAAATAAATAAGATTACGGTAAGTAGTAAAAATATTAATGAATATCTAGGTGTAAAAATATATGATATTGGACTAGCTTCTAAGAAGAATCAGGTAGGTCAAGTTACTGGCTTAGCATGGACACAAGTTGGCGGAGAGCTACTGACTATCGAGGCTGTTGTCCTCCCAGGTAAAGGGAAGTCTATTTTGACTGGTAAGCTCGGCGATGTGATGCAAGAGTCAATACATGCAGCAATGAGCGTTGTAAGAAGTAGGGCAGACAAGCTAGGTATTAATGATACATTTCATGAAAAAAAAGATATTCACATTCATTTCCCAGAGGGAGCAACACCAAAAGATGGCCCAAGCGCCGGGATTGGTATTACAACATCAATAATATCAGCATTAACAGGTATATCTGTTGATGCAAATGTAGCAATGACAGGTGAGATAACACTTCGAGGGGAGGTATTGCCGATAGGTGGACTCAAAGAAAAATTACTTGCGGCTCATAGAGGTAATATTAAAAAAGTCATTATTCCAGAGCAGAATGCTAAGGACTTAGTTGAAATTTCTGATGAAATAAAAAGTAATTTAGAAATCATCCCGGTAAAGTGGATTGATCAAGTTATTGATATCGCATTAACTAAATTACCATTAAAAAAGATTGGTACGCAAGCAGTGAAATCAAAGAATTCAACAGATGAAATTATGCGTATTGATAAAACAATTGCCCATTAATTTTTTCCTTTATTGGCTAGTATTGTGAACAACATTATTGTAAAATGGCGTGCTTGATTTCTAGTGAATTGGGTGCTTAGCTCAGCTGGTAGAGCGTCGCCCTTACAAGGCGAATGTCGGCGGTTCGACCCCGTCAGCACCCACCATAATGGAGTGGTAGTTCAGTTGGTTAGAATACCGGCCTGTCACGCCGGGGGTCGCGGGTTCGAGTCCCGTCCACTCCGCCATTATCAATTAAGGTAAACATGTGGTTTGCCTTATTTGATACAAACATCGAACTAATGCTATTTATAAGACTCGCATAGGCATGTAACAAATTTATGAGGGAAAAAAGAGATAATGGGAATATTAGCAAAAATTCGTAACAATACTCAAACCAAAACAGCTAAAGTTATTTTGGGTATCATTATTGTTCCATTTGCGCTGTTTGGGATAGATTCGTATCTAAGCTCAGTGGGATCAAATGTTTATGTTGCAAAAGTTGATGGCTACGAAATATCACTTCAACAATACATAGAAACTGAGCGTCAGGTTCGAGATCAGATGGCTGCTGGTGGAGAGCAGGATCAATCTCAATTTGAAACACCTGAATTCAAAAAAGCTGTTGTAGAGAGCCTTATATCATCAGAGCTAATTACTCAGTCAATCAATAAGAATAATTTTACTATTAGTGATGCACAGTTAAGCTCATATATTGTTGGTATGCCTGAATTTCAAGATAAGGGAAAATTTTCTCAGACAAAATACGATCAAATTATTCAATATAATAATATTTCACCAAAAAAATTAGAAGAAAAACTAAGGGCTGATTTAGCAAAGCAACAAATTCAGGATAGTATTGCTAAGCTCGTTTATACCCCAGAAGATAAAATACAGCCACTAGTCAATTTATCATATCAAAAAAGAGATATTAGTCTCCACGAAATGAGGCTTGATGATTACAAGAAAAAAATTGTGCCCTCAAATGAAGAAATAGAAAAAGTTTATAATGAAAATAAAGCTTCATTTATTCAGCCAGATAGAATTAAAATTGAATTCTTAATTTACTCAGTTGCCGGCATAGTCCCATCAATTAAGGTTACAGAGCAGGAGGTTGTTGATTATTTTGAATCAAATAAATATTTATTCGATGGTCAACAGCAACGAAAAGCTAGACATATTTTATTTTCATTTAATGCTGGTATCACAGACCTAGAAAAAGAAAATATTAAGAAAAATGCAGCTAAAACGCTTACTACCTTAAAAAAGAATCCAAAATCGTTTGCCAAGATAGCAGAGGAAATTTCTCAGGATAGAGACTCTGCTAAAAATGGAGGTGACTTAGGTTTTATTAGTCGTGGTTCAATGGTAAAACCATTTGAGGATGCAGTTTACCGACTAAAAGTAAACGAAATATCCGATATTATTGAAACTGAGTTCGGTTATCACATCGTTATGCTTGATGAAATTAAAGGCGATGAAGTTAACTTAGATAATGTCAAGTCTAAAATAAAAGGAGAATTAATTTTTACTAAAGCCCTAAATGAGTATGTAATAAATGCTGATGATTTTAATAATACTGTTTACGAGCAATCTGAAAATTTATCTGCTGCAGCTAAAAAGTTTAATCTTAAGATTGAGAAAAGCCCTTGGTTAACCTTGGATGATGCTAAGAAATTCTTTAATAATGAATTATTTGCTGAGACTGTATTTAGTAAGGAGGCTATTGAATCAAAAACAAATTCAGTGGCAATTGAAGTTAGTCCAAATAACTTAATATCGGCCCGAGTTGTTGAATTTTCTGAAACGTCACAAAAGTCACTTGATGAGGTTACGGAAGACATCAAAACTTTTATTATTAGTCGTGATAGCGAGAAGCAGCTGATTGATGATGGCAATAAGTTAGTAGAGGCTCTTAAAGTTAACGATATAAAAATTGATTGGATTGATGATCTAATTGTAAGCAGAGCAGACAAGCAAGGGCTTTCTGATCCGCTTATCAATCAGATCTTTAAGGTAGATACAATAAATATTCCAGCTTATGCGGGGTTATATGACACTAGTGGAGAATACTTTGTAATCAAAATTAATAGCGTTGATACCAAGGATGTGACAGATCAGATATCAATTGATCTTTATAAAGAGGAGTACCAAACTGCATTAAGCAGTGCAATTAAAGTTGCTTACATTGATGACTTAAGAGCTGAGTCAAAAATTACGGTTAACATTGAAAGGGCTCTCAATTATTCTAATTAAAAAAAAACCACCTAATAGGGTGGTTTTTTAAATAAAACTATTTTTTTAGCTGATTGCATCAGCAACTTTTTCTGAAATCATTCCAGCAATAGAACCTAAGATAAATGACACAGACATTAACAGCACTGGATTGTATAAATCTAAGCTAGTTACTTCCATGTTGCTTGTCATAAGGATTAAACCAAAAGTACCAGCATAACCAAAAACATTTGCAGGTATATTAGCAAACATCTTATTTCCAGCTAGAGCAGTAAGGCCCCAAACGGTAATACCAACAGCTATTGGTGCTGCTAAGCTTCCAGTATAGGCACTAATAGCACCCATTATGACAACTGCTACGCCAGCTAGAACTGCACCATAAATTGTCGCAACAATTGTTTTTTGAAGGTTATCTGTTCCTTTTCCATTTGTAAAATAACAGCCCCATGCAATGAAACCACCCCAAACTAACGCGTAGCCTTCAAGCACTCCTAGAGCAAGAAAAGTCCATACTGCCCCACATATACCTAAACTTAAACCTAATGCATTTTTCATTTTAAATCCTCCTGTTAGAAAAAAATTACCTATAAGTAGACTGGTAATGTCTCAACTTGACATAGGATAAATATATTGTCAAGATTAAAGGAGTTAAATTTTTTCTCGGAGTTTCCTAAAATGGATGATTTAAAAGATAATATTTCAGAAGTTTTTCATGGCGGATGTCCACATGATTGCCCTGATACCTGCTCAATGGTATATAAAGTTAAAGATGGAAAATTAATCGGTGTTAGTGGTAACAAAGACCATCCTATGACTAAAGGTGGTCTTTGCGTAAAACTTAATGATTATGAAAAAAGACATTATCATCCAGATAGATTACTTTACCCAATGAAACGAATTGGGCCTAAAGGTGAGAAAAAGTTTGAGAGAATTTCTTGGGATGAAGCGCTAGACACTATTGTTGATAAATGGCAAAAAATTATCGAAGAAGATGGGCCCGAGGCCATAATGCCAAATAGTTATTTAGGTAATCAAGGGTTAGTTCATGGACTTAATGGTGGCGATTCCTTTTTTGCTCGTTTAGGAGCAACTGTTACCGAAAGAACTTTCTGCGGAGAGGGCTCAGCTACAGCATGGTTACTTACACTAGGACCTACGGCAGGAGTTGACCCAGAAAGCTTTATACATTCTAAATTTATTATTATTTGGGCTTGTAATTCAGTAAGCACGAACCTGCATCATTGGCATATCATTAAACAAGCTCAAAAAAATGGTTCGAAAGTAGTAGTTATAGATTCTTATGCATCAAAAACAGCAAAGGAGGCAGATTGGCATATTGCTCCAAAACCTGGTACAGATGGTGCTCTTGCAATGGCAATGATGAATGTAATTATTGAGGAAGGTTTAGTTGACCAAGATTATATCGATAAATATACAGTTGGGTATCCAGAATTAGCTGAAAAAGCTAAAGAAAGAACGCCTGAATGGGCTGCAGAAATTACAGGAATATCAGCAGATGATATTCGAAAATTCTCAAGGGAATATGCAACCACTCAGCCAGCAGCGATTAGAATTGGGGTTGCTCTTGAAAAAAGCTGGGGTGGCAGCCAGACAATTAGAGCTGTTGCTTCACTTCCTGCTCTTACAGGGGCATGGAGACATGTAGGGGGAGGTATTCTCCAATTTCCAGTATGGGAACATCCTTATAAGTTTGATGTTATTTGCAGGCCTGATTTAATTCCAAAAGGAACTCAAGTCGTTAATAATTTGCAATTGGGCAGTGTATTAACTGGCGAAAAAAAACTTAAAGTTCCAATTAAATCAATGATGTGCTGGAATACAAATCCAGTTACCCAATCAACCGAAACAGATAAGATAATAAAAGGATTGATGCGAGAGGATCTATTCCTTGTGTCTGCCGAACACTTTATTTCTGATACTGCAGCATATGCAGATATTTTACTCCCTGCTTCAATGGGAGCTGAAATGGAAGATATGATCCTATCTTGGGGGCATTTATACCTTACTTATAATACAAAATGCGTGGAGTCACCCGGTGAGGCGATACCTAATAATGAAATTTTTAGAAGACTGGCCAAGCGTTTAGGTTTTGAGGAGGAAAATTTTAAATGGGATGATACTCAATGCTTGGAAAACTACGTTGATTGGGATTCACCTGCATGTAAGGGTATTGACCTAAATTACATGAAGAAACACGGCTATGCTAGGCTCAACGTGGGAACAAAAGATAATCGCGCTCCTCACAAAGAAGGTAACTTTCCAACCCCATCAGGAAAATGCGAGTTTAGGCTAGTTGGAGTTAAGAATTTTGTTGCTGGGCCGTTTAGGCAAATGTATGATGACTTTCAACCTGGAGAAGACATCCCTGAGTTGCCTGATTATATTCCATCAAGGGAGACAGAGCTAGCTAATCCAGAATTATTTAAAAAATATCCATTAAATATTCTAGCGCCAAAAAGTCATGGCTTTATAAATTCATGTTATGCAAATATGGATCACAAGCTTAAGGGTCAGGGTGAGCAGTTTGTTCTCATAAGTCAATCTGATGCAATGGATCGAGGTATAAAAGAAGGTCAAATGGTAAAAGTATTTAATGACAGGGGTGCATTTGATGCTTTAGCTAAAATTTCCGCAGATGTAAATTCTGGAATTGTTGTTGCAACTCTTGGATATTGGAGACAGCTTAATAATGGTACCGTTAATTCAGTAAGTTCAAGCGCTTTTGGTGACATGGGTAATGCACAAACTTCCCATGATTGCTTAGTTGAGGTTATTGCCACTTGAATAATTTAGATGAAATTAACGTAAGCTGCACGGATAATGGTAAAACTGTTAAAGGCTATATACTTAGCTATAGGCCTGAGTCTCAACTAGAGGTATCAATAAATACAGTTAAGATTAGATTTAATTATCAGAATGGTGTCTATGTTGGTTCTATGTCAGGGTTGGAGTTTGTAGTAAAAGAGAGTGATCTACCTGTTGATACCCAAGAGTATCAACGCTAACATCTTTATAATGATTGGTGGGGGATGCGAGGCTCGAACTCGCGACAAATTGATTAAGAGTCAACTGCTCTACCAACTGAGCTAATCCCCCATATCTTTGGTTAAAATACCTATAATTTTTTCCGCTGATTTTGAAATATTTTCAGCAACATAACCACCTTCCAACATATATAGCTTTCTTCCAGATGCATATTTGTTAGCAATATTACTTAAAATGATAGCAATATTTTCATAACCTACATCTGTAAAATTTAATTGTCCCAGTAAATCCCCTTGATGAGAATCAAAACCGGCTGATACTAAAATAAATTCAGGTTGAAATTTTTCCATCGCTGGTGTTAATTTATTTTTAAAAGCATTAATCAACTTAGTATTTCCAGAGCCTTTAGGAAGATCTACATTTAAAGTAAAACCTTTGCCTTTTCCGATACCTATTTCATTTGGTCGTCCACTTTGAGGATAAAGTGGGTGTTGGTGAATATCAAAATAGAATATAGAGTCGTCATTATAAAAAATATCTTGAGTACCATTCCCATGGTGAACATCAAAATCTACTATTAGAATACGCTCAATATTATATTTATTTTGTAAATAACGAGCGACAATAGCTATATTATTATAAATACAAAAACCCATGCCTTTTGAGGCCGTAGCATGATGTCCTGGAGGCCTATTTAATACAAATGCGGAAGATACCTTACCTTCCATAATTGCATCTGCACCGCTAAGACCAGCTCCAACGGCTATTCTTGCAACCTTATTGGATTCTTTTGAAATTATAGTATCCCCAGTACTTAAGTATGAAATATCATTTTTTTGAAGTAAATTCACTTCTTTTCTAACTAAATCAATATAATTTTCAGTATGCACCAGTTTAATATCTTGCTCAGTAGCCTCTCTAACCAAAGGCCAAACCAAGTAAGGGGAGAGTGATTTGTTATTTTTAAGATTGTTAACAACTTTTGATAACCTTTCTGGTCGTTCTGGGTGATTCTTACCTGTGTTATGTAACAAAAATTTATCGCTATACATAATAGCTACTTTTCTATAATTTGAAGCTTCACCAAATAATAAATTTGGAGAAGAAAAGATAAAAATTATGCTTAATAGTAAAATTTTCATAGTTATTTTATTATAGTATCTATTCATTGAATAATTTACTTAAATTTCTTAGGAGCAATTATGCCGTTTGTAACAATAAATATCTTAGATGGAAAAGGTAAGGACTATATAAAAAAGGTTTCTGACAGTGTTAATGAAGCTGTTATAGAAACAATGAATTTTCCAGATGATGACAGATATCAAGTAATAAATCAGTTGTCTAATGATTGTTTACAGTATCAGGGTAGAGTGGATGATAGAATAATGATGCACTTAGTAATGCGCTCTGGACGTTCAAATAAATCAAAGCAAGCCTTTTATAGCAAGGTAGTTGAATATCTAGGTGATAGAGTTCAAATAAAACCTGAAAATGTTTTTATTACTATCACTGAGAATCATGACGTTGATTTTTCTTTTAAGAATGGCTTAGCCCAATTTGTTGTGTAGTTACCATAGTTAATTTACATATAAGCAGAGGGTATACCTAGATTTAGTATATTATACTTCGTATAATGTATATTATGTAAAATTATATATATTATTGATAAGCCGATATTAAGTCAACGGCTCCAATTTGCTCAGAAATACGAATAGCTGCTTGGTATGATGAATCTGAGTCCTTCTGCCTTTTAAGATTTTTATATAGTAATGCCTTTTCAAAAAGTGATTTAGCCTGATAGTATTTACTACCATTCTTCTCAGCAAAGCTCTCTAATCCATCCAAAAGTGATATTGCTTTCGAGTTATTACCATCAAGAAAATGATATCCTGATAAGCTATATATTGCTTCTGCATATCTATTTCGTTGTCCTGACCTTTGCAAAGTATTAGCTGATTTAAGGCCAAATTCTACAGCTTTCCCATATTTTTTATTAGCTGCATGCGCAATTGCAAGTGAATTGTATGCATCAGCACGCTCATCATCGTTTGCCGCTATTATTAATGACTTAGATAAGAAATCTGTAGCATTGAAGTAATCTTTTAAGGCTGAATAACTCAGGCCTATTTGGTATAAGAATTTTTGTTCCATGGCCATATACTTAGTGTTACCCAGTTTCGCTACCTCAAGCCCATGTTTTAGGGATTTAATTGATTGTTTTATTTGATTGTTATCTCTTTCAGCAATTCCCTTATACAATATGGCATACATCTGATCTGCTTGCAGGTCAGCATGTTTAATGCTTATCTCCAGATCTTTAATCGCTGCAGCAAAATTATTTTGATAATATTCTGCTTTTGCCTTACAAAAGCTAGAATCATATTTATCACTTATTATCTTGGCGGCACTAATTGCTTCTACTGGCTTACCTTTCGATAGATAGTCTTCACACTTATTTTTATTATTGTATGCATATAAATTGTTTATAAACATTATCTTAATCACAAATATTAATGTTAATTCTCTTTTCATTTTACTCTGTATCCTTTGTTAAATTAATAAATTCATCTTCACTAATTACTTGAACATTAAGTGCAATTGCATTATTTAGTTTACTTCCTGCTTCTTCGCCGGCAACGAGATAACTTGTTTTCTTAGAGACACTCCCAACAACTTTACCTCCGCAGTTTTGGATTAAAGATTTTGCCTCTTCTCTTTTTAAACTTTTAAGTGTCCCTGTTAGGACAAAAGTAAGTCCATTTAGTTTAGAGTTTGCATGTCGATCAAGGCTCTCTATTTCATCCCAAACTATACCTTGTTCAACCAGGCTTATTATTTGCTTTTTATTGCGCTCATTTGAGAAGTATTTACCTATTGATTTGGCAACAGTGGGGCCTATATCATCAACTTGCTGAAGTGAATCTTCATCTTGCTCAATAATATTATCAATACTCCCAAAGTGCTTGGCAATATCAGCTGAAGTAGCCTCACCTATATTTCTAATACCTAATGAATAGATGAATTTACCTAATGTTGTTTTCTTAGATTTTTCAATAGATTTTATAAGGTTTTCTGCGGACTTTTCCGCAAATCTTTCTAGCCCTGTTAGTTGATCTTTTTTAATTTTATATATATCAGAAAAGGTATTTATAAGATTAACCTCGATTAATTGATCAATAATCTTTTCCCCGAGCCCATCAATATCCATCGCTTTTCTAGAGCAAAAATGCATTAGGGATTGTTTTTTTTGTGCCTTGCAGTCCATTCCTGCATTACATCTTAGAACTGCTTCTCCCAATTCTTTAATAAGCTTTGATCTACATACTGGGCATGAAGTTGGCATCATGTATTTTCTTGCATTTTCAGGCCTTTTATTATGAATTGCATTTATTACTTCAGGAACTACATCCCCTGCTCTTCTAATCCGAACATAGTCCCCGATCAATATATCCTTACGTCTCATTTCATCTTCATTATGTAACGTTGCATTAGTAACTGTAACTCCTGATACAAAAACTGGCTTTAATCTTGCAACTGGAGTAATTGATCCAGTTCTTCCCACCTGCACTGTTATATCCAGAATCTCTGTTTCTGCCTGCTCAGCAGCAAATTTATGTGCAATTGCCCATCTAGGGGCCTTTGATACGAAGCCTAACTCATCTTGGTGGTTGAGTGAGTTAACCTTATAAACAACTCCATCGATATCATAAGGTAGAGTTTCTCGGATCCCTTCTATGTACTGAAAGTAATCAATAAGTTGCTTAACTCCGACAACTGTTCTAGACAGACCTGAAGTTGGTATTTTAAGCTGCCTGAGGATGTTAAGACCTTCCTCCTGACTTTTAATTATTTCCTCAGAATCAATACTATATGCATAAAATCTTAATGGTCTATTTGCTGCAACAGCAGAATCAAGCTGTCTTAAGCTTCCTGCAGCTGCATTTCTTGGATTCGCAAATACCTTTAACCCTAAACTTTTCTGTTCACTATTTAGTTTGTTAAAGTCGTCTTTGTGCATAATTACTTCGCCCCTAACCTCAATCTTTTTTGCACAGATTCCGTGGGTTAATCTGATAGGTAGAGATTTAATAGTTTTAATATTATGTGTAACATCCTCCCCTGTATTCCCGTCGCCTCTAGTTGCTCCTAGACTAAAAATACTATTTATATAGTGAAGAGTTACTGCCAAACCATCAAATTTAGGCTCTACAGCATATTCAACCTCTTTTACGCCTAATTCATCACGGATTCTTTTATCAAAAGCTTCTAAATCTTTTAAATCAAATGCATTACTCAGAGATAGCATTGGCTTTTCATGAACAACTTGCGAAAATGAGTTATTAGCCTTACCCCCTACCCGCTGAGTTGGCGAACTTTCTTCAACTAGTAATGGAAACTTCTTTTCAATATCAAGAAGTTCTTTGTAAATTAGATCAAATTCTGCATCAGTGATTGTAGGAGAATTTTCTATATAATAGGCATGATTATGCTTATTAATCTTTTTTTTAAGTTCTTGTATTCTTAATTTTGCTTGTTCAATATTCATTTATGAAAAGATCTTTAAGGCATTGTCGCTTCCTGGGTTAATTTTTTTAGAAAGCATCTTTTGTTCAACCTTCTTTAGGTGGACATAAACTCTACTTATATAATCATCATCAATTTTTTTATTGCTAGTATCAACTAATACACCATTTAGTTTTTTTGTTGACTCTTTAATAAGGCTAATCATTTTATTAAATGAGTGGGTTATATTAGGGGTATTTGGCACATCCATTTTTAAAACTATTCCCTGGATAAAAGACTCTTGATTAATTTGTAATGGCTTTCCTGAAAGACTTAATAGTTGACAAATAACATTCTTATTCTCTAGATCAATAAACTCATGTATCAATTTATTATTGACCTTAATATCTGATTTATTAAAAAAATCTTCAAGTGCGCCTGTATGAAAAGAGGAGTCAGATTTTGGAGTTACCTTTAAAATTAGAGCCTTGTCTACATCTCCCCTAAATTCATCCATCAGTTTTGCTTCTTCTAAAATATTAGAATTTGTTAGCCAAAATAAATTGCCATCAATAGCACTATTAATTTTTTCTATATAAGAGATCAATAAGGCTGCAGAATCATTAGTGATGGTCCATTTTCGAGATGCGAGTTGCTGTACTATTAAAACCTGGTTATAGCGTATGCTTTCATCAAGCGCCTCACCAGTTGACCATATTTCATTATCATTTCTAACGTAAACACTTACACCTGGTAAATTATCAAGAGACTCTAGAAAGATCGAAGATTTACCATTCTGAACACTTTTCGTGACTATTGAAGCAACCATCTCTATGTCCCTATTAACTCCATCTGGAAGATTTGACTCTATCATTTTCTGAGACCCAGAAGAGTCTAGTTCATCTACTTTTGATCTGTCTAAGTCATTAATTTTAAATTCACTTGATTGAAATAACGGATCATTATCATCATTAAGAGTTGGTGCTTCTGATGCCGAAATTTTTTGTTTTCTTTTTTTAATTTTTTTTAATTGGGCCCAGTTATGCAGGATCATAATAATGATCACAATAAAACCAAGTACCAATAATGCGATTTGTACTTCACTCATAATTTATTTAACCAACTGATTCCATTTTTTCAATATTTTGTAAATCAACTTCAACAATTCTTGATACTCCCGCCTCTTGCATCGTTACCCCAATCAATTGCTCAGCAATTTCTATTGTTAATTTATTGTGTGATACGAATAAAAATTGAGTATTAAGCGACATTTCCTTAACCATCTTACAGAATCTTTCAGTATTAGAATCATCAAGAGGGGCATCTACTTCATCCATCAAGCAAAATGGTGAAGGATTTAGCTTAAATAAAGCAAAAACAAGAGCAATTGCTGTTAAAGCTTTTTCTCCTCCAGATAGAAGATGAATAGTTGTATTTTTCTTTCCAGGAGGCTGGGCAACAACTTGAAGACCTGTATCAAGTATTTCGTTACCTAGTAATTCCAGCTCTGCACGCCCACCATTAAATAGGGTTCTGAAGAAATGAGTAAAATTTTCATTTACGGATTTGTATGTCTCCTTAAGCTTTTCTCTTGTTTCAAGATCAATTTTACGAATTGCATTATTGAGTGTATCGCTAGCATTTTGTAAATCATCTACTTGAGCTAATATATATTTTTGTCGCTCATGTATGGATGTTAGTTCTGAAATTGCAGCAAGATTTACTGGGCCTAGCCTTTCAATTTTAATACTAATAGATGAAGATTTATTTTCAAGATCCTCAAGTGATAATTTTTAATCAAGCTTAGACATTATTTCAGATTCTTCATATTTACATTTACCAATTTCCTCACAACATTGATCAAATTTCAATTTAATTTCACGTTCATCTAACTTTGATTGCTGTATTGCTTCATTTAATGGATTAACCAAATGTTGATTTTCTAGTCTATTACTTTCTAATTCCTTAAGCTTAGTTTCTTTTTGTGCTAAATTATCTCTTGCCTTAACCAGTGACAATTCAGACTCTTCCTTACCCTTAATATTTTCTTTAAGTTGTAATTCAATCTGAATTAACTCCTCATGGATGCTATCAATATTTGCTTCATTAGCTTGTTCCAATAAACCTTCTCGTTCTGCTGAAAGACGAACTAATCGCTCCCGAATCTCAACAAGTTTATTATTTGTTAGCTTGATATTAAATTCAACCTCTTGTAATGACTTCTCATTAATTACAAGTTGATCCCTTAATTCGACAAATATTTCCTCACTACGTACTTTGTTATTTAGGGCTGCATCATTTAACTCATTTAACTTATCTAAAGCATTCTTAAGACTAGCTATATTATTTTTATGATTATCACGATCTTTAGAAAACGCATTTAAATTCTCTTCTAACTGAGTAACCTCATTATTAATTGAGCTTTTACGATTGTTATTTACTTCGATAACATTTAATAACTTATTATATTCAAATGAAAGGTGATTTTTTTTATCATTACTTTTTTTCAGGATTTCTGTTATTTCAATAATTTCTAGTCTCAGATCTTGATTAGCATTCTCGTAATTTTTTAAGGTATCGGAAAGTTTCTGATAATCGCTTGTTAGGCCAGGTATTTCTTTCTCATAAATTTCTAATTGCTTTATTCTAAGAAGCCTATTGTCTTGATTATTTGATGGTTGGTTTAAAATTTGATAGGACCTTCCATATATATCACCAGACTTTGTAATGATAGCTTCACCAGATTTAAGATATTTTCTATTTTTATTAACCTCTTCCTGAGTAGAAATATAGATATTTGAGAGCCATTCAGTAATGGCAATTTTTAGCGTTGCATCATATGAATCAATAACTGTAAGAGCTGATATAAGATCTTTATTATCATTTAATTTTTCGGTGATGGAGTCGTGAACAATTGTAATGGTATGAGGGGGTCTTTTTAAATCATTAATATTGATATCATCAGTTTTATAAGCCTCAACTTTTGAGCCTAATACTATGCCAAGTGCTTTTTCCCATCCATCTTTTATGTCAATACTTTTGACTAAATTAGTATGTTTTTTGTAACCTACTTCATTTAACCATTCATCAATTTTCTTTTGATCAACCTCTTGTACAATAACTTCTTTGAGTGAACTTATCCTTGCCTGGCGATCATCGATCTCACTTTTCTTGACGTTGCACTGATTTCTAAGGTCATCAATATTGTTAATAATTTCTAAGCTTTTTAAATTCTTTGATTCAAGTTGAACTTCGGTATCTTTAATCTTAGCTTCAATTAAAGAAAGGTCCTCAGGTTTTTCATTTTTGTCATTATCAGAAATTAGACTTTTAAATTCAACACCTAGGCCGCTAATTCTATGGTTAAGCTCTGAAATATTGTTTTCAATAAACTCTACCGCCGTTAGTGAAATATTTAATTTTTCAGTTGATGATTGTAGTTGATTACTAGCATCTTGATATTTATCTACTGCGATCTCGTTTTTTTCTTTTGCTGACTCATACTTAGTTCTTGATATACTTAGAAGCTCGCGGAATGAGCTGTCCTTCTCATTTGCGTCATTAAGTAGATTTTCATTTTTAAATATTTCTTCTTTAAGCTCCATTTCTATTTCATTAATTTTCTTAATTTTATCCTGATTTATTGTCTGAATATTCGTTTGTTGCTCAACTTTATCTTTAAGATTAGTTATTTTATTTTCAGCATCACTTACTAAGGAGTTTTTTTCATAAAAACCTGTTTGTGCTTTATTAATTAAATCAGTTGCATGATTAAATTCCTGCCTTGTATCTTCAACGCTTTTCTCTATTGATGTTAATAAACTACTTTGTTTCTCGAGAGCCAATGTTTTATGTTCAATCTCTTCTTTTATTTTTAACCATTGATCATTAGCTGATTGTTTTTTATTCACCCATATTTTTGCATTTGTTAGCGAGAGGTCATCTTTTAGATCATTATGCTTTTTTGCTGTTTGAGCTTGTGATTCAAGTTTAGAAATTTGTTGATTTATCTCTCTTAATAGGTCCTGAACTCTTGAAAGGTTTGTTTTTGTATCCCTTAGTCTATATTCAGTTTCTTTACGTCTTTCCTTGTATTTACTAACACCTGCTGCTTCCTCAAGAAAACTCTTAAGCTCCTCTGGTTTGGCCTCAACAACCTGGGAAATAGTATTTTGACCAATAATTGCATATCCTTTACTTCCTAATCCTGTCCCAAGAAATAAATCTGCAACATCTTTTCTTCTAACTGCGGTGTTATTTATTAGGTATGTTGATCCTTTTTCTTTTTCGATAACGCGTTTTACTGATATCTCTTCATATGAAGACCACTCGGCTGGAGCCTGACCAAGTCTGTTATCAAATAGTAGCTCAACACTTGCTCGTGATAATGCCTGGCGAGTGTCAGTCCCACTAAATATAACAGCATCCATGGAATCGCCACGAAGCTCTTTAGCAGATGATGAACCTAATACCCACTTAACCGACTCCATAATGTTCGATTTTCCACAACCATTTGGACCTACAATTCCTGCAAGCTGACCATCTAGAATGACCTTTGTTGGGTCAACGAATGTTTTAAAGCCTGCAAGTTTTATCTGTTTAAGTTTCATATGTTTATTGGATTATATTGAGAAAGTCTTTCTTCAAACTAGTATAATGCTTCTTTCATTAAGTTATTAAATATTCATATGAACAAACAATCATTAGGCAATAAGCCCACCGCTCAACCCACAAAAGATCTTGAAATATTTGACAACCCAAATTCTTCAAGAGACTTTCATATTCATATGCAGATTCCTGAATTTACCTGTCTATGTCCAAAAACAGGGCAACCAGATTTTGCTACCTTATACCTTGATTATATCCCCGATAAACGCTGTGTGGAACTAAAAAGTCTAAAACTTTATATCTGGTCATTTAGGAATGAAGGGTGCTTCCATGAGGCTGTTACTAATAGCATTCTAGATGATTTGGTAGTCGCTTTAAAACCGAGATACATGAAGTTAACGGCTAAATTCTTTGTCAGGGGTGGCGTCTTTACTAATGTAATTGCAGAGCACAGAAAAAAAGGCTGGAAACCACTTCCAAAAGTAAATTTAGAAGGGTTTGAATCAGAAGCTAATTTTCGTGATTAGTTAATAAAACGTTGACACAGCCATAGTAGCTAATTAATATCATGCAAAATCATTGGGGGTATAGCTCAGCTGGGAGAGCGTCTGGATGGCATTCAGAGGGTCAGCGGTTCGATCCCGCTTACCTCCACCAATTTACAGTCCAAATAGGTCCTAGACGGTCCGATTATTACTCCCCTCTTCTATAAATCTCGTTCAGAAGCCTAAGTAAATTAAAAGGCCAAAGTACAATAGGGCAAAAAAACCAATGATCCAAAATACATATAATAATGTTTTATATATTTTATTAAGAACTTCTTTAATCTCTTTTAATTCATCTTGCTTCATAATTATTTTTGACAAGCATTATTAATTGCAGTTTTAAGGTTATTTTCAGCAGTATCTATTATTTTTTCCAGGACTCTTACATTCTTATCAATTATGTTTAAATTCTCTTGCATCCTATCAATTTTGACATTACTTTTATTTAGCTCTACTACTAAATCCCACTCATTTGCATAAGCCTTATCTATAAAGACATTAGTAGCATTTAAGAACAAGCCAAATACAATAGCACCTAGCAGTATCTTTATGGTTTTGTCTACTTTAAATTCCATTTTATTTCTCCTTATTGATAATATCTTATAGGGCTAACTATTTATTTACTGCTTGCTGCCCAATGTAAGCTGCATTTATATTCACATATCATTATTGATTGCTGGCTTTGTTGTTTACATTTTGTTTGCGCAGTATCTATTCCCGTATAAGGCTCACAAAGTTTTATCATTTTTTCTATCGGATAATCTTCTTTGCTAGAGTCGTATAACAATCTTCCTTGATAAGCATTTGAATCACTTGGCTCATAAAATTCTGAGCTTGAATCCGCTATAACAATGCTAGGGATAAAGAGTAAAAGTAATAATAGTTTTTTCATTTAATCACCAATTATTAAAAAGAATAAGTTTTATCAGGAGTAACGCAATGAGTCAAAGGTACATCATATTCATTTATATTTTCTATGTCCTTATAAGGCTTAAAAAGGCTAATTCCAACTCTTTTCACATCCTTGTGTAAAGAAGCAAAAAAACGATCATAAAATCCTTTCCCATAACCTACTCGATAACCTTGAGGATCAAAAGCCAAAAGAGGAGTGATTACAATATCAATATGATCGTGTTTTTTCCAAATAGGATCAATTGGTTCGGTAATATTATTTTTTGTTTTCTTTGTTTTAGTATAAGGACTAAATTCTGCAGTTTTTATTGTCCCGTCTTCAAAGTTACTAACAGGCACAACAACATTGATGTTATTTTTCCAGCAATACTGAACGATTGGTGTAGTGTTTATTTCACCTTTTGAATGGATAGGTAAAAAGCAATGAACACATTTAGGCTTATATTTTTTTATAAGCTCAATAGTGTTTTGAATAAGTTGAGATGATTCTTCTTCAAATTTGGAAGAAGACAGTTCTTGACGCTTTTTTAAATATTTTTTTCTAACTATATCTTTTTTCAAAATAATGACGTAAGAAAAGGACTACGAATTAAATGTATACAACATTTATTGCCACTCCTTATAATCCTCTCTAACGTCATATTTTGTAAAACCATGTATAGCCCTTTTATTAATTAAGTAGCTATTTCTTCGCCGGTGCGTAAGTTTCTTTTTCCGATGGGAATGCTTCCGCATGAACATCTGCTGCAAACTTATTTACGGCATCTTTAATAAGATCGGCTCCATTCATGTATGTTCTTACGAATTTAGGCTTAAAGTCTGTAGAAAAACCTAGCATATCTGGAAGAACCAGCGCTTGTCCATCTACATCCAATCCTGCTCCGACACCAACGACTGGGATAGAAACTGCATCTCTAACAGCGGCACCTACATGCTGTGGAACAGCTTCTAAAACGATTGCGATACACCCAAGCTTGTCAAGTTTTTTAGCTTCTTCAATAATGCTAAGCTCACTTTCTTTAGTTTTACCTTGAGCTTTAAATCCACCGATTGCATTGTGGTGAGATGGTGTAAGGCCAATATGTCCAATTGTTGGAATACCTGATTGAGAAAGATGAGCATAGAGCTCTTCGTTTCCATCAACGCCTTCTATTTTAAGTGCATTTGCCCCAGCCTTAATTAAGATTTCAACGTTATCCATTGCTTCTTTGAATCCTTTTCTGTTGCTCAAGAAAGGCATACCAGCGATGAGGAATTTATCTTTTGCTCCTTTTTTTACTGCTCTGGTGTGCATTGCAATTGTTTCCACATCACAACTCAAAGTATCTTCATGGCCATGAACCACCATATTTAAATCATCACCAATTAAAATACCGTTTACGTCTGTATCGTTAAGAATCTTTGCACTCCAGTATTCATGAGAAGTAACTACTACAATTTTCGTCCCTTCTGCTTTTAACTTTTTAAAACTTTCTAATACACTCATAATCTTTTCCTATAATTGTTTAATTTCTATGGTGACGATTAATCATGAGCAATCCACATAATTAAGGATAATTAATTATGTATATGATATGAGTAATAAAAGTAAATCACGTTTAAAATCTATTTTGATTGAACGGGATTAATCATCATCTTATAAAACAAGGTAAGACTTTTGGTCGTAGATTTGCTTTTAATTATTGACTGCTATAAACAATGGGTACTGTAATATGAGCTGTCATTAAATAAACTATATATTATTAAATAAGATTCAACAAGATTATAAGAAGCCTAGTTATTACTTCCTTTTCCTCTAACGATTAAAAGATTTATTGGCATGGTGAAACAGCTGGTTCCATCATGTAGGTTCGTAAAAAAATATTTTTCAAGATTAGCAAGCATCTGGCTAAAGTCATTAGGAGAAAGAACGAATGAAGCATAGAAAAAACCAGCGGCCTCACGTGCTAAGAGGCTAGGAGCTCCATTATAACTTACAGTTATTGGTGTTATGTTTATATCAAAATCTTCAAAGGTTTCAGCCACAAGTTTTTTAAGTCCCGCGGCTGTTCTCACACGTGGGTCACCAAGTTCAAAAACTCCATAATCCGGATACTTGCATTGCACATGTTCGTAAATAATGTCGTGGACTTCACGATAGCCGTCGGCAGTTTTGGGATCCCCATCAATTATAGCTGCAAAAATACCTTTTTCTTTGAGTAGACGATTGGTTGTGGCAAGGACTTCAGTCACTGGGTCCATCAAAGTTAATGCCCAATGACAGAAGATCAAATCAAAAGATGAATCAGAAAAAAAATCAAGGTTTTGCGCCGCTCCCTGATAAAGTTTGGTATCGGTATGGGCGAGACGCTTGCGTGCAAGCTGCAGTTCGGAACCATTCATATCAACGCCAGAAAGTACCAATTCATTTCCAAAACGTTGATTACAAAGGTCTAAAAGAACTCCACTCCCACAACCAAGATCGAGAACCTGAGAATGATATTTTTGATCAATAATATCGGCAAGCAACTCATAACTATTCTTACCATTCGCATCACGACACTTCCACGCAAAATCTTCAGTAAAACCCGCATTATTGTCATGAACAGCACCGAGATGATCTCGTAAAGCAGAGCTACTTGGTTGTTGGCCACTCTCTATCTGTCGTATCCAAGCTGATTTAATCTTCATGGCATCACATATAAATAGTTTGGTGCATGAA
This sequence comes from Methylophilaceae bacterium, assembly GCA_029244935.1. Taxonomy (GTDB): domain Bacteria; phylum Pseudomonadota; class Gammaproteobacteria; order Burkholderiales; family Methylophilaceae; genus BACL14. The sequence continues at coordinate 4,694 of JAQWQF010000013.1, read as the reverse complement.
TCTGATTTTAGATAGCTTTCATTAAATAAATACTAAAAAAATTTCTTTTGTCAGTCCAATTTTTTAACATGCTAAATCCTGATTTTTTAGCCAACTCAGAAAATTCTCTTACAGAATATTTATAAGAGCATTCGGTATGTATACTTTCCCCTTCTGTAAAGGAGAATTCTAAATTATTAATTTTAATATTCTGCTTAAGATTACTAATAAGGTGCATTTCAACTCTCCCAAGTTTTTCGTTATAAAAGGCTTTATGTGAAAATTCGGAGATATTTATATCAGCATCTAGTTCTTTTTTCATTCTATGTAGAAGGTTTAAATTAAAGTCAGCAGTATGACCCTCTGCATCATTATAAGCTCGATTAAAAACCTCATCATCTTTCTTCATATCTACACCAATTATGAATGTACCTTCATTACCAACTAAATGTCGGACATATTTTAAAAACTGACTGGCTTCATTAGGGTTTAGATTGCCGATAGTGGAGCCAGGGAAAAAAGCTAGCCGCTTTAGAGATTCAAAAGAGGCTCTTTCTGGCCAGTCAATCGGCTCCATAAAATCTGCACAAATTGCTGCAACAGAAATATTTTTATAATTCGAAGCTATTTCTTTCGCGGTTGAAATCAAATGAGATTTTGAAATATCTATTGCAATATAATGTGATGGTTCTGGCAAAGCAGATAGAAGTGCTTTAATCTTAATACTCGATCCACAACCATATTCAACAACAGCTGAACCTGGCTCAACAAGAGAATAAAGCTCTTCTTGAATGTCATTAAGTAACGCTATTTCGGTTCGAGTTAAGTAGTATTCTGGTGTGTCGCAAATTTTATCAAATATCTTGGAGCCACGCTCATCATAAAGAAATTTAGGGGATATTGTTTTCTGTGGTAACGACAACCCTTCTAAAACAGACTCATAAAATTCTATTTGTTTCTTAGGTTGGATATCAAAAAAATAGTCAAGATCCTTAATATTTTCATCATCCATAAAATTACATTCCAAAAAGATTACTCTTTGATTAATATTATTTTCGACCGTCTCATTACTTAGGGAATTTAGTAGACTGGTTATATTAACATAACGGTCCATAATACACACAAGTTACAGATGCAACTAATTGTTATTTATAAGTGTCTGATGGTGACGTCTAGGTTTTAGCAGTCAAAATATTTTATTTTAGGAAACTAAGTTATTAACAAAAAAATACTCTCTAATGATTTGCTTGTAGGAGCAAATGCACTTGGCGAAGACTTAAACCAATACTGGGAACAGGATAATCAAGCTTGGTGGGATTGGTATGTAACGCTTGCCGATAATAAAGGTAATAATGCAACTAATTTTGTCGATATAGAGCCTATACAGCATTTTGACATGCCTTCAGATAGTGAACTAGATGATGAACTTTCCACCCCATATAAATTAACAGAAGAGCATCACTGCAACTTTCGAAGGGATGGATTCATCAGACTACCAAATGTGTTGTCTCCTGGGGCTGTAGTTCGATTGCGTAAAGAGCTCATAAGCCTTCTTAATAAGACATTTCCAGCAAACAACAGAAGCAAACGCTTCCTAAGCCTCGAAATGATGTGGATAGAGAGTCCTGTTATCAGACAATATGTACTAAGCCCACGCATTGCAAAGATTTCAGCGGACCTACTAAGTGTAAAAAGTGTTCGTCTCTATCATGACAATGCACTCTCAAAAGAGCCCGGTTGCGGTCGCACGCCATGGCATTACGATGATCATCATTTCCCTTTAGAGACAAATGATGTTGTGACTGCATGGATGCCAGCACAACCAGTGCCAAAAGCTATGGGTCCTTTATCATTTGCAAAGCCGTTAAACGTTTATAATCTCGTCAAAAATATCAATTTTAATAAAAATGACACAAGCTACGACAAAAAAGTCACTGAGGTTTTTAAGGCAAACAACGTGACTATTGATAACAAACCGTTTGAGATTGGGGAAGCCAGTTTTCATCATAACTTGAGTTTTCATACAGCAGGTAATAATAGAACTTCTCAGAGCCGTATAGTTCTGGCTAATACATATTTCGCAGATGGGGCACGCGTGGTTAAAGAACCAACAATGGTATCAGGCGACTGGCAAAAATTCATTCCTGGTGTTGATCCCGGAGAAATTGCAGCTAGCGAACTCAACCCAGTTTGCTGGCCCACCATCCAGAAAAAATGAATATAGTTGATTAGGGGTTTATTACCTTGCCTAAAAAATCAAAGCATTTTCCTGAATCCTTATGACTTATTTTACTAATAACCTTAGCCATTAGATCAACGCTCTCCCTTGGACTAAAAATATTATGCTTTACATTTCTTAAGAAAGGTTCTGATAGATTACTTTTGACTGTTCCTGGATGAATACCTATTACTAAATGATTTTTATTAACTCTTTGTAATTCTATCGAAAGATTGCTTATCATCATATTAAGTGCAGATTTAGAGCTCCTATAACTGTACCAACCACCAAGTTCATTATCAGAAATACTACCGACTCTTGCAGTTAAAAATACAATTTTAACTCCTTGTGACCTCTTAATAAGAGGCATAAGTTTTTTTACTAATAGAAGAGGCCCAAAAACATTAACTTGGAATACACTTTTAAAGGTCTCAAAATTAATACTATCTATTGATTTCTCAGGCTTGATCTGTGCTGTATGCAATATTCCTGTTGCGATGATAATCGTATCAATAGATTCTAGTTCTGATATTCGTTCTAAGTTTTTAAATGATTGTTCTTTATTATAATCAATCTCTATTGATTGAATTTTTTTTTGAGTGGTATCATCTATTTTTCTTGATATTGTAATAATTTTATCTACATCTGGGTCATCACTGTAAAACCTTGTGAATTCTTCACCAATTGAACCGGTTGACCCAGCTATTAATATATTTTTTTTCATTTTCTTTTTAATCCCCAATAAAGCCGCCGCTTTGGTGCTGCCATAATTTATAGTACAAGCCTTTCTTCATCAAAAGTGACCTATGATTTCCCTCTTCGATAATTTGCCCCTTATCCATTACAATTAATCTATCCATAGCGGCAATAGTAGATAAGCGATGAGCTATAGCAATTACAGTCTTACCTTTCATAAGAATATCAAGGCTTTCTTGAATAATGACCTCTACTTCTGAATCCAATGAACTTGTAGCCTCATCCAAGAGTAATATGGGGGCATTTTTAAGGATCACTCTCGCAATTGCAATTCTTTGCCTTTGGCCTCCTGAAAGTTTAACCCCCCTCTCCCCGACTATAGATTTATAACCAATATTACCGTATTGATCTTTAAGCTCCATTATAAATTTGTGTGCTTGAGCTTTTTTAGCAGCTGCAATAATTTCTTTCTCAGATGAGCTTGGTTTGCTGTATGCAATATTATCTTCAATAGAACGATGAAGAAGAGATGTATCCTGAGTTACCATAGCAATATTAGATCGTAGGCTATCTTGAGTAATTGAATTGATATTTTTTTTTGCAATTAATATTGCGCCCTTATCTAAATCATAAAACCTAAGCAAAAGATTAATTAATGATGATTTGCCAGCTCCAGACCTTCCTACTATCCCAACCTTTTCTCCATGCTGAATGTTCAAATTAAAATCAGAAAAAAAACTACCCCTCTTATCGTATGAAAAATAAATATTTTGGAATGAAATCGTAGCCTTTTTGATATCAATAACTATGGCGTTAGGCTTGTCATTTATTACCTGTCTCTTAGACAGCATTTTTAATCCATCTTGACCAATACCTATTTGCTCATACAGCGAAGTCATTTCCCACATTACCCAGTGTGAAATTCCGTTTAATCTTAAGGACATAGCCGATGCAGCAGCTACAACGCCTATAGCAATTTCATTGGTTGACCATAGAAACAATGCTGTCCCAGTAGTTGATAGGATTAAAAACATACTAAGGAAATGATTAATAATTTGAATTATAGTAATTTTACGCATTTGAAGTTTTACAGTGTGTAAGAACTCTTTCATTGCATTTTTGGCATATTTAGATTCTCTTCCAGCATGAGAAAAAAGTTTGACAGTACTTATATTAGTATAGGCATCGGTAATACGTCCTGTCATGAGTGATCGAGCATCAGCTTGGTTTTTTGAGAGCTTTGCAAGTTTAGGAATAAAATAAAATAAGGTTGCAATATATATACCTAGCCAAATTAAAAATGGGAAATACAGCAAGGTATTTAGACTTCCAACTAGAACTATCATAGTGGTAACGTAAACAACTACGTAGACTAAAATATCAGATAATATAAACCACATATCTCTTAATGCTAAGGTGGTTTGCATTACTTTTGCTGCTATTCGACCAGAAAACTCATTATTATAAAAATCAACACTTTGATTAAGTAATAGTCGATGAAAATTCCATCTCATTCTCATTGGGAAAGGGCCAGATAGCGCTTGGTACTTTAACATTGTTCGGATAGCGACAAAAAATGTGCTGCTGATCAATATAGCGCTAATTAGAATTAAGAAATTTATATGATTATTAAAAAATTGACTGGGATCACTCGCTACCATCAGGTCAATTATTTTTCCTAAAATAGCATAAAGAATAGCTTCAAAACTTGCTATGGCTGCAGTTAATAATGCCATTAATCCTATATATAGCTTGATATCCTTAATACATAGCCAAGCAAATTTAACTAATGATTTCGGGG
>JAQWQF010000007.1 GCA_029244935.1 Methylophilaceae bacterium | reverse complement strand
CAGTTTAATTGATGGTGTAAAAAATGTAATCGCTGTTGCTTCTGGTAAAGGTGGGGTCGGAAAGTCATCAACTGCAGTAAACATTGCACTAGCATTACATAATGAAGGGGCTAATGTTGGAATATTAGATGCTGATATTTATGGACCAAGTCAGCCTCAGATGTTAGGGATAAATCAGAAGCCTGAGACCAAGGACGGCAAGTCAATGGAGCCAGTTATTGCTCACGGTCTGCAGGTAATGTCTATAGGATTCTTAGTTGATCAGGAGACCCCAATGATCTGGCGAGGTCCTATGGTAACTAGTACCCTAGAACAACTTTTAAAAGAGACTAATTGGAATGATCTTGATTATTTAATTATTGATCTTCCTCCAGGCACAGGTGACATTCAATTAACATTAGCTCAAAAAATTCCGGTGACAGGGGCAATAATAATTACAACCCCTCAAGATATTGCATTATTAGATGCTCGCAGAGGTCTAAAAATGTTTGAAAAAGTAAACGTTCCTATAATTGGTGTTGTTGAAAATATGACGTCACATATCTGTTCAAATTGCGGGCATGAAGAACATATCTTTGGTCAGGGTGGAGGAGACAAAATGTCAGCAGACTACAACACTTTTTTGTTGGGAAGCCTTCCATTAGACATTTCAATAAGAGAGCAATTAGATAATGGCACTCCATCAGTATCGGCTGATCCAAAGAGTAAAATTTCAATGATATACCAATCTATTGCCAGGAATGTTGCTTTTAAGGTTTCAGAATTAACAGAAGACCATAGTGGTAAATTTCCAAATATTGTTATTAAGAACGACTAATTGATATCATAAGTTAATATTCTGACTTTATTCTTAGCAGTAATTAATGAAGCTGGGGTTAGATTTATGTCATCCCAAGACTGGAAAGCCTTAGCTTTATTTTTTCCAGCAATCAGGAAAATAACATCTTTGGTGCTACTCAAACTTTTAACTGTCAATGACACTCGTTCACTTGGTGCCTTTGGGGCATTAAGAACAGGAATAACTAGCCTATTATTATCCCAATCATGGCCAGGAAATAAACTCGCAATATGGCCATCTTCACCAAACCCTAATAAAACTAAATCAAATTGATCTACTTCTGAGATAATCTTCTCATATTGGTCTGCCGCAATCTTATTACCCAGCTCCCCTAAAATAGGAAATACTTGGTTAGTTGGAATAGCAGAATTAACAAGTCCACTATTTTCAGCCATTAAGCTATTTCTATCGGGATGGTTACTGGCTAAGCAACGCTCATCACCAAAATAGATATGCCATGCTGACCAGTCAGTATCTGCATTGGATAGTTTTGTATATATATCTTTCGGAGTTGCTCCTCCGCATAAGACAATTAAAAAAGATCCTCTTTTCTTGATAGCATTATTTGCTAACTCAACAATTAATGATACGGCTACACTATCAAACTTTGTCTTATCACTAAACGATTGATGAATAATATTATTTGGTTTCATTTATTTCTCAGATTAATCAAATTTTTATGTTCGTATTTGCTATAATTGCGATGTCAAAAATTTGACATGAAAATAATCCAAAAGATTAACAAATTTTACACTTTTACAAAAGGAATAAAATGAAAATCGCTATGTTAGGACTAGGAAAAATGGGTGGCAATATGTCTGCAAGACTTATTCGCAATGGAGTTTCGGTAGTTGGATACGATAACAATCAATCACTTGTAGAAGAACTGGTCAATACCGAGAATTTAATTGGGGCAACATCTGTCGAGGACACGCTCTCAAAATTAGACGGACAGAAAATTATATGGATGATGCTTCCTGCAGGAGAAATAACTGAAAATCAAATTAATGAATTAATTCCACTGTTAAGTCCTGGAGATATAATAATTGATGGAGGAAACTCAAATTACAAGCATAGTGTTAAGAGAGGAAAAATTCTTGAGGAACATGAAATTGGATTTATGGATTGTGGAACATCTGGAGGGGTGTGGGGACTAGATAATGGCTATTGCTTAATGGTAGGGGCGACAACTGAAGTAGCTAAGGCAGTTGAGCCTGTTCTAAGAGCATTAGCAGTGACACCTCAAACTGGATGGCTACATGCTGGACCAGTAGGTTCTGGCCACTTTACAAAAATGATTCATAATGGGATTGAATATGGAATGATGGAATCATTTGCAGAAGGCTTAGAGTTATTAAAAGGAAAGGAAGAATTTAATCTTGATATAGCTCAGATAACGGAATTATGGCGTCATGGATCAGTTGTCCGAAGTTGGCTTTTAGATCTAACAGCGGAAGCATTAAAAGCAGATCAGACAATGGATGAAATAGCTCCATATGTTGCAGATTCAGGTGAAGGTAGATGGACTGTGGTCGAATCAATTGAACAAGGTATACCTTGTCCCGTTCTTACTCTAGCTCTTCAAGTTAGATTTAGAAGTCAAGAGAAACAAAAGGGATATGGCTATAAAGTCCTGTCAACTATGAGAAATGCATTTGGTGGGCACTTAATGAAAAAGAAAGGTTAATAAATTGATTGAAAATTCAACATTAGTTTTATTTGGAGCAAAAGGAAATCTATCGAGGGTAAAGCTTATACCTGGCCTATTTCATTTGGACGAGTCAGGACAACTTCCTGATAATATGAAAATATTATCTGTTGGAAGACAAACCTCAACACAGGAAGATTGGCAGAAAGAAGTAAAGGGTATGCTCGATAAAAAATTCAAAGATGGTTACTGTAAAAAGACATATAAGAGATTTATTGAAAGAAATATATACCATGCAAACCTAACTGAAGACCCAGAAGCCTTCCAAAAATTCTCTAAAAAACTAAATGAAAAAAAATTATTCTCTCAAAATCTTGCTTTCTTTTTATCAGTTCGACCCTCCGATTTTGCATTAATTGTTGATCAACTCGCTGATGTAGGCTTATTAGATCAAACTAAAGGGTGGAAACGAGTATTAATTGAAAAACCTTTTGGAACAAACCTTAAAAGCGCAATTGAGTTACAAGAATCAATTTCAAAACATCTAAATGAAGAGCAGATATATAGAATTGATCACTATCTTGGTAAATCAGCCCTACAGAATATTCTTATTACAAGATTCGCTAATTCTATTTTAGAGCCAATATGGAATAATACGCATATCGATCATATACAGATCACCAACCATGAAATGCTTGGGGTTGGAGATAGAACAATATTCTACGAGTCTACTGGTGCACTTCGTGACATGATACAAAGTCATTTACTACAGATGATGGCCTTAACAACTATGGAGCAACCAAAATCTTTTTCCCCAAATGATATTAGAGATGAAAAAATTAAGCTACTAAACGCAATTAAACCATTTGGTAAAAATGATTTTAATAATCATACTTATAGGGCTCAATATGCTGCAGGAGAAATAAAAGGTGAAGGCGGAGTAGAAGGATACTTAAATGAAGTTGGTAACCAAGATAGCATCACCGAGACCTATGCTGCAGTAAAAATATTTATTGATACCCCAAGATGGAAAGGTGTTCCTATCTATCTAAGAACAGCCAAGCGCTTAAATGCAAGCGGTACAAATATTTCAATAAAATTTAAAAATGGTGACTCATTAATTGGCGATAATAATAATTGGATTATCTTTGATATTCAACCTAAAGAAAGTACTGCTATTGAAATAACAACTAAAACACCTGGTCTCGATGAAAATGAACTAAGACCAACAAATCTTGAAGGATTTAATCGAGTTGATGGTGATGAAAGTATTGATGCTTACGAGACACTTATGCTCGATCTTATGAATGGTAATCAATCAAGATTTCTTCATATTGATGAGGTTACAGCACAATGGAAATTTGTTGATCCTATTATTGATTATTGGACAAAAAATAAGGTTAAGCTTAATCAATATAAATCAGGAGATTCAGACCCTGAGTCATCTAAAATTATTTTTGATGACCCAAGTCAATTCTGGCGATAAATTTTTATATAAGAAAAAACAAATTTGAAATTCATATACAATTTTTGGAATTTAGATGACCATAAAATCTGATAAATGGATTAGAAAGATGGCTGAGGAACATCAAATGATTAGCCCTTTTGAGCCTCAAATGGTTCGTGAAAAAGAAGGTGAAAAAATTGTTTCCTATGGAACATCAAGCTATGGCTATGATATTCGTTGTGCTCCAGAATTTAAAGTTTTTACAAATATAAATAGCACCATTGTTGATCCAAAGAAATTTGACCCTAATTCATTTGTAGAGTTTAACAACGAATACTGCATTATTCCTCCTAACTCCTTTGCTCTAGCAAGGACAGTTGAGTACTTTAAAATTCCACGAAACATATTGACCGTTTGCGTAGGTAAATCAACCTATGCTCGATGCGGTATTATCGTAAATGTAACTCCTTTTGAACCTGAATGGGAAGGGTATGTCACCTTAGAGTTTAGTAATACAACCCCACTACCAGCAAAAATTTATGCTGGAGAAGGTTGTGCTCAAGTTTTATTCTTTGAGTCTGATGAAGTGTGTGAGACATCCTATAAAGATCGTGGAGGCAAGTATCAAGGCCAAACTGGGGTAACTTTACCTAAGATTTAATACCCTACAAATAATTTACCAAAATATATAAATTTAAAATATAATCCTTTTTTTTAAAATTTATATAAGGAGTTAGCATTGGAATATTGGGGATATCATCTAATATTAGACTGTAAAAATGGAGATTTAGAAAAAGTAAAATCACCAGATAATATTAAGAGTTTTGTAAAAGAACTAGTTAAGGAAATAAATATGATTGCGTGGGGTGATCCAAAACTGGAACATTTTGCTACTCATAATGCAGATGCTGCAGGATATAGCCTTGTTCAATTAATCGAAACCTCATCAATCACTGGGCATTTTGTTGATAAAAGTGGTGATTGCTATATTGACATTTTTAGTTGTAAAGGCTTTGATATAGATACTGCGAAATCAGTAGTAAATGAATATTTTTCACCTAAACAAATTAAAGTTACATATTTAACTAGGCAAGCTTAGTTATTAGGTAATCCTCTCAAACTTCAGAAATGAGAACTTTAAATTATTTTCTGTAATTAAATTTTTCCGACCTATTTCTCTCCATTCAGCCTGTATGTAGGTCGGAAAGTATGCATCACCCTCAAAATTACCATCAACTTTAGTGACATACATATGAGTTGCTAACGGTAATGCAATTTTATAAATTTGCTGACCACCAATAATAAATACTTCAGGGGAATCAGCTGTTTTAAATACTGCTTTTTCTAATGAATCTACAACTTGTACACCATCAATTTTTAATGAATTATCTCTGCTAATTACAATATTATCTCGATCTATTAGTGGCTTACCAATTGAGTCGTACGTTTTCCTTCCCATAATTACTGGATTTCCAAGTGTGATTTTTTTGAAATTTTTTAAGTCAGCAGATATATGCCATGGTAATTTATTATTCAAACCAATGACGTTATTTTGAGACATTGCAACGATGATAGAAATTTTTTTCACTAAACTGCTACTGGAGCTTTGATTAATGGATCTGGATTATAATTAATTAAATTAAAATCTTCATATTTAAACTGAAAAATATCTTTTATTAAAGGATTAATATTCATTTCAGGCAAGGTTTTAGGCATCCTACTTAGTTGTTCGTTAACTTGATTTATATGATTTAAGTATATGTGAGCATCGCCAAGAGTATGAATAAAATCACCACATTTAATGTTACATACCTGAGCAATCATTTTAGTTAAAAGTGCATAGGAAGCGATATTAAATGGAACACCTAAGAATATATCAGCACTTCTTTGATATAACTGACATGATAATTTATTGTCTGCAACATAGAATTGAAAAAAAGCATGGCATGGAGGTAATTTCATATTATCAATTTCAGCAACATTCCATGCTGAAACAATTAATCTCCTAGAATCAGGATTTATTTTTATGGCTTCAATCAAATTCTTTATTTGATCTATAGGTTGACCATCATGGGATGGCCAACTCCTCCACTGTGAACCATAAACAGGACCTAAATCTCCATTCCTATCAGCCCACTCATCCCAAATAGAAACACCATTATCTTTTAGATACTTGATATTAGTATTACCCGTAAGAAACCATAACAATTCATGAATTACTGATTTTAGATGTATTTTTTTTGTAGTTAATAAAGGGAAGCCTTGATTTAAATCAAACCTCATTTGGTAACCAAAAATTGACAAGGTTCCAATACCCGTTCGATCCTCTTTCTTAACGCCATTGACTTTTACATAATTTAAAAGATTTAGATATTGTTTCATTTTATTTTTTTGCCAGAATAAAATCTTTAACCAATGATGTCTTATTATCAAAAACCTCAAATTTCTGATCTATTTTTTCTAAATTAACTAGCGCTTCAGGCCTTGTTGGCTTCTTACCAATTGCTTCTAAAACTGTCTTTTCAAACTTAGTTGGTAATGCAGTTTCTAAAACTAGCATTGGGGTATCTTTTGAGAAATGATCGAGTGATGCTTTAACACCATCTGCGGTATGTGTATCAATAATGACGTCATATTCATCATAAAACTTCTTGATCAATTTAATTCTATTTTCATGCTTACTTGAAGAGGAAATAAAACCGAATACTGACATTGCTTCCATATTATTTTTGTCAAGCTGGAATGAACCTCCATTCTCTATTTGTTCCCAATAGTCTGTTAATGATGAGGCATCTCTGGCTAACACATCAAAAATAAATCTCTCAAAATTTGATGCTTTTGAAATATCCATTGAAGGGCTTGAAGTTTGAAATGTATCATTAGGTGAACGTGGCTGATAATTTCCAGTTTTAAAGAACTCATCAAGAACATCATTTTCATTAGTAGCAACAACTAATTTATTAATAGGTAAACCCATCATTCTTGCAATATGTCCAGCACATATATTTCCAAAATTTCCTGTGGGGACTGTAAAATCTACAGTTTGACTACTATCATTAGTTACAGATAAGTAGCCCTTAAAGTAATATACAATCTGAGCTAATATTCTTCCCCAGTTAATTGAATTTACAGCACCAATATTATTATCTTTTTTAAACTGCAGGTCATTCGAGACGGCCTTCACAATATCTTGACAGTCGTCAAATACTCCCTTAACTGCAATATTATAAATATTTTCATCGTGTAAACTGAACATTTGAGCAGCCTGGAATGGACTCATTGTGCCGTGAGGTGAAAGCATAAATACATTGATACCTTTTTTTCCTTTCATTGCATATTCAGCTGCCGGCCCTGTATCTCCAGATGTTGCCCCTAAAATATTTAACGTTTTATTTTCCTTGTTTAGAACGTATTCGAAAGTATGTCCTAAAAATTGCATAGCAATATCTTTAAAAGCTAATGTTGGTCCATTTGAAAGCGACAATAGATATAAGTTATCTTTAAGCTTTAATGTTGGAGTTATATCTTCAGGGTTCTGGTTGGACCGATTGTATCCAAACACGTCTGCAGTATATGTTTTATTTATAATTGCTAATAAATCATTAGCAGGGATATCATCAATAAATTTTTCAAAAATAGAAAAAGCAAGATCCTGATAAGACATAGATCTCATAAGATTTAAATCATTTTCTGTGAATTTTGGATAACTTTTTGGGAGATACAAACCACCATCTGGAGCGAGGCCACCTAACAAAACATCACAGAAACTTAATTCTGGAGATTTACCTCTTGTAGAAATATACTTCATAGTTTAATTATCTATTTAATTGTTCAATTCTTAGTTTAACTACCTTATTTTTAGTCTCTGGTAATGCTTCAATTTCATTAATTATTTTATTAACATCTTTCTCTATCATAATTGATGTGACTAAAATTATGTCTACTACTTTGTCATCCTCTTGAATCTCTTTTTGAACCATTGCATCTATTGAAATAGAATGTTGTGCAAAAACTTGGGTAATTTTTGCCAAGACTCCAGATTCATTGTTCATTGAGAGCCTTAAATAAAACTCAGAATTTATATCTTCAATCGAAAGGATTTTCTTTGCTTTAATTTCATTACTAGTAAAACCTAAAATGGGAATCAATGTTGTATTGTTTGATTCTAAATTTCTAGATAAATCTATAATATCAGCAACAACTGCACTAGCTGTAGGATCTGAACCAGCTCCAGCTCCATAATATAATGTTGGCCCAACCATATTTCCTTGAACTAATACAGCATTCATAGGGCCATCCACGTTCGCCACTAATCTTTTTTCAGGAATTAAAGTTGGATGAACTCTTAATTCTACAGAGTCATTATTGTGTTTAGTTATTCCTAATAATTTTATTTTATAACCAAGCTCTTCAGCATAAATAATATCTTTTTGATCTAAACTACTTATACCTTCAACATGAGTTGCTTCATAATTAATGGGAATACCAAATGCTATTGAAGCTAGGATTGTAATTTTATGAGCAGCATCCACACCTTCGATATCAAATGTTGGATCTGCTTCAGCAAAACCTAACTCTTGAGCTTGCTTGAGGGCGACATCAAATGCTAGATTATTTTCTTTCATTTCAGTAAGAATATAATTTGTAGTTCCATTCAAAATTCCAACAATCCACTCTATCTTATTTCCTGCTAAACCTTCCCTCACTGATTTAATAATTGGTATTCCACCAGCAACTGCTGCCTCATAGGCTAAATTTACATTATGTTTATTTGCTAACATAACTAATTCTTCACCATGTATCGCAATTAAAGCTTTATTTGCTGTAACAACATGTTTTTTATTTTTAATTGCTTCTACAACTAAATCCTTAGATATGCCAATGCCACCTATTAGTTCGACCACTATGTGAATATCTTTATGACTTACAAGATCAAAGGCGTCCTCAAGGATTATAACTTCATCCCCAGCAATTTCTTTTGCTCTATTTATATCTTTTTCAGCTAAAGCAAAAATAATAATTTTTTTACCAGTTTTTTTATAAATCTCAGAGAAATTTTTTTTTAAAACCTTATAGACTCCACTCCCAACTGTTCCTGCGCCTATTAAACCAACATTTATATTCTTTTGCATTTTTTACTTTCTATAATCTGTTAAATATTCTGAAAATCTATCTATAGCAATTTTCAATTCGTCCATATTTGGAAGAAATACCATCCGAATATGATTATTATCATCCCAATTAAAGCCACTCCCCTGGACCATTAAAACTTTTTTTTCCTTTAGAACATCAAGAACAAATTCTTGGTCATCTTTTATTGGATATACTTTTGGATCAAGTCTAAAAAATAAATACATTGCAGCAGCAGGTTTAACACAAGTTACTCCAGGAATGTCACTTATCATTTTATATGCTAATTCTCTTTGCTTAAATAAACGACCTGTTGGTGCTACGAGATCATTTATACTTTGATGCCCTCCTAATGCAGTTTGTATGGCAAGTTGACCAGGAACATTTGCACATAATCGCATGGATGCTAAGATATTTAGTCCTTCTAAATAATCTTTACCTTTTGATTTATTACCAGAGAATACTAACCACCCAGCCCGGTAACCACATGCACGATAGTTTTTTGATAGACCATTCATTGTCACAAATAAAATATCATCTGCTAATGATGCAATAGAAGTATGTTTTCGACCATCATATAAAACTTTATCGTAAATTTCATCAGAAAATACAATTAAATTATGTATTCTTGCTAACTCAATTATCTCCTCTAATAATTCGTTAGAATATAGTGCTCCAGTTGGATTGTTTGGATTTATTACAAGAATTGCCCGTGTTTTGCTTGTAATTTTCGATTTGATATCATCAAGATCAGGAAACCAATCTGCCTTCTCATCACATATATAATGAACAGGCTTTCCACCTGCTAAGGTCACTGCTGCAGTCCATAATGGATAATCAGGTTTAGGAATAAGAACTTCATCATCGTTATTAATAAGACCTTGCATGGCCATAACTATTAATTCCGAAACACCATTCCCTAAAATAATATCGTCAACATCAACATTCTTAATACCCTTTTCTTGGGTATAATGCATAATGGCTTTTCTGGGCTCAAAAAGACCATAGCTCTCTGTATAGCCGGAAGATTTGTTGATATTTCGAATAACATCCTGCGTTATTTCATCTGGTGCCTCAAATCCAAATTCTGCAGGATTACCAATATTTAATTTAATAATTCGATGCCCTTCTTCCTCCATTTGCTTAGCATGAGACAAAATAGGTCCACGAATGTCATAACATACATTATTTAGCTTTTTAGATTTAAGAACTGGGGTCAAAATATTTATTACCAATTAAATGTTTAAAAATTATTTGTTATCTTACCTTTTATAAATTTTTTGTGGAGAAGATTAATGTCGCATTTACTCCGCCAAAACCAAAACTATTAGACATAGAAGTTTGAATTTTCTCCTGCTTTTTTTCAATAAGAATTGGCAAACCTTCTCCGGCTGGATCGATCTCATCAACGTTAAGAGATGGAGTTATAAAGCCTTTATTCATCATAATTAAACTATAAATTGCTTCATTTGATCCTGCTGCACCTAAAGCATGTCCAGATAATGATTTAGTTGATGCAATAACTGGAATTTTTCCATATTCATTTTTTCCAAACACTGCTCGAATTGCATCAAGTTCCGCAGAGTCGCCAACCGGAGTGCTTGTTCCATGTGCATTAATATAATCAACATCTTCTGTTTTATTCTCCATTAAAGCCATTTTCATACATCGCTGAGCACCTTCACCACTTGGAGCAACCATGTCATGGCCATCAGAAGTTGCGCCATAACCAACTATCTCAGCATAAATTTTTGCGCCACGGGCCTTAGCATGTTCGTACTCCTCCACTACAAGTATGCTGCCACCCCCTGAAATAACAAACCCATCTCTATCAATATCAAAAGTTCTTGATGCTTTTTCTGGCTCAGAATTATATTTTGAGGACATTGCACCCATAGCATCAAAAAGGTAACTCATTGTCCAATGCTCTTCTTCAGCCCCGCCGGCAAATATAATATCTTGCTTACCCATCTGAATTTGCTCGTATGCATTACCAATACAATGAGCACTGGTTGAGCATGCAGATGTTATTGCATAGTTTATACCTTTAATCTTTGCTCCTGTAGCCAAACAAGCTGAGACACCATTAGACATTGTTTTTGTTACCATATATGGGCCCACTCTTCGAATCCCTTTCTCTTTAAGTACTTCCGATCCATGGAGCATACTTTCTGTTGATGTTCCTCCAGCCCCAACAATAATTCCTGTTCTTATATTGGAAACCTGATCTTCAGGCAATTTAGCATCACTTATAGCTTCCTGCATAGCTATCCAAGCATATGCATGTCCTTTTGCCATAAAGCGTAATAACTTTCTATCGATTAATTCTTCAACATCAATATTAATAGATCCTGCAACTTGCGATCTTAAACCATTAGATTCATACTCCGGCTGAAAAGTGACTCCAGATTTAGCGTCTCGAAGACTTTGCTCTACCTCAGTTACATTATTGCCTAAGCTAGATACAATACCCATACCTGTTATAACAACTCTTTTCAATTAACTATCCTCTTAGAAATTATCTGTTGAAGTAAACAAACCAACTTTAAGGTCTGTTGCTTGGTAAATAGTGCGGCCATCAACCTCCATTTTTGCATCCGCAATACCCATCACAAGCTTTCTAATAATCACACGCTTTAAATCTATAATATAGGTAATTTTCTTTGCTGTCGGTAAGACTTGTCCAGTGAATTTTACCTCTCCACTCCCTAATGCCCTTCCCCTTCCTTTTCCACCTCTCCAGCCTAAATAAAAACCAACTAACTGCCACATTGCATCAAGCCCAAGACATCCTGGCATCACTGGGTCACCTTTAAAATGACACTGAAAAAACCATAGATCATCTGTGATATCCATTTCAGCGACAATTTGACCATTATCAAATTCTCCGCCATCTTCGTTAATACTAGTAATACGATCAAACATAAGCATTGGGGGGAGAGGCAACTGAGCATTATTTTCTCCAAACAATTTTCCTTGTCCGCATTCAATTAACTCTTCATTTGTGTAGCTATTTTTTTTCATTATTTTTCAAATATTCCATATTTTTCTGTTAACTCAATGGGTATGCAACTTAAACTATTTTCAGTTGTCTTTACCGTACACATGAACTAGTTTATAGTCGAGTAAATTCAAGTAATTTCTTAGGAATATATCACAATGAGCGACCAAAATCTGGCTGAATGGCGAAAACTTGCCTTAACTTTGGAGGGTGAAGTTAATAAAGTAATCGTTGGACAAGAAAGCCCAATAAAACTAATTACAACCTCAATATTTGCAAGAGGTCACGTGCTTTTAGAAGGAGATGTTGGAGTTGGTAAAACTACACTTTTAAAAGCTTTTGCTCGATCAATCGGTGGAGGGTATGAGCGAATAGAGGGAACAATTGATCTAATGCCAAATGACCTAATTTACCATACATATTTAGGTGAAGATGGAAAGCCGCATGTAAGTAATGGTCCTATTCTTAAGTCTGGAGAAGACCTCTCAATATTTTTCTTTAATGAAATTAATAGAGCAAGGCCACAAGTGCATTCACTTTTACTTCGAATTATGGCAGAAAAAACATTATCCGCATTTAATAGTGAATATAAGTTTCCTCATTTAATTGTTTTTGCTGACAGAAACCAAGTTGAAAAAGAGGAGACTTTTGAAATTCCGTCAGCTGCAAGAGATAGATTTATGATGGAAATTCCAATTGTTATACCAGAAATAGATGAATTAATGACTAGTCTTGTTTTTGATACAAAATTTCATGACGCTGATAAGCTAATTGAGGAAGCTAAACCAGAGCTTTTTAAATTTGATAAATTAAATGAAGTATCAGAAAATATTCAAAAAAATATTGACGCAACTGAGGCACTTAAAACCTACTCACTGAATCTATGGAAAGCTACAAAAAATCCTAGCCTTTATGATGTCAAAATAAGCGGTATTGATGTTGAGCGTCTAATTATTTCGGGTGCAAGCCCACGAGGTATTAGCATGATGATGAAATGTGCCCGAGTTAATGCATGGATGGATAATCGCTCATCAGTTTTACCTGAAGATATTCATGCAGTATTCCATGAAACAATTGCCCATAGACTAGTTTTTAATCCAGTTTATGAGCTCAGAAGAACTGAAATTGCTAAAGAATTAACTAAAGAAATTATTAATAAGGTTAGTGCCCCGTAGATGAAATTTTCTGAAGATATATTCAGTTACCATATTAATTGGAAATCTAGAGGCCACCACCCTGGACAACATAAAAGCGCACAAAGGGGTATGGGTCTTGAATTTGCAGGTCATGCAACACTCCTAGACTATCCAGACCCCAGACGTATCGATATTCGTCAAACTATACGTGATCCATTTGAGCAAATTCAGGTTAGGATATTTAATCAAAGGAGCGCTACTCCAGTTATGATATTTGCTGACTTATCAGGTAGTATGAATTTTGGTTCCCAAAAAACTAAACTTGAATATGCGTCTGAAATTGCGTCAGTTATAACTAATTCTGTTGTTGCTAAAAGTGATGCAATTGGTTTTATTGGGATAGAAGATGTAATTGATCCAGAATGGGTAGCACGCCTATCTTATAGATCCCACCGAACTCAAAATCTTATTAATCGATTAAGTAATTATAGAGCAAAAAAAGGTGGGCATTACGGTATAAAATCTGCCTACCAATTTCTACCTAAAGATAAAACATTAATCTTTTTCATATCTGACTTTCATATGCCAATTAAGGATATTGAAGAAGGCTTTTCACTACTAAGTAGACATCAAGTTGTACCAATTGTACTGTGGAATAAAAGTGAATATGAGAATCTTCCGAACTTTGGGATTCTTACAGTAAATGATCCAGAGTCAGGAGAAGAATCAACTATGGTCTTGAGAAAAAAAATGAAAGAACGCATTCAAGAAAACTTTAAAGAAAGAAGAAAATTACTTGAAAAAACATTTATACATCTAAATTCACCTGCATTTTTTGTAGGGGAAAAATTTAATCCTCTTCTAATGACAGAATATTTTAATGAGTACTTCCATGCATAAATTATTTGGCTTTTTAATATTTCTTTTAACAATTAGTTTAAATGCTTATGAGGA
Source organism: Methylophilaceae bacterium (assembly GCA_029244935.1). GTDB lineage: Bacteria > Pseudomonadota > Gammaproteobacteria > Burkholderiales > Methylophilaceae > BACL14. The sequence goes on along the minus strand of JAQWQF010000007.1, from coordinate 10,298 downwards.
TCCTAATAAATTCAAGGATATTGACCCAAAATTTATTGAGCTTAATATTGTTGAGCCTAACCAGCGAGTTGGCTATACGGTTGGGGATATTATTAATAGGCAGATTACGATTTCTATAAAAAAACCTTACCAATTGATTGAAGAATCCTTACCAATTGTAGGTTACGAAAAAAGATATAGAGGAAAATTACTTGGTATGACTCTCAGGGATATTCAATATATAAAAAAGAATACAAAGGATTTAATTACTTACAAAATTTTCCTCAAATATCAAATATTCACTAATAATGTTGTAGCTAAACCTGCATTTATTACAGCCGATTATTACCGCTTAATTAATCCGATAGAACCCGATAATGTTGTTAAATTTAGAATTCCTGAGCTTACTATAGCAACATCTCCAATTGCAATATTTGGAGCTGTGAAAGTTGAAGATGATATGAGTGCATTTCGGGGCCCATTAACAATCGACAAAATGCCAAGTAATCAGAAAATCCGATATGGAGCTGTTGGATTTGTTATAAGTATTCTTACACTATTCTATATATACAGTAGATATACTTGGCTTCCAAAACAAAACAAGGTGTTTAGTTCTGTATATCGAAAATATAAAAATAAAAATGCCACTAAAAAAGAAATAGAACTGCTTATCTCTGAGCTTCACCATGGATTTAACCTAACAATTAATCAAGCATTATTTACCAATAATAAAGAAAGACTTTTTAAAAAAAATAAAAGCTTCAATTACATCGAAGCTGAAATAAATGACTTCTTTAAATTATCTAAAGCAATAAATTTTGAGAGAAAAAACAATTTTAATCTAGCCGAAACCTATGCATGGCTAATTTCATTTACCTTGCACTGTCGGATGTGCGAACGAGGCCTGATAATTGATTCGGGTGATATTAAAAAATTAGGTTTTAAATGAATTTTATAGCCCCATGGTTTTTATTCCTATTTCCCCTGGCGCTTGCTCCTTTTTTTCTCAAGCAGCCTTCACCTCATACCTACTCTTGGTCCCAAATGATTCCTATTGATTGGACATCAAAAATAATTGGATTTTTACTAAAATTATTAGGCAGCATAATCATTGTACTTCTTATTTTAGCTCTTTCTCAACCCTTCTCAAACCAAAGAACAATAGAAAAAATTGGAGAAGGCGCTCAAATTGGATTGGTTTTAGATAGAAGCGCTTCCATGGACGAACCTTTTGCCACTCATGAGTCTTCTGAGAAAGCAGGAGAAACAAAGTCAGCAGCTGCTAGCAGACTTATTATTGATTTTTTTAATTCCCGAACTAATGACATGGTTGGAGTTGTAACATTTAGTAACTCAGCTATGTTTGTTCTCCCCTTGACCGAAAATAAAGATGCAATAAAAGCTGCTGTAAATGCCACTGCAGGTAACGCACTTTTTCAAACTAATATTGGTGCAGGTCTAACAAGTAGTGCAGCACTATTTAATGAAGTTGCCGACTCAGGATCAAGAGCAATTATTTTATTATCAGATGGAGCAGGACGAATTGATTCAAATACACAGCAAAAGATTAGAGATTGGTTTGACCGGTTCCAAATTGGCTTGTATTGGATAGTTCTAAGGCAACCAGATGGCATTAGTATTTTTGATGAAAATTATGTGAATGATCAAATGCTTCAATATAAAAGAGATGATGATCCGCTCCCGCCAGCGCTAGAGCTATACGAATACTTTAAAACGTTTAGATCACCATTCCAAGCCTTTGAGGCCGAAGACCCAAAGTCTCTTGAAAAAGCAATTAGTGAAATTAACCTCAAAGAAAAAAAACCTATTGTTTATAACGAAATTATTCCTGGTAAAAATTACTCACTAATTTTATTAATCACTGCATTCATAATGTCACTTGTTCTTTTAACTTTAAAATTTCTTGAGGTAAAATCATTCAGATGAAAATACAAAACATATTTAGTGTTAAAAAAATAACTTATTTTTCCATCATAATTCTTTCTATAAGCAGCTATTTTATTCTCTCATCTGCACTTAACCTCTACCAAATAACAAGATTTAATGAGAGTGTTAAAAAAGGAGAAGCACCACAATTCTTCAGTCAAAGTTTTGAGAGTCGTTTTTCAACGGCATATTGGCTTGCAGAAAATGGAATATTTAAGGAATCAACAACTCTTTTCAACAATCTTTTAACTGAAGCAAGTGAAGAACAAAAATCAGCAGTTCAACATAATATTGGAAATATATTTTTTCTTAGAGGGCTAGCCATTATGGGGACTAGCATGGATGCAAGGCCCGAAGCTGAATATTTACTTAGACAGGCAAAGAAATCTTATGTGCAATCTATTAAGGCTAGTAATGTCCACTGGGACACTAAGCACAATCTTGACCGATTACTTACTATGCTTCCTTCGGAGCCTACACCGGGAGTTGGTGACTCAGATTCCCCAGGTTTAATTATGGGAAATATTCCAGTCGGCCTTCCATGAAATTAATAATAAAAAAATTAAAAGACGATAAAAACCTTTTAATGCTTTTATTAGCAGTGCTTTCAATTGCTGCAGCAATTGCTAATCCATCAATACCATTTAAAAGAGATATATATAATTATATTTTTGTTGTAGATATTTCTCAAAGTATGAATACTGAGGACATGATGTACAACAACAAAAAAATTTCTAGGTTAGACTTCACCAAAGCAACCCTTCGAACAGTATTAGAACAGTTACCCTGTAAAACCAAGGTTAGTATTGGAATGTTTGCAGGTGTAAGTGTTGCGGCAACTTATACTCCTATAGAAATATGTAGGAATTTTAGTGCAATCAATACCACAATTGATCATTTAGATTGGCGTTCAACATGGTCTGGTAATACTCGTATTCGTGAATCTCTAGTTAACCTTGCAAGGCTTATCAGAAGCTTTCCAGAGTCTGCTCAGGTTATTTACTTTACTGACGGTGAAGAAGCACCAAAATTACATGTTTTTAATACCCGAGATTTAACTCAGTTTCAAGGTGGCAATGATTGGTTGTTTGTTGGTATTGGCTCTGATGATGGAGCTCCTATACCAAAATATGACAGCCACAATCAATTAATCGGATATTGGGCGATTGATAGCTTTGCCCTTCAGCCAGGAATTGCACAAATTTCTGAGTCGAATATAGGAACTAGAAACGATAGTGTTGCAATTGGGGAGAGTGATCGATACATATCTAAACTTAATGAGGAATACTTAGTATCAATTTCAAAAGAAATAAATGGCTCTTATATCAAGGGAGATAGTGCTGCAAATATACTATTAGAAATGAAAAAACAAAAAGCAGCATGGCGCGATCAGTCTAACCTACCATTACGGAATTTCTTCACTTTTTTAGCTTTAATTCTATTTAGCATTCGTTTTTTTTCGATTACTAAAATAAAAAAAATACTTACAAAAAAAATGTATGCAAAAATATAAAAATTCTATACTTGATCTTAAACAATTAAGTGTTATTTCAGTTAGTGGTAATGATGCACTCTTATTTCTTCAAGGCCAGCTTACTAACGACTTATCACTAGCTACCTTAACTCAATCTATTTATGCGGGCTTCTGTAATCCAAAAGGTCGATTATTAGCTCTTTTTCACGTTGTTAGGTATCAAGATAGCTATCTTCTTTTTCTACCCACATCTATTGCAGAAAATATTATAAAAAAATTATCAATGTATATCCTTAGATCTGATGTTAGCTTACAGCTAAACCCGGATAGATTAATGTATTTTGGCTTATACACAGATAACCTCGCGAGCCAATTAAGTTTATTAAATAATTCACCAAAAAATGAAATGGAATCAGTGAATATAGAATCTCTAATTGTAACTAAACTTTATAGTGATGGATTAAGGTTAATTATTGTGGGTGACAAAAGAAATTGTATGGATTTTATTAAAAATAATTCTGACGAATTAGAAAAAAAAGATTTTAATGTTTGGGTTGCACAAAATATTAAATCAGGTATTCCAAATATCTATAATGAAACACAAGAGGCATTTATTCCACAATCAATTAATTTAGATATTATTGGTGCTATTAATTTTAAGAAAGGTTGTTACACTGGTCAAGAAATTGTTGCGCGCACGCATTATCTAGGAAAACCAAAAAGAAGAATGTATATAGCATCCTTCCAGAGTGCGTCTGAGCCCTTATATGGAAATAGTATTTTAAATAATAAGGACTCAGTTGGGCAAGTTGTTGATGCTGCGCATACAAGCAATAATAATTTTGTGCTATTAATTGAAATACGTATTGACTCTGATTTAAATAATCTTACTCTTAATGGAATTGATGTTGATATTAGTAAGTCTGAAAAAAATAAATTTAGCTTATCTTAATTTTTTGACTTATTGCTTAGCTTTATTTATTACTTGAAAATAAATTTCGCCTTTTTTTATCATACCAAGCTCTTCTCTTGCTTTTTCCTCTATAGCATCTGTTCCATTTTTTAAATCATTTACTTCTGCCCTCAAGGCATCATTTTGTTTTTTTAACTCAATATTAATTTCTTTTTGAGCCTCATACTCATTTGATAACTGAAAAACATTATACCAACCACCTTTTCCAGCCCACAATGGGTACTGAATTAAGATGATCAACAAAATAAAAATAGCAGTGAGTGATTTCAATTTTTTTTATTTATCTGATAAAAAGCAGATAAACCTGGATATAAAGCTTTATCGCCCAGATATTCTTCAATCCTTAATAGTTGATTGTATTTTGCAATTCTCTCAGAGCGAGACATAGAGCCAGTTTTAATTTGCATGGCATTCATTGCTACAGCTATATCTGCAATTGTTGTGTCCTCAGTCTCACCAGAACGGTGAGATATAACAGAGGTATAGCCTGCCTTCTTTGCCATCCCTATAGTTTTAAATGTTTCTGTTAATGTTCCAATTTGATTAACTTTAATTAATACAGAATTTGCTACTTTCCTTTCGATTCCTTTCTTGAGGATTTTAGGATTTGTTACAAATAAATCGTCCCCTACTAACTGAATATTATTTCCTAATCTTTCTGTTAGGACTCCCCAGCCTTCCCAATCAAACTCACTCATACCATCTTCTATACTGATAATTGGATATTTATCACACCAAGCCGCTAAATAATCTGACATTTGCGAGGAACTTAAAGATAAATTTTCTGAATCTAAAAGATAATTATCGCTCTTAAAAAATTCAGTGCTTGCGCAGTCAAGTCCCAAAAAAACCTGCTTACCAGGCTCATACCCGGCCATCTCAATTGATTCCATAATCAATTGCAATGCAGCCTCATTAGAGTTCAAATTCGGGGCAAAGCCTCCTTCATCTCCTACTGTTGTCGCCAAATTATTTTTATTTAAATTTTTCTTTAGGGCATGAAAAATTTCTGCCCCACATCTAATAGCATCTGAAAATGTTGGGAGACCCGCAGGTATAATCATAAATTCTTGAATATCAACATTATTTTCGGCATGTGCTCCCCCATTAATAATATTCATCATTGGAGTCGGCATACTATATGGGCCATTAGGATTTAAAAATTCAAATAAGTGCTTTTTTTTTCTTTATGCGCCGGCATGCGCAGCAGCCATTGATACAGCGAGAATAGCATTTGCTCCTAAATTAGACTTATTCTCTGTCCCATCTAATACAAGCATAATATTGTCGAGATCTTCTTGATTCTCTGCAGACTTTCCTTTTAATGCTGGGGAAATAATTTCATTAATATTACTAACTGCCTTTGACACCCCTTTACCTAGGTATATAGTTTTATCTTTATCTCTAAGTTCAATAGCCTCCTTACTCCCAGTAGAAGCACCTGATGGAACTGACGCTCTTCCAATTGACCCATCATTAAGTAACACTTCAGCTTCAACAGTTGGGTTTCCTCGAGAGTCTATTATCATTCGTCCTCGAATATCCTGTATCACAATCATTTTTGCTTCCTAACTAAAATATTTTTTTTGATTTAACTACGTAATCAAGTTCTTTAAGAACTTCAAGTAACTTTTTCATCCGATCCAAAGGAACTGCATTAGGGCCATCCGATAAAGCCTCTTTTGGATTTGGATGTGTTTCCATAAAGATTCCTGATATTCCGCATGAAACTGCAGCTCTTGCTAAAAGAGGGACAAACTCACTTTGGCCTCCACTTCTATCTCCCTGACCACCTGGTTGCTGAACAGAATGTGTTGCATCAAAAACTACAGGGCAGTTGGTTTCTCTCATTATTGATAAACTCCTCATGTCTGAAACTAATGTGTTATAACCAAAAGAAGCTCCTCTCTCACAAACCATAATATTATCTATACCACCGTTTGCATCTTTAGCTTTCTGAGCTACCTGTTTCATATCATGAGGCGCTAAAAATTGACCTTTTTTTATATTAACTGGCTTCCCTGATTTTGCTACGGCAGAAATAAAATCAGTTTGTCGGCATAAAAATGCTGGGGTTTGAAGCACATCCACCACACTTGTAACTGCTTCAATTTGAGAGACATCATGAATATCAGTTAAGATAGGAACACCTATTTGCTTTTTAACTAAATCTAAAATTCTCAAACCCTCATCTATACCAAACCCTCTGAATGTTTTATTTGAACTTCTATTTGCTTTATCAAATGATGATTTAAAAACAAAAGGAATACCCAAATCATCACTCATCTCTTTTAGCTTTCCGGCAACATCTATAGTCATTGACTCTGACTCAATGACACAAGGCCCAGCTATTAAAAATAAAGGTTTATCTAGACCTACTTTAAAGTCGCATAATTTCATTTTTTAACCTTTTTGATAAGATAATGCAGCATTAATGAATGATAAGAATAATGGATGGGAAACTTTTGGGTTTGACGTAAATTCCGGATGAAATTGGCAGCCAAAGAACCATGGATGATCATCGTTTGAGAGCTCTATGATTTCACACAGATTCTCAGATGGTGTTCTAGATGAAACCACTAAACCTGCTTGAATTAATTGATCCACATATGAATTATTAACTTCAAATCGATGTCTGTGTCTTTCATTTACTTCAGAACCATAAATACCATAAGCTAGAGTATCTTTTAATATTGGAGCTTTTTGAGCTCCTAATCTCATTGTTCCGCCAAGATCTGAATTTTCATTTCTCTTTACCAATTCACCTTTAGAAGTTTTCCATTCAGCCAATAATCCAACAACTTTATACTTCGTACTACCATCAAATTCTGTACTATTAGCATTAACAAGTCCTGCCTTATTACGAGCATATTCTACGACTGCTAATTGCATACCTAGACAAATACCTAAGAAAGGAATTTTATTTTCTCTTGCAAATTGAATTGCTTTTATTTTACCCTCAGTCCCTCTAACTCCAAAACCCCCAGGTATTAAAATTGCATCAACATTTTTTAATTCACCAATTCCCTTCTCTTGAATTTTTTCAGAATCAATAAAGTGAATTTTAACTTTGGCATTATTATGAAAACCAGCATGAATAAGAGCTTCAGTTAATGACTTATACGACTCAGTTAAATGTACATACTTACCAACAAATGCAATATTCACTAACTCATTTGCTCCATCAAGCAACTTTATAACTTTTTTCCACTGCACAAGATCAGCTTTTTTTGGTTTTATATTTAGTTTTTCACAAACAATCACATCCATTGACTGTTCATGCAACATCATTGGGATGCGGTAAATAGAGTCTGAATCAGTGGCTGAGATAACTGCATTAGTTGCTACATTTGTAAATAAAGCAATTTTATCTCTTTCCTCTTGCGGAATAGGTCGCTCTGACCGGCATAATAAAATATCTGGCTGAATACCAATCTCTCTCAATTCTTTTACAGAGTGCTGGGTGGGTTTTGTCTTAAGCTCTCCAGCTGTTGCAATCCAAGGAAGTAGGGTCAAATGAATATAGCAAACATTATCTCTTCCCTCCTCAAAGCCCATTTGTCGAATAGCCTCTAGAAAAGGAAGGGATTCAATATCCCCAACAGTTCCACCAACTTCGATGATTGCAATATCAGAACCTTTAGCTCCATTTTTTATATGGAGTTTTATCTCATCAGTAATATGAGGAATTATCTGAACTGTTTTTCCAAGATACCCTCCCTTTCTTTCTTTCTTAATAACGCTATCGTATATCTGACCTGTTGTGAAATTGTTCTTCTTTGTCATTTTTGAAGAAATAAATCGCTCATAATGCCCCAAATCTAGATCAGTTTCTGCTCCATCATTAGTTACATAAACCTCTCCATGCTGAAAAGGGCTCATTGTTCCAGGATCAACATTAATATAGGGATCAAGTTTTAGCATCGTTACATTTAAGTCACGAGACTCTAGAATAGCTCCAAGACTTGCGGCAGAAATACCCTTGCCAAGAGAAGAAACTACACCGCCAGTTACAAAAACATATTTGGTCATTAGAAGGCATCTTTAAAAATTTGCTGACGGTGTAATATTTTACTTTAAAGCTTTAGCTCTCACAATGAATAGTTTAATCTTTTGACCATTCACCATAATTTTTAAACTTATCGATCACCTCAAGCATTTGATTGTCATTCAATAATTTTGGGGTACCAATCATCTTTGCTTGAACATAAACCTGTGCAAGGTGTTCAACTTCAATAGCAATATTAATGGCTTCATTTAAATCCTTTCCTATTGCAATCATGCCATGATTAGAAATAAGGCATGCTTTCCTTTGTTCCATTGCGATAATAATATTATTAGATAGCTCCTGAGAACCAAATAAAGCATAATCAGAGCATCTAATAGAATCCCCACCAGCAACTGCTATCATATAATGAAAGGGAGGAATGCTTTCTCCTATAACGCTTAATGTGCTTGAAAAAACTGAGTGCGTATGGACAATTGCATGAATATCATCTTTTGCAGCATAAATATCTCGATGAAAAAGCCATTCAGATGATGGTTTATAATTGCTTTTTGAGTTAATAATCTCACCATTAAAACCTATCTCAACCATTGAATTTGAATCTAAATTCTCTAAACTAACACCACTAGGGGTAATAATAAAACCATTATCATTTCTACAACTTAAATTACCTGTTGCACCATGATTTAAGCCTTTTCGGTTTAGCAATAATGAAGATTGAAATAAACTTTTTCTTAGCAACATCTCTTTTTTCATCATAAAAGTGTCCCTATAGATTCAGGATTATAACTTCCTTTTTCACAGATTATCTTCGTTATATATTCAGCTGGTGTTAAGTCAAAAGCTGGGTTATATGCAGTAGACATTCCAATTTTAACCTCTGAGACTGTCCCATCATTATTCATTCCTTTAATTCTAAGGAGTTCATCAGGATGTCTACATTCAATCTCAAATGACTTTTTTTCTCCTATAAAGCTGTTATCAATAGTACTTAATGGAGCAGCTACATAAAAAGGTATATTATGTGCCTTCGCTGCTAGTGCTTTTAAATAGGTTCCAATTTTATTACAGACCTGTCCATCTATCGATATACGATCAGCACCCACTATGACACAGTCAACCTTATTCTGCTGCATTAATAAACCTCCCGTATTATCTGAAATAATAGTATGAGGGATTTTGGCTTGAGTTAACTCCCATGCTGTAAGACTCATTCCTTGATTTCGTGGTCTAGTTTCATCTACCCACACATGAATATCTATTCCTTCTTCAAATGCTTGGTATATTGGACTTAAAGCAGTTCCATTATCAATAGTCGCCAGCCAACCAGCATTGCAGTGAGTTAAAATATTAAGTGGGGAACTTTTTATCTGCTTTAATAATGGTAAGCCTGCCCTTCCAATGTCTATATTAGTTTTAATATCATCTTCAGCTAATTCATTGGCATAAAGCCAGGCAATCTTTGCTCTATCATTAGTATCATAAGGTTTTAAATGTTCCAGCATTTTATTTACAGCCCATGCTAAATTAACTGCTGTAGGTCTTGATTCTTTGAGCGAAAAAGCAGCGTCTAGGAGTGATTGATCTGAGGAATCGTTATTCATCGCTAGGGCAATTCCAAAAGCAGAGGTTACTCCTATCAAAGGAGCTCCTCTGACCTGCATAATTTTTATAGCCTGAATAACATCTTCTAAGCTCTTAAGATCAATCAATTCAAATTTAAATGGAAGAGCAGTTTGATCAATTATTGTCACTCTAGTGAGGTCGCTAGAGGCTTCTATCGTCCTGTAAGATTTTCCTTCAACAAGCATAACTAATCCTAAGTAAAGTTATCATATATTTCATCCACAATATCTGTGGATAACATTGTGAATTAAAGTTATATAAATTTGCAAGCATTGAATTATAAAGGATTTTTT